>JANOMG010000001.1:0-3660 GCA_031420175.1 Nitrospira sp.
CTCATGACCGATATCATCTGCCCGTGGCGCGTTCGACATCCGTGAAGCGTATCTCACAACATACGGCAACCGATTTTCACCGGATTTCCGCTGTCCAGAAATGGTTGTTCCGCAGCCTACAATGGCCGATGGAATGGAAACCGAGCTCGCAGAAATCAGTAGCGTCCCGTCACAATTCTGATTCTCTACACATGAGCAATTTTGATCAGACGGTAACGTGTCCAGTGGCTTATCATGACATCATATTCATCGTATCCACATACGAGCACCTCACACATTAAAGGAGACCAAATCATGAAAAAGATAGTTATGGTATTCATCGGAATGGGATTGGTGAGTCTCCCATTCGCCACATATTCTCATGCCGAAATGAAGTCGGATAGTCCCCCGACCGCGAGCGAGTCGCCGAAGCCACGGGGAGCGACCCAGGCGGGCGAGACGGATATGACCAACACCAAAGGCGAAGGCGGTATCCCGAGTAAATACACAATCATGCCCGTTGCCAGAGGGAAAAAGGTGGAAGTGAATAGTGAGATGATTGGCGACACGGTCAAGAATCAAAAAGGTGAGGAAATCGGCAAGTTGGAGCAGCTCATCATGGATTCTGAGACCAAGAGAATTGAGTATGCGATGATCTCAATCGGCGATACCGGCCAAATGAAAGCCTATCCCTGGAGCTCCTTCAAGGTGAACAAGGAACAGGGAAACGTGGTGCTCAATGTGAGCAAGGAACAGCTCGAGACGAAGGCGACCGACCTCTCTCCGGACATTTCGGCGCTCCAAGAGCAATTACAGACCTTGCGAAACAGTGAATCACGCATAGGAGTACGCGAGGGACAGAACTTGGGGGACCGCGGCGCCCTTGGCGAACATGGCGAGACAAAGGGCGGGGGTGGCCCGGGTGGACCACCGGTCGGCAACAAGTAAATTCAGCCCCACATGTCCGGCGCTCCTTCTCTTGATTGAACGAGGGAGGGGGCGCTGGCTCTTTTGTGGCGAGACTGACAGGAAATTCTCATGTCAAAAAAGACGGATTATCGAGGAATTTCATTTTTTCAAATCGATGGAGGTGCCCTATGATACATCACAAACCCGTCATAACACTTGCGGGAGGCCTGATACTCGCGCTCGTATCCGTAGCATGTTCGTCCCAGCCCAATGCGCGCACGAGCGCGAATCAGCCCGTACGAGACAATGTCGTCGCATCTGACCGCAGTGCCTACCAAGAGGACCGTTTGACGTCCTCCAACGACCGAAGCCGCTCAACTGATCGAATGGCTTCCAACGAGCGACCGGTGCCAACCAATCGAACGGGACTAGACGACAATCGAGTGGCTTCCGATCGCATAGTGCCTTGTGCGGATCAAAAGGGTGATTCAACCGGGTCGAGCGACTGTGCGTCAGCGAACCGTCAGGTGGGCGATAGCAGGACCGGGAGCGACAGAACCGCCTATGATTCCACAGCTGGAGCCAGGGCGGCCTGCCCGTCTCACACGGATGCCAAGGGAAATGTGATCTATGACGATCCCTCCTGTCCAACTCGATACCGCCAGACCCACCAACAAATGGGGAGCAGCTTCCAGAACGTAGATGTGACCCAAGAGAGTGCCTTCTTCGATCGCCACATCGGAAAGGCAGTAACCCATGCTCGAGCAGCAGAGATCGCCGGGCATCTGGGGAATGCACCCGAGATGCGCCAACAAGCCCAACTGTCGTTGGAGCGGGCGAAGGAAGCTCAACGCGCGGGGAACGTTCCGGGACTGAATGAGGGGATCATCGAGTTGAGAGAGACGTTGAGCCAGCCACAAGGCGCTTCGGTGCAGGATGCCACGGCTCATGTGGAGAACGCTCGCATCAATCTGTCGCGAGCGGGTGGCATGCGACCGATTGACACCCGGGCAACCGGCGCGTTAGCCGTCCGTACAAACTCAATGGCCGGCACCCAGACGAGAACCGTCAAGGGTGAGCTCATCAGCGATGAGGCCTCCGGTAGAGTCGACGGAGGTCAGCACTATCGTGTGAGAGATCCACAGGGCAAAGATATTCCTATTTCGCTGTCGCAGGATATGGGCCGGACTGTGCGAGAGGGGGATATGGTGGAGGCCCAGCTTGATTCAGAGGGCCGCGTTCTCGCGATTTCGAAGGATCGATAACCGACGCACAGGTTGCAACAATTGGGTGAGCGAGGCGATTGCCTGCTCACCCAATTGTCTTTCTGACAGCGCGTCGACTTCGATCGGAAGCTCTTCCCCGCGGGGAAAGTAACGAATCCGTGAGATGGGAATGTCGGATTAGCTCACCACACAATCCTTCTCAAGCCATCTCAGCTGGTCGCCTCTTAATTGAAAACACCTACCTGTTTTTAAAAATTACTCCTCTCGGGCTGTACCTTGTGTGTGAGACTCAGTCTCTTAATTGAAAAAAGGCTTACGGATGGCGCGCAAATACTAATCAGTCCTTAGTATAGAGTACACTTGGCGCTCTGAAGAACGAGCGCACCAACGCGGGTCGGCGCTTGATGTGGGCGAGATCGCTTTCGACCCTCTGCCGAAGCGATGCGTTGCGTTTCAGCGGCTTCTTGCTGGTGCCTTCGCGTTTGACATAGTTCCACACGAATTCGTCCGGGTTCAGTTCCGGCGCGTCTCCCGGCAAGAAGTGCAGCTCCAGGCGTCCTTTTAATGGTGTGACGTAGGACGCGATGATCTTCGCTCGATGCGCCGGGTGCCCGTCCACGACTAGAAAGACGGGGCGCCTTCTACCCCGCATGAAGGACGTGAGGAACTCCTCCTTGAATCTCGTCGCATTGAACCGCCCTGCGTACACCTCATACCAAAAGGCGCCGCGTGCAGTGACGGCTGAGATCGCATTGATGGATTGCCGCTGTCCGCTCGTGGGCACTTCCGGCGTCTTGCCTTTCTCTCCCCAGGTCCGGCCCCGCACCTGATCCGACCTCACGCCCGCCTCGTCCAAGAAGAAGATCTCCGCGCTCCGTCGTTTGGCACGGATTTTTAGGCGGGGATATTCGTTGCGCGTCCAGCTCTCGATTGCGATCGGATTGCGCTCGTAGGCGCGTCGGAGCGGTTTCTGCGGCGTGATCCCCAGTTCGTGCCAGAGCCGCCCGATCGCCGTCAGCCCTAACGTCACGCCTAGTTTCTCGTGAATGAGGGCCGCGACGATCTTCCGCGTCCAGAGTCCAAAGTCGAATCCGTACTGTCGTGGGTCCTTGCCGCAGATCCACCGGCGAACCCGTACCTTGTGCTGCGGGGTAAGCGCGGGTGTTCTCCCTGGGTGCGTGCGCGCGGCCAATGCGCGTACGCCTGGGTTGCGGGCCGCCCGAATCCAGGGATACATACAGGTGCGACTCAACCCGAAACTCTTGATCACCACGCTGGGCTTCTCGCCTTCTCTGACGCGCTCCACCGCCATGTGACGAATCTTCTCGGACATCTCGTGGCTGAGTGTGCGCCCGTCGAGCTTCATGCTCCCACGATAGCATAGGCAGTGAGATAAATGTAGTCTAAACTAGAGACTGGTTAGTAATGCTGGAGGTAATCAAGGTATCGATGAGAAGCAGTATGAGCGTGAAGGCGCGGCTCCCGACCAATTGGATGGGCAAGAAAAACGCGGCTCCGAGTAGAGACAATAGCCCCAGAACAAGAA
>JANOMG010000002.1:0-8738 GCA_031420175.1 Nitrospira sp.
AACGGGTGGGGTGGACACATGACGGGGGGAGTACTTCATGGGCGACGCTCCCTGTCGTGGCGGGGGTGATGTAGACGATGGCACCTGGACGGACATTCCTTCGTGGGCTCGCCGGTAGGGTGAGCGGTTTTATGGTGAAGCCAGGAGGGGCGCGGTATTTTCACATCGAACTGAGTAGCCAATACCGATGGTATGTTGCGCCTGCTCGTCTGGTGCTGGTTGCACTAAGCGGGATCGTTGGGGTCTCAATCCTCTGGAGTGTGACCCAGACTGTGATGATTATACGTGACCAGCACGACATGCAAGTACGCCTCGATCATGTCCGCATGCAAGATCATCAGCTCCTTGCCGAGGCCCAACAGGAAGGCATCGATCTCTCCGGGCCTTCATTGCAGCAGCTACCGGCTGAAGTCAGTTTGGCAAACCAGTTGCTCACAAAACGGAATTTTTCCTGGACACAGTTTCTGTCTGCTCTTGAAACGGCCATTCCCCAGCATGTGTCGATTAAGAGTATACGCCTGGATCCGGGGAACGCAGTCGTACACATGACCGGCTTGGCGGTGACGGTCGAAGATGTGACGGCATTGACGGTCACATTGCAAGACCACGCCGTTTTCCGCGATCCTGTGCTGGGCCAGCATCGGGTGGGGCCTGGTGGCTTGGTTGAGTTCGACCTGACCCTGCGTTATCGGCAACCGGGTGTGTAGAGCGACATGATGGATTTCATCCTACAACAGTTGCGAAAGCCCTACGGGATCTTGATCCCATGGCTCGCGTTGCTGTTGCTGTTGTCCGGAGTCTTGTGGGCGGTCCGCACCGTTGGGGTTGATGGGACCGAGCAGAGTCGGGCGAAATTGGAGTTAGAATGGAATCAAGCCCGTCAAGAATTCGCACACCATAAGGAGGCTCAGAAAGCGTGGAAGGATCTTGCGCAGGTGTGGTCGGCCTTGCCGGTTGAACGGGACTTTGCTCCCTTAGCGCTAGGCATTACTGAGGAGGCGAAGCGTGATCGTGTGATCCTCCCTGCGCTCTCCTACAAGACTGAGCCCACGCCGGTGGCCAACACAAGTAAGGGTGTGCTTCAGGGCACGATGACCGGTCGCTACGAGGATTTTCGCCGGTTTCTCTATGACGTAGAGACGGCTGAGGAGCTGGTATACATTGAGGATTTGGAGCTTGTACGCTCAGGCGCCCAGCAGGACCAGACGTTGACTTTCAACATTAAGATTGCCACGTACCTTCGTGGCGAGCCTGGCAAGGCCACGGTTCAATAGCGCTGAGACATGATGATGACGAATCGGAAAAAAGTGATGGCATTGTCTCTGCTTGGCCTATTGTGGTGTGGCATTGTTGCCTGGCAATGGCTGGCCGTGGAAGAGCCCGCGCGTGTGCCGCTGACGAATGTGAGTGGCCCAGCTTCCCCGGCCCGGGCACGACGTGGAACAGTCGATGGATTGCACGTGCACCTTGATCTCCTCGCAGCAGCGCGGACTCAACGAGAGATGACCTTCACGCCGCCACGCAATATCTTTGCACCGCCTCGCTCTGCTGACCCGGAGGCTGCTCTGGCAAACCAGTCAGAGCTCGATCCTGGGTCGGAGCAGGCACTGCGCCAACAGGCGGCCCTTGCCGGATTGGCACAGTTCCACTATCTCGGGTTTGTGCGTATGGAAGAAGAGTGGCGAAGAAACGGCGAACTGGCTGTGCTCACGAAGAATGACGATCTCCATGTTGTCAGGATTGGAGAAACAGTGGAAGATCATGTCGTCGTGAAGGCCATCACGCAGGAGAGTGTGACGTTGCAAGACCGTCCCTCACGAATGGAGCATACGGTATTGCTCTCCGAGGAAGCTCCGGTACAGCCCTAACGGTTCTATGCTCATCAGCCGACAGCGACGAGTCCTCAGCGAGCAAGGTGTGACCTACCTCATGCTCATGTTTGCGATCGTCTTGATCGGCATCGCCACGACTGCTGCAGCAAAACAATGGAAGGTCATCGTCCAGCGGGAACTCGAGGCGGATCTCTTGGCCAAAGGGATTGAGATTCAGAATGCCCTCGCATTCTATTCCGCGACGGTCAAGGCGGGCCGTGTGATGCCGGGAGAGATCTATCCCCAGTCATTGGTTGACCTCACGCGATTGCCCAAACCATTTTTACGCAAGGTCTATCTTGATCCCATGGGGCATGGGGAGTGGGAATATCTCCTGGCGCCGACAGGCGGTATCATGGGCGTGCGGAGTAAGAGTCACGCGAAGCCATTCCGGCAGCATGACTTTCCAGCTGCCGTCAGGCATTTTGAGGGACGCGCCTCCTATCATGATTGGGTCTTCCAATATCCGAGTCCCTCATCAGTTCCGGTCGTGCCGCAAGGGATTGTTCCTAGCGCTGTGCCACCATCGACGACAGGATCCTCAATTACAGCTGGCGGCGGCACGTCTGTCCCCCAGTCAACTCAGGGGCAGCCGAGCGTGAATCCATAATCCCCGCCAGCGCCCCCCTATCGACTCCTGAAAATGTTATGGCATTCACGACGAGAGAAGCGTAAAAGAGGCGTCATCGTATGCGTATCCTTATTACAGGTGGAGCTGGGTTCCTCGGGAGTCATCTCTCCGACTTGCTGCTGCAAGGCGGACATTCCCTCATCTGTATGGACAATCTCCTGACGGGGCGGATGGAGAACATTGCCTATTTGCTTGGGCACGACCGGTTTTCCTTCATTAAATACGACGTGTGCGACTATCTTCATGTTGAGGGAGCCCTGGATGCCGTGATGCATTTTGCCTCGCCTGCCAGTCCTCAAGACTATATGGAGTTTCCGATTGCTACGATGAAGGTCGGGGCTATGGGGACGCATAAAGTGCTGGGGTTGGCGCGAGCAAAAGGCGCGCGATTTATCCTTGCCAGCACCTCGGAAGTCTATGGTGATCCTCTCGTGAATCCCCAACCGGAAAGCTACTGGGGGAATGTGAACCCCATTAGCCCACGTGGGGTCTACGATGAAGCTAAACGGTTTGCCGAGGCGATGACCATGGCGTTTCATCGCTATCACGGCGTTGATACGAGGATTGTGCGTATTTTTAATACGTTCGGTCCACGCATGCGCCCGCACGATGGCCGGGTTGTGTCTAATTTTATCGTTCAGGCACTCCAGGGAAAGCCGCTCAGCGTATTCGGCGATGGGTCCCAGACCAGGAGTTTCTGCTATGTCGAGGACCTGGTCCGCGGCATTACCTCGCTGCTGATGCTGGATTCAGACAAGACGGTCGAGCAACGTACGGACCGAAAATTTCTGCTCAGGCAGAAAGACGGCGAGGATGGCTCCAGCATGCACGATCCCGTGAATATCGGGAACCCGCGTGAGTTGACCGTTTTGGAGATCGCGAATTTGGTCTTGAAACTCACCCGTTCATCGAGTCACATCACGTACAACCCATTGCCTGCCGATGATCCAAAAGTCAGACGACCCGATATTTCGCGGGCGCGCAGTCTCCTGAACTGGGAGCCTCAAGTAGAGCTCGATGATGCCCTCCTTCGTACGATCGAATACTTCAAGAAAGTGATCTAGGCTTCGGCGCTGGCGTGATCGATTGCCATCCGTGGTCTATTCCGAGGTGAAAACGGCCCACAATGGCCGCCTTGACCGCGTTGAAACTCCCGCTGTATCCTGTCCCTGTTCAAGTCTCACTGGGGAAGAGTTTTTTATGCTGTCAGACCAAACGAATCAGACGGACACGTCGCTCGAACCCATCGAAGAATCAACGGGCGTGGAAGTCGTTGCGCCTCCCGTACCGATTCCAGAGTATGTCAATGAATTGGTCACGCGAGCCAAACAGGCCGCTGGCCGGCTGGCGACGCTTTCGACTGCCGTCAAGAACCGGGCTCTTCTCGCGATGGCAGAGGCGTTGGAAGCACAGAAGGATGCGTTGCTTGCCGCAAACGAACTGGATCTGGAGGATTTCGGAACTGAGCCGGAGAAGCAGGCGATGGGGGACCGGCTCCGTTTGACCGCCGAGAGGATCACCGAGATGGCTGCGGGTTTGCGTGAAGTGGCTGCGCTTCCCGATCCTCTCGGGGACATGCCGAAGATGTGGACCAGGCCGAACGGGATGCAAGTAGGGCGCGTACGGGTTCCCATCGGCGTCATCGGCATTATTTATGAGTCCCGTCCGAACGTCACGGCCGATTCCGCCGCGCTCTGTTTGAAATCCGGGAACGCTTGCGTGTTACGGGGAGGGAGCGAGGCCATCCACTCGAATACCGCGATTGCGACGGTCTTAGCAGAAGCGGCAGAGAAGGCCGGTGTCCCGGCCGGGGCGATTACCTTTGTGGCGCGGTCCGAACGTGAGCTGGTCCCTCTTTTACTGAAGCAAGATCGCTACATCGACCTGATCATCCCGCGCGGCGGCGAATCACTCATGCGCGTCGTGACCGAGCATGCCACGATCCCTGTCATCAAACACGACGCCGGGGTCTGTCACATCTATGTCGATGCCGATGCTGATCCGGCCATGGCGGAGCGGGTCTGCTTCAATGCAAAGGTGCAGCGGCCGTCGACCTGCAATGCAGTGGAGACACTCTTAGTCCATCAGGGCATTGCGCGCAACTGGCTCGCCCCATTTATCGAGAAGTTGGTCGAGGCCAAGGTCGAGGTTCGCGGCTGTCAGAAGACCTGTCAGTTGTCATCGTCGGCTAAGCCCGCGAGCGACGATGATTTTGGAAAAGAATTTCTCGACCTCACCGTAGCGGTGAAAGTGGTCAAGAACGTCGATGAGGCCCTGGAGCATATTGCTAAGTATGGCTCACGCCACACGGAAGCCATCGTGACCTCCGACTATCCTAAGGCCATGCGGTTCCTGCGTGAGGTCGATGCTAGCGCGGTGCTGGTGAATGCCTCGACCAGGTTGAACGATGGCTATCAGTTCGGGCTGGGAGCCGAAATCGGGATCAGCACGTCCCGCATCCATGCCCGAGGCCCGATGGGGCTGGAAGAATTGACCTGCTTCAAGTTTATCGTCTTGGGGAGCGGACAAGTCCGCGAGTAGATGTCCTCCGATCCACTCTCCGTCGCACTGAGAACGTCCGGTCATCTGTGCTTTTCAACTAATCTCCCCTTCGCACAGGATCTCGAACAGGCGGGTGGACGAGTGGTCCGCCAGGCCACTGGCCATCTCATTTTCTATCGCTCAGACGGTCGCCGACTTCTGGCAACCGATCCAGAAGGAAACCCGTTACATGAATGCGAGTGGGGGACTGATGCCAGAGGCGATGTGATCCTCTGCCGCGCTCGGATCCGTTTGGATTGGGGGCAATGGGTCGGGTTGAAGCCGGCTGGATTGGTGAATGAAACCAGCCTCAATCTCGCGAGTAAGCCTGGTTGGCAACGGCTCACAGCCGACGATTTACGTGCGATGGCCGCGCAGGGGCTTCGTGTCCCGATTGAGGACGTGCGATTCTTCTATCGAGATGAGGATCTGGTGATTGGGCCAACGGGCCACGCGACGATTCGCCAGCGAAAAGATGCCTTCTATGTGCTGCAGGACGGGGACTTCGAGCGGGCCAGCTTTATGTCCTGTATGGGAGCAATGAATTGGCCCTCTATCGATTTTCTGCCAGTCGTCGAACTCTTTAAGTCACTGTTGCCGGGAACAGGGTCTGCGGTCTTTGAATTGATTCGCGGCCTCTATGATGATCAGAATAAGGAGAATCCAACCCCTCGGCCCCTACGCTATCGGGGTATTCCCGCCTATCCGTCTGAAGCGGCCTTTGGCTTGTTTAGTAGTTTCTTTACTCCGCAGGCGCCTGGGGGGGCTAATCCGCTCACGCTGTTCATGAATCCTGAACGGTCTAATCAGGTCACCTGGTTGCCGACAGAGACAATGCCAATTCGATATTTCGACCAGAGTGCGGGGGCTTGTCTGACCCTCCAAGGCGGAGTGTTGCACAAGGTGACGGTGGCGTCAGATTCTTCCGGGCTGTCTTACATGAGTCGAAAAGGCCGTCGAGTTCTTCCCTGCGATCGCAGCGCAGAGATTGTCGGCGGGCAGGTCATCCTAAAGGATCGCGAGCGTGAAACGACCTTGGTTGTGACCCTGCCGCAGGGGAGCCAGGAACAATCTGGCGGATCAGTGGCCATGAGCCCAGTCGATTGGCGATCGGTTTTTGTTCAGGGGGTTCCGCTCATCCCTCCTACTGACGCCTACGGCGCCGTGTTACTCTATCCGGAAGACGAATCTGAAATTAGTGAATGTGCGGCGCAACCATTCGTGGCGGATTATTTGCAAGATCTTGGCGAACAGGATCGTGAAATCGGGGCGGTTATTTCGCATGCCGAGCGCGTGCGTATTGACAATGGCGACGCGGTGATTGCGACTTGCATCCTGTTCGATCGACCGAGAGACTATACCGTACGCATCTATGATGCGGCCCTTGCCCAAAAGCAGGCACAACAACTCTGGAATGTCTGCGCGTCGTTGCAGCGGTGGGACTGGCTCTCACATATTCGATTCGTTTCGGACGAAGTTCCGCATGAGCCGGAAGCCCTTCCCGCCTATGACTTGGTTTACCACTGGGTGCCCTATGACAGCGGAGACCAACCGGCCAGGTTGGCCGAATGTATGAAGGAGATCAGTCAAACTCTTCGGGGAGGAGGCCATGCCTTCGTCATCGGTTCGGCACTGCTGGGCCGGCAGGGTTCGTCGCATGGACTCCACATCTGCTGGGAAGAACCGGTCGAACAGCTTCCCACGTTTCGGATGCATCGCACGATCCTGCCGAAAGCGAGGCTGAGGGCGGGTCTGACATTGTTCCACATGAAGAAGGGCTAACATGCTTGCACTCAGTGTCCCTGATCCATTACGGTTGTCGCGATGAGTGGACTGACGACAGAATCGGTTACGGGCGAGGAGCCGAGCGACAAGATCGTCATCTATTGGGAGCGGGAGTATTCGACTGCCATCGCACCGGAGCGACTGAAGCTCGATTTCATGCCGCATCGGCCGTTGTTGTCAGGGATGTCGCTGAACGAGCAGCGGACGGTGGCGGTCGAGGGCTACAAGGTGATCCCCGATGATTGTGGACCGGTGCGAACGGTGGGCCAGTACGGCTGGCTCATTCGGTCTCCAGCCGATTGCAAGATTCGCCGAACAGCCGAGGGGGTCAAGTGGCAAGCGCCACCGATCTTGCCTGAAGAGAGGATTCTTGGCTATAAAACGTTTTCAGGAACCTATGTCGATTTGATTTTAAACAGCGGGTATCCCAAGCTCTGCTGCGGTATCAGGTTCTACTATCCCAAGCAGGTGGGTTTGATGATGAAGGACGTGCCGAACCATTTCTATCACTATCCCGACCGGACATTTTTTGTATGGGAGGGGATTAAGACCCAAGAGTATAAAGGTACGCCGAATTTATACGACTGGCTCCCGGACTATGACGCCTTCACCGCGAACTTTCTGCTGCAACTCACGAAGCCGACGACCATCAAACGGGGTGACCCGATCGGGATCGTGGTCCCGGTGATGTTGCCCAAGCAGTTTGCCCTCGAAGAGCTCAAGCGTCCCTAGCGTCCTGTTAGTAATCTGACACGCGCAGTCTCCCGCGATGGACGGCGAGGTCATAAATCTTCTCGTTCGTCGCACTCCGGTCCTCGCCCCATTTATCAGTCCCCATATTGGACAGGCCGTGAAAGTGCGCGCCCGCTTCAATAGAAATTTCAGGAGTGCGGATATCGCCGATCACAATCCCCGTGTTCATGATCATGACCTTTTTCGAGGCCGTGACATCCCCTTTGATTTTGCCGCTTGTGACTAAGACCCCAGCCGTGATGTTGCCTTTGATGACCGCATGTTCTCCAACCGTCAGTGTCCCGGTTGAGTGGAGTTCGCCCTCAAGTTGACCATCAACCCGAACGTTTCCCTCCAAGGTCAGGATGCCTTTGAAGACGACGTCCCTTCCTAGGAACGTAAAATCTTCTTGCCCCACCATTGTCCCGGGCTGACTTTTTCCGAACGCCCACATGGCATCCTCCTAATACCTGCGCCCCCTGTGATGAGCCCAGACGGCTTTTCGGATAGGTCGCTCGTCGTCCCTGTGCATCCGAGCCGGGCCTCCACGTCGTTGTGCGTTCAGAGGAGAGGCAGTCAGGTTACGTTTCATGGGTCTTAGGCCGTGGCTCGTTTAAGAGGTGCGATGCCTGGGTCATCGACGGAACGGAGCGACGATTCGCGGGGTACTTCCCGAACCGCTTGTGTCATCTCGAGCGTACCGTTGAAGAGCACTCCGTCCTCGATCGAGAGCATCGGCGTCTTTACTCCGCCATTGAGCACGGCGGGGGCGAGCAGCTTGATTTTTTCTTTGGCCACGACATCGCCGGTGATCTTTCCCATACACACGATGGTGCCTGCGCTCACCTTGGCAGTGAGGACGGCTTCTTCCCCGACCAACAGGGTCCCATCGGTGTGGATCTCTCCATCAAGGAATCCATCGATCCGCACGGTCCCGCTGTAGGAAATCGTGCCCTTGAATTCGACGCCTTTTCCGACGAAGGCCACGATGGCCTCTGTCGATTCCGGTCTGGTGTTAGGAGATGAAGGGACATTGCCCTCCATGTCCGAGAGGGATTGCGTCGAACGTCTGTTGTCCTGCTTTTCCGGCTGCCACATGATCGGTTCTCCTCTGTGTGTTGGGACAGGTAACGTCAGGCTCAGTTCTGTTATGACCTGTATCGGCTGGTGGAGGAGAA
>JANOMG010000003.1:0-3303 GCA_031420175.1 Nitrospira sp.
GAACCGCTTCCATGCCGACCCGCCATGCGCTGACGTGTGCAGCTGAATTTCGTTCCAGGCATCTCCCAAACGGCCTTGGCGAATCAGCATCTCCCAATAGTCTGGAAAGTAACTGGAATACCCCGCTAGGACTTCGTCCGCGCCTTGCCCGCCAAGCACAACACGGATTCCATGCGCCGCCGCCAGCCTCATGAGGTCAAACCCGACGATGGCGTTGAGCGAATGGACCGGTTCATCCTGAAACCGGAGGACAGTAGCCATCTTATCCCACAGATCGCGAGGCCCTTCTTGAAATCGGTGGAGGGTCGCCTGTGTCTGAGCCAAGGTCTCGTCGATATAGGCAGATTCGTCGAATTCTTTGGCGATGAAAGAAAACGCGTGAAGCGCAGTAGTTCGTTCGCGTTCAGACCCACCCTTGAGCTTCGCCAGCAAGCAGGTGATGGCGGTCGAGTCCAAGCCGCCTGAAAGCGTCACGCCGACTGGCTGATCGCTCCGCATTCGCAGCCGGACTGAGTCCTCAAAAAGCTCGCTAAAGGAGCCCACGGGATCTGTGCAGTCCCTGGAGGGGATCGCGCTCAAAGACCAAAAACGCCACTGCTTCCAGTGTCCTTCGATATCCAGCTCAAAGGCAGTACCGGGAGGAAGTTGGTGGATATCCGTGAAGAAGCGCTCCTCATCGTCGTTGAGTTCCCCTTGTAAGAGGAATTTCGAGGCGACTTTCCAGTTGACTCCGCCCTGATACAATCCCGACGCGCGGAGCGCCTTAATCTCCGAGGCAAATAGCGCGTAATGGTCGGTACGGTAGTAGAAAAATGGTTTCACTCCAAAGCGATCACGAGAGCCGAACACACGGCCATTTTGTCGATCGTAAATCAGGAAGGCCCACATTCCATTGAGCCTCTGCAAACAATCAGGTCCCCATTGTTGGTAGGCGTGGAGGAGAACTTCTGTGTCTCCGGTTGATCGAAAGCCGTGTCCGAGAGACTGAAGCTCCTGGCGCAACTCGATGTAATTGTAAATGGCCCCGTTAAAGACAAGGATGAGCTGACCGTTCTCGCTGATCATGGGTTGATGGGCTGTAGGTGTGAGGTCCAAGATCGCCAGCCTTCTGAAGCCAAGTCCAACAGACCCAGACGCGTAGAAGCCGCCTTCGTCGGGCCCTCGATGAAGCAACGAGGCGGTCATCCGGTCAACTGCCTGCTTGTCAGCTGGCAAACCATTAAATCCGACCATTCCGGCGAACCCGCACATATTTATTGAGCCGTCCTTAGTTCAGATGAATTCATATTGCTGAGCAATCATCATCAGGGGTACGAGGCCCGTATGCCTTCAGCGTCTCCGGAACGTGTCCCGCTGATGTTGCACAGAGGGCTCGGTAATCTCAAGGCTTCCATCGTGCCTCTCTGTTCCTGGTTCATGGAGCGAGTGGATACTCCGGTTGTCCCCCATGCGGATAGGTCCGCTTGCATCGCACGATCAAGGTCGGTGTGCCCCGTCCCTCCACGCATTGATTGAGCGACAAAGCATACTCCACCGTTCCCTCCGGTGTCACCTCAAAGGGAAAGTCGAAGGTGAAGCTGATAAATTTGTACCGACCTGGTCGTAATTGAAGCACGTGCAGATCCGAGGTCCGATAGGCATCGGACGTTTCAGGATCGGACGTCCAGATCGAGGGAGTCACGCCCGGCACGTGCCACCAACTCTGCGAGACCAACGACGTGGCATCAATGATGATGGGATAGATCTTCGCCGACGACTCACGCGATTCTGCGATGGCGACAGACCCCATCCATGCAGTCCATGCGACACAGGCACAACCCAGGATCATGCACCAGATCTGCGGATTGAGACGCGGCCTATATTCGGAAGAAGTCATGAGCAATCATCGTCCCTTCGTCGGAATAGCAGAGATGGCGCCGGTGTCGCGAAAAATCTCCTCGACCGCACGGCTGTCCCATTCCATATAGGTCTCAAGCCCGAGGGTCCGCATCACCGTCGCGCCCGTATCGATAATGGAAACCGGCTGATGGATGGTGTGACCTGCCTTGATCCCAGGCCCGAAGGCAATCCATGGGACGAGCGATGAGACCGTCGTGGATTGCCCCTGTGCCGCGCCGGTTCCACTCAAGGACGTAACAAATACGGTCGTGCGTTTCAGGAGTCCATGCTCTCGATAGATCTCCAGCACCGCGCCCATCGCCCAATCCACCGACCGGAGCGCTGTGCGATAGTTCTTCGAGATCCAGCCCTGTGCGACACCAGCGCGCCCTCCATCCGGCAGATGCACCACGAGGAGGTGCGGCAGCGCCAGAACCGCATGGCCGTAGCCGTGCCCGCTCACAGCTTTGTTGAAATATTGCTTGATATACGACACGACCCGCTCCGGGCTACATTCCGGCTTCAATGGCCCGCATAGCTGATAGTCCGTATAGGGCTCCGGTTTCGCCAGCTGGTAGAGCGATTCATCCATGAAGAAGATGGCGCTGTCCCGCCCGCCGCTGAGGTCGAGATAATCGAATAGCGTGGGAGGCCGGGGATAGCCTCGGCTGAACTCGAAGGTATTCCATGTGACGCCGTGCTTCTCGACCGGCAGCCCCGTGAGGAGGGAGGCCATAGCCGGCAGCCGGAGAGGAGGGGTGACGGTCTGGGCTGACCACGTCGCCGATCCCTCGTTCACGAAGCGGCCCAGCACCGGCATCGGCCCTGCCTTCAGTGCTGATTGATCGATTCCTTCCAGGACAAACAGAATCACATGCTCGGGAACCGTCTGTTCCGACGATGTGGACCTCGTCGCGGGAACGGCGTGAGCTATCGCCGGAGAGACGGACAAGCCTGTTAGAAGTAAGGCGATGACGAAGGATATGGTCTTCATGGGTCACTCTCTCCCTGGTTGTCTCCTGAAGACCATGCAAATAAAGTTCCGCACCCCTGCGCGATGGTTCTCCATAGCGGAGAAGAGAGTAACTCCGTACCGCGACTCACGAATCTGTCCGGGGGCCTCTCACCCACTGAAAAGAGCTTGGGGCGCTATCTTGTGTGCCGCCGGTGAAACCGTGTGTGCCTGCACGGATCGCACAGTGATCGTGCAAGACCGCACGGCACAGCGTTCCTCGTGGAGCGTGGCTTATCGGGTTGATCTGGTTCATCTGGTGTGTTTTGTTCATCTTAGTTGGTCTCGTTCAACCAGACACTTGAGACAGACTGCATAAACGAGAAAAACCAGCGGCTGCTCCCACTTCACGAGATGCGCTTCACGAGTCACGGTTTGTGAATGCCGGTGGACTTATCCCGCATCCTGACAGG
>JANOMG010000004.1:0-1592 GCA_031420175.1 Nitrospira sp.
CTTTTTGTAAAACTCCCGATACCACTTTACGAAACGCCCGATGCCGTCCTCGATCGACGTCGCTGGAGCAAATCCAACATCTCGCGTCAGGTCTTCGACATCCGCATAGGTTGCCGGTACATCGCCCGGCTGAATCGGCAATAGCTTCTTCACCGCCTTCTTCCCTAACGCCTGCTCCAACACCTCGATAAAATGTAACAGCTCGACCGGCTGATGATTCCCGATATTGTAGATCCGGACCGGCGCTGAGCTAGTTCCTGGATCGGGCTTGTCTCCGGACCAGGCAGGGTTGGGCGTCGCCGTATGATCCAGGGTTCTGATCACGCCTTCGACGATGTCATCGACATAGGTAAAGTCCCGTCGCATCTTTCCATGGTTGTAGACCTCGATCGGCTTCCCCTCCAGAATCGCCTTCGTGAAGATGAAGAGGGCCATGTCGGGCCTCCCCCAGGGCCCATAGACGGTAAAAAACCGCAGACCCGTACAGGGAATCCGATAGAGATGCGCATAACAATGGGCCATGAGTTCGTTGGCCTTCTTGCTGGCCGCATAGAGGGAGACCGGATGATCGACGTTGTCGTGAATCGAAAACGGCATCTGGGTATTGCCGCCATAGACGGAACTCGACGAGGCGTAGACCAGGTGCTCGACCTTCGCATGCCGGCAGCCCTCCAGAATGCTCAGAAACCCTTCGATGTTACTGTCGGTATAGGCATGCGGATTGACCAATGAATAGCGCACCCCGGCTTGTGCCGCCAGATGGACCACGCGTCGAATCGGTTGCTTCGCGAACAGCTTCTTCATCCCGGCCCGATTGGCCAGATCGAGCTTCGTGAATGAAAACGACTTGAAGGCTTTCAGCTTCGCCAGCCGCGCCTTCTTCAGCCGCACGTCGTAGTAGTCGTTGAGGTTGTCGAGTCCAATCACCTGCTCGCCTCGCTCCAGCAATCTGATGGCGGTATGAAAACCGATGAATCCGGCGGCACCGGTGACGAGGATCGGGGCCTTCTGAGTCTTGCGCGTGGTCATAGTAGGTCCTTGTCGAGTTATCGAGATGGTGTGGTTCGGCTACTGGCTCCCATAAACGGAGGATCGCTGTGGTCAAGCCGGTAGAGCGACAGGGGCGTCAGGGCTTCTCCGGTCTTCATCGATTCCACCAGCCCATCGGCCGTGCGGCGGAACAGATCCAATGCAAGACCGTGATGATACCCGCATCCGTTCTTGGAGAGAAGATCTTTGAGCATTTCCGGCCGTTCCCAGTGGGCCGTCAGGAGCGCGGTGCGGGCGGGATTCCGTTGGCTGAACATGAACGAGAGATGGTCCGGATACCACTCTGCGCCGCCGGTGGCATAGGACACGAAGAGCTTGGCCTGCGCCGCCGCGCAGACGTCGGCAAGATACGCATTCGTGAGGTAGCCGTTTTCCCCCACGTCGAGCCATTTCCCAGGATGAGACAGGGGCGCATGGGCCGCATGACCACGGACTTCGAGCAGTTGTTGTTGTGAGGCAAATACCAGCGGGATCGGGCCATGCTGCTGCACGAGTGACTGGATCACGCCGTCCTTGAGGGCGGACTTGCCGCTATTCGTCGG
>JANOMG010000005.1:0-17411 GCA_031420175.1 Nitrospira sp.
ACGGAGAGCGAACCGCCTCAGCCCATTACTCTTCATTCACGGCCCACCCAATACATTGGCCGGCGCTTCAGGTTCATGACCGCAAGCACTCGCAGTCCACTTTGTTTGATCGTATAGAGGATCGCGTAGGGAAACCGGAGAACCAGCCGGCGGCGGACCGACCCGATGATCAGTGAGCCGGCTTCAGGATAATCCACGATGGCTCGGGTGCAGCGCTCGACCTCGTCTAGAAAAGCCGATCCGAGGCCCGGGCTTTCAGAATTATAAAACTGTGCGGTTTCATTCAACTCACGGCGGGCCAGGCGATGATAGGAGACTCGCTCCATTTCACTTCAATTTAGCCCGCGCCTCACGAAACGCCTCTGCGGCTGAGCAACTGGAGCCAGGATTCACATCCATCTCCGCATCTCTCCGCTGAGCCTCCTCGGCCCACAGTCGCGTGTTTTCTTCTTCGGAAAGATTCTCCAGGCTCGCCAGTAGCTTGCCGGCCAAACGAGCTCGCGCCTTCGGGTCCAGCTTCAGCACCTCGGCTTCAAGTTCTTTCAAACTCATGGGCGTATTCTACACCAAACTGCACTAACGGCAACACGTGGAACTCGCTCTGCTGCATCTCTGCTGGGCCCAATCAGCGACCACACTCTCGCTCTACGCGAACCGACCGAGCACCGCCCCTTCTCCCAGTCCCCTAAGGTCATGGGCTGAATGGTTCCCCCACTGCGCCCGTCGAACGAGCACCGCTTTTCTTTTCCTATCTCTCCACAACCAGGGCTGGGGAGCGGGGTGCCTCCGAATGCGCGCGTCCAACGAGGGCCTTCTCAGGCCGCGCGTTGCGCGAGCACAGAGAGCGAACCGTCTCATCCCATCACCGCCGAACCATGATGATGAATCAGCAACCACTCATCCCCGATCCGTTCGAAAATATTCGTGGCCAATACCTGTGCCTGCTGCGGCTCATCGGATTGATGGGTGGTGATGTGCTCCACACAGACGACCCAGGCCATGTCGCCCGCCACCTGCACCATCACGTCGGTGAGTTCGAACGTCATTGAAAACGTATTATTGAAGATCAGAACCCAGGAGTCGCGCACTGCAGGCCAGTCCGTACGCAACGACCAGCCGGGATGGATACAGGTCACATACTCCTGATGCGCCCACACCTTATCCATCTCGGTAATGTCGAGATTACCAAATGCGGCATAGAAGGCATGGTTCGCTTTGTTCACTTCTTCGATGCGTTGCTCCAGCATGCAGGGCTCCTTAGCTGAAAAATGAGCCGTATCATACTGCAACCACAGCAGTAAGGGCGAGAGGCTAGGGGCCAGAGGCATGAGGGAAGACATGCCTCCGTTCCTCTAGACTGCAGGAACAGCGATTGAAGCAAAACAATCAATCTTTGCAGGCTGCTCAAAAAGGCCAGGCTGCTCACCCACCCAACCCCGGCGCGCCAAGACGCGCCTTGTCCCAAGCCACGCCGCCGCGGTTTTTCACTCTCTCTCAAAAGGGTGGCCTGGTCGATCCTCGATTGCACGCGTCGAACGATATACATGATCCTTCCAAGCTCGCTCGTGATCTCTTCAGGGATGGGGGCTGATTGATCTTCCACTGCGCGCGTCCAACGAGGGCCTTCTGAGGCCGCGCGTTGCGCGAGCACAGAAGATCATCAGGCTCCATCCCCTCCTCTGTTCCGCGAGCAGGAGGACGACCAGGCTACCCTTTCCCTCCTTTTTCAGCAGCCTGTTAAATGGTGAGCCGGGATGTCTGCCGATCGACCACCCACACTCCGACCAGGATCAGCACGATGCCAAGGATTTCACTCATGCCCACTGGTTCTTTCAACAGCAATGCAGACAGCACGACGGCGGCCACAGGAGTCAGATTGCCCAGGACGGAAGCGCGCGAGGGTCCGATACCCTTCACGCCGAACAGCCAGGCCTGTTGCGCGATGGCCGTGGCGAACAGGACCAGATACCCCAGCGCCATCCAATCCGCCTGCGTCACGGACCCGAGTCCCGCGTCCAGCATCTTGCGATCGGTCCACAACAGGGGAATTTGGAGGACCGTGGCGACGAGGAGCGTCGTCCAATTGACGGTGAGGGCCGAGTGGCGCTCCATGAGCTGTCGGCTGCCGATACTATAGAGGGCCCAGCTCACCACGCCGAGAAAGACCAGCAGGCTACCGAGGAGCGGCTGATCGCCCGCGGCCTGGAACCCCGCCACTGAGGCCAACCCCACCCCCGCAAAGGACAGGAGGCCACCCGCCCACACGACGCGCAACGGGACATCGCGAATCAACATCGCCGAGAGCAACGCAGTCACCACCGGGCTCGATCCGATGATCACTCCACCCACGGCCCCGCTCACATAGTTGAGCCCCATGAGAATGAACAGGTGGTTGCCCAACACGCCGAGCCCGAGCAGAGCCAGCATGAACACATCCGTCTTGGTCAGCTTGGCGAAGGTGCCGTCCTGCCACCACCAGGTGGTCAGGAGGATCGCCAACCCACCGACGTCTCGCAGGACCGATGCCTCGACGGCGGAGAACGACCCGAGGGCCATTTTCTGCGCCACAATCGAGCCGCCCCAGAGGGCCGCCGCGAGAAGGACCGATCCATAGGCCAAGCTGGTGGAGGGAGGTGCCATGGACTATGGGGATACCGTCGTTTCCCTCTGCCGTCAAGGAATATTCTTTCACACCCATGGGCACAGGCCATTTACCCTTTTACGTGGGAACTGAGGTTTTCGACAGAGCGGGCTTCGATGAAGAATTCTTCATCTGCGCTTCATAGGTCCCTCATGTTGAACAGACAGTCTGCATACCTGAGCAGCGTGGGTTCACTCTTATTCAACAAGGAGGTTTCATCATGAAGAAGGTCATCATGGCAGCCTGTGTCGCAGTCTCTCTCACCGCCTTTGCCGGCTTGGCACTCGCCGACAAGGATCATGAAAGCATCCCCAAGACGGCGGTCTCGCTGGAACAGGCGATCAAAGCCGTCACGGACAAGTACCCAGGCCGGGTCATCGAAGCGGAGCTGGAAGCTGAGGACGGCAAGGCCGAGTATGAGGTCACCGTGGTCAGCAACAGCGGGGAGAGCCGGGAGTATACCGTCGACGCACAATCGGGCCTGGTCTCAGAAGACAAGGAGGCGGCCAAGCACGAAGGAAGCCACAAGAAGTAAGTGCGGCAGTGACTCCAACGGGATCAGGCCGGAACGGTCCGGTCTGATCCCGCGCAACGTGGCCTCATGACAAAGGAGAACCGACTATGCAGATTGCTCTTCATCCGATGCTCGTCCATTTTCCGATCGCGCTGCTGTTCGCCAGTGTCCTCTTTGATGTGGCCAGTACAGCCCTCACGCGCGACAGTCTCCGCGAAGCCGCTCTCTGGCTGTTGGGATTGGGACTCCTGGGTGGCATCGTCGCCGCGATTGAGGGAGGCCAAGCTGAAAGCACGGCGGAGAAAGCCGGCGTCGCCGAATCCCTCATCGAAACCCATGAAGCGCTGGCCTACCTCACGCTCGGCATTATGGCGGTACTGCTTCCATCCCGGTCCTGCTCCATAATCGCTTCAGTACGAGAGCCCTCGCCGCCTATCTGGTGATGGCAACCGTCGGACTCGTAGCCGTCAGTGCGACCTGTCACACAGGCGGAAACCTCGTCTATGAGCATGGTGCCGGCGTCAACACGGTACAACAGCCCTCACGCCCGATTGCCCGGATCGCGCCAGGAGACTAGAATCTTGGCAGAGGGACCAGGATGCGCATCTTAATTGTTGAAGACGACCCGAACCTTGCAGGGTTCATCCAAAAGGGGCTCCGCGAAGAACACTATGCGGTGGACCTCGCGCAAGACGGCGAAGAAGGGCTCCTCATGGCGAGCACCACGCCCTATGACCTCGTCATCCTCGACGTCATGCTTCCCAAACTCGATGGATTCACGGTCTGCCGTCGACTCCGTGTGGCCGGCAACAGCACGCCGATCCTGCTCCTGACCGCACGAGGAACCGTTGAGGACCGGGTGACCGGCCTCGACATGGGCGCCGATGACTACCTCACGAAGCCCTTCGCTTTTGCCGAACTGCTCGCCCGGGTACGCGCGTTGATCCGGAGAAAGGGCAACGACCACGCGCCGCGCCTCACGGTCGCAGACCTCGAAGTCGACCCCCTCGCCCATCGAGTCTGGCGGGCAGGCAAAGAGATCACGCTCACCAACAAAGAATATGCATTGCTGGAATACCTCCTTCGCAATCCCGATCGCGTGCTGACGAGGACCGCGATCATCGAACATGTGTGGGATATCCACTATGACGGCATGACGAATATTGTAGATGTACACATTCGCGCGCTACGCGCCAAAGTCGACCGAGAGTTTTCGGCTCCTCTCATTCATACGGTTCGCGGCGTCGGGTATGTGCTGAAAACACCGGAAGGATAAGGCATGGTCGCGTTCCGCACTCATATCCGCCGCTCGGCTATGGCTGTCATGCTCGTCTTTCTGACTGCCTTTGCCGTCTTCATCCACGCCGGTCTCTCGAACCTCCTCTATCGCCATATCGACGGCGAACTGTTCGCCCTCGCCCAGCAAGAATCCGCCAGGGTCGAAATCGAAACCGGCACTCTCACCACATTGGAAGACGACGAACAGCAGGAATTACGTGAGGCTGCCCGCTCTACCGTGGTGCTGGATCCAAACGGAACGATCATATGGAAAGGAGCGGCGGTGATTGTGCGCCCCTCACTGGAAGCCGCTGTATTGGCCGATGTCCAACAGGGACGCACAGCCTACGACACCATCACCACGCCGAATAATGAATCTATCCGGCGCATCTCGCTCCCCATCACCCTCGGGGGAACCGTGCAGTACATTCTTCAGACGGAGTCATCGCTCCGTCTTGTGCAGGACACCCTCCGCCTGTTGCGCCTCCTGCTTGCAGGCTTAGCTGCTGCCATGGTCGGGGCAGCTTGGTTCGGGAGTCGCTGGCTCGCCCGCCAGGCACTGACACCGGTCGAAGTGCTCACCGCCACAGCAGAACAGATCTCCCTCCCCTCGCTGAAGACCCGCGTGGTATTGGATGCGCCGTACGAAGAGTTTGCACGATTGGCCCAGGTGTTCAATGCCATGTTAGACCGGCTGCACACAGTCTTTGAAGGGCAACGTCAATTCGTGGCCGATGCGGCCCATGAGATGCAGACGCCCTTGACGGTCATCAAAGGCACGATTGAAGTCGCGTTACACAAAAGCCGGAACGCCGACGAATATCGGGACGCGTTGGTCACCAACTTGGGGCAGGTTGAGCGGCTCAGCACCTTGACGCGCTCGCTCCTGACGCTGGCCCAATTCGCCGGGGATCGCCCGCCCGTGAAGCTGGTCCCGCTGGCGTTGGAACCGCTGGTGCAAGAGCTGGTGAAGGAACTGACCCTGCTCGCCGAAGACCGCGCGGTTCGACTCACACTGGAGACTCACCCGGTGCCGCTCGTGTTGGGGGATAACGGACGACTGACACAACTGCTGATCAATCTGCTAGATAATGCGTTGGCCCATACGCCACCAGAGGGTACGGTCACTCTACGGCTCAGACCGGACAACGGGCAAGTGGTGATGGAAGTGGACGATACAGGCCCTGGCATCGCACCGGACCATCTGCCCCATCTGTTTGAACGATTCTACCGGGGCGATCCTGCGCGCGACAGGGAGTCAGGCGGAGCGGGCCTCGGACTCGCGATTGTGAAAGAAATCGCGGAAGCCCATGGCGGCACCGTGCGCGCAGCCAGCACTCCCGGCAAGGGGTCGGTCTTCACCGTCACGCTTCCGTCGTACATCCCTCCGGCCATTGCCTCGCCGTAATTGAAAGTGGACTCCTGCCATGACGCACACGACCACACCCTTTCCTCATTGAGGTCTGTTACCGTTCTATTTCCCGCTAAGCCCGGTGCGATTTTCTGCGCCACAATCGAGCCGCCCCAGAGGGCCGCCGCGAGGAGGACTGATCCATAGGCTAGGCTGGTTGAGGGAGCGCTATGGGATTTCACGATCAATGACGACGGTGATCCCCTTCACCCCAGGCTTCACGGGCCGACTCATCCCCTGCAGATCGCCACGTTGTGGCATGGCCTCGCCGGACTTCGAAAGACGCGCGACGATCACGACTGTCCCTGCATCGGACAACTTCCTGGCCGGCATGGGACTATTGGAATCGTCGAGCCGGAAGGTGAAGGGCAAATCTTTTTTCATCACGCGTACGATCGAGACCGGCATGGGCGGGCCCTCCACAGCCTTAGCAAACACAAACAGGGTATCAGTGGGCGATCCTTTACTGGCCAAATGCGGCGCGAGGGTGACCGTCCCGCCGATCGCAAGCGACTGTCCGATCTGCCCGGCTGGTTTGGCGGATCCCGCTGGTGTGACGGTTGCAGTCGCCGTCCCCTTCTCCCCCGCGAGGCCCTTCGCTTCCTCAATGGCAGAGGCTAGCTCTTGGAGCACCTCCGGCTCCGCATCAGGCGGTAAGTTCGCGCGCGCCTGAACCCAATACCTCGCCGCGTCCACATACTGCTTTCGATCGAACGCCACGGTGCCCACCATCATCAGCGCTTTCACATTCTGTGGATCGCGCTTCAGCGCTTGCTGAATCAGCAACTCCGGCTTCCCTTCCAATGTACGGCCTTGGACGACGCCCAACGCATCGGCGTAGTCGGCCAGTAACTGGGCATCATCCGGAATCAGACTGACGGCTTTCTCGTAAATCGCCACGGCCTCGCTGTACCGCGCCATGCTCACATAGGAGCGGGCGAGAAGTGCCCATCCCACTCCGTCGTTGGGATTTTGCTCAAGTTTTTTCTTGAGATCTTCCAACAGGGACTCGATCCCTTCAGCACTCATGCGGTCGGAGTCCGAGTTGCCCTGTGCCGAAAACGCCGATGCGGATGGATGCGTGATCGCAAGCGGATTCCCGAACGTCCAGTACAGAGCCACGCTCGCCAGAGGAACGATGATGGCGACGACGACCGCGACCAGACGGCTATTGACCTGCCATCGTGCTGCTACCGGCGCCGTGTCGGCGCTCCCGGTTTCATCGAGCAGACGACGCTCGAGTTCATGCCGCGCCTGCTGAGAGAGCTCGTCAGTCAACACCCCATTCTTCTGGTCCTGTTCGAGTTCGGCAAACTGCTGCCGGTAGACCGCCAGTCTGTTCTCACGTTCGCCCATGGCTATCGCAGTCGTTCGCCGGAGCAACGGCCACACGAGGAGCCCGATCACACAGAGGGTCATAACCGACGCGATGAGCCAGAACATGAGTGTCATGAGCGTTTGGTTCCTTCCGAGAGCAGTTGCGCGACCGCTCGATGGTCCTCATCGGAGAGCGCGGGATCGGGCACCGTCTTCGCTCGGCGCCGCAACGCGACGGCTAACGTGACCCCTCCCACCGCGAGCAAGAGAAACGGGCCCAGCCAGAGAAAGGTCGTCGTGGCCTTGAGCGGAGGCCGGTATAACACGAAGTCGCCATACCGTTGCACCAGGAAGTCGAGGATCTCTTGGTCGCTCATATTTTTCGCGATCATCTCGCGGACTTCTCGACGCAAATCTTCGGCCAATGGCGCGGTCGAGTCTGCCAGCGTCTGGTTCTGACAGACCAGACAGCGCAACTCCAGGGCAAGGGTCTTCAAACGCGCCTCGGCCTGCGGGTTCTCAGCCAGCGGTTTCGCTTCCTCTGCCGCCACGAGGCAGGGAATCAAGAGCAGTGCCAGCAACAGGCGTTTCATTGTTGTTGTAACTCCCGTACCAGGGGCATGATTTTCTTGTCCAGAATACTCTCATCCAGCGGACCAATCTGTTTGTAGCGGATCACCCCCGCTTTATCGATCACGTACGTTTCAGGAACGCCATAGACTCCATAGTTGATGCCCACACGTCCCGATTCATCGACCGCGATGACCGAATAGGGATTCCCCCATCGCTGCAGCCAGGCGATCCCCTCGTCCCGTCGGTCCTTGTAGTCCATGCCGTAGATCGGGACTTCGCCGGTTTTTGCGAGCTGCATCAGCACAGGATGCTCTTCCTTGCAGCCACCGCACCACGAAGCCCAGAAGTTCAGCAGCCAGACTGTGCCGCGCAGATCCTGCAGCGATAACATCTGCTGAGGTTCGTGTAATTGTGGCAGGGCAAACTCCGGTGCCGGTTTACCCACTAACGGCGATGGCACTTCGCGAGGGTTCAAGGTGAGCCCAATACCCAGAAACCCGACGACGACCACAAAGATCGCAAGAGGGAGGAGGAACCGCTTCATGAGACCTCTGGTCCCACCGGGTGCGGCAGGTCTGATACGAGCGATTCTTCACGTCGCCCGGCTAAGCGATAGCGGCGATCGGTCATCGCGAGGATCCCGCCCAACGCCATAATCAAACAACCACCCCAGATCCAGTCAATGAAGGGCTTATGGTACAACCGCACACTCCAGGCTCCCCCAGGGAGGGGTTCCCCGAGCGACACATAGAGGTCGCGCAGCAATCCTGTATCAATCGCGGCTTCGGTCATCGCCTGATTTTGAACCGGATAATGTCGCTTTTCAGGAAACATGTCGGTGACATCATGCCCCCCCTGGCTCACGTGAAACATCCCGCGAGCCGCCGTATAGTTCGGCCCCGTGATGTTTTGAACGCCATCGAACCGGAAGGTATAGCCTCCGATGGTGGAGATCTCGCCGACATTCATGCGTAGATCTTGTTCGACCTCGAACCCTTTGACCATGGTGACGCCCACGATAAACACAGCGATGCCGCAATGGGCGACCACCATGCCCCAATAGGCCCGCGGAAGCGTTGCCAGAGCACTCATGGCACTGGTGCCGACGAGGCGGCTCACTCGCTCCCGTATATTCACCAGGGTCGTCGTCACAATCCAAGACGCCAACAACAGCCCCAGGCTGAGGAGCGGCGTCCACTTGCCCAGAACGAACGGGAGCAGCAGCGCGGTGACGACGCTAGCGCCGAAGGCCCAACGCAGGCGTAGCGCCAAATCCGGCAGGCTCGCTTTCTTCCACTGCGCCAATGGGCCGATTCCCATGAGAAAAATGGCCGGGGTCATGAGGGGTACAAACACCGTATCGAAATAGGGCGGGCCGACTGAAATCTTACCGAGACCCAACGCATCCAGAAACAAGGGATAGAGCGTACCCAGGAAGACCGATCCCAAGGCGGCGATCAGCAACACATTGTTCCCTAGCAGCATCGCTTCGCGCGAGACCATGTCAAAGCCGCCCCCCAACCCCACACGCGGGGCACGCCAGGCATAGAGGACCAACGACCCGCCAATGACGATCGCGAGGAAGACCAGAATAAACAAGCCTCGTTTTGGATCGGTCGCGAAGGCATGGACCGAGGTCAAGACACCGGATCGGACCAAGAAGGTCCCGACCAAACTCAATGAGAAGGCGAGAATCGCCAGCAGCACCGTCCAGACTTTGAAACCGCCCCGTTTATCCGTCACGGCCAGCGAGTGAATCAGCGCGGTCCCTGCCAGCCAGGGCATGAAGGAGGCGTTTTCCACCGGGTCCCAGAACCACCAGCCGCCCCAGCCGAGTTCGTAATAGGCCCAGCCGCTGCCTAACGCGATACCCACGGTGAGAAAACACCAGGCGGCGGTCGTCCAGGGGCGCGACCAGCGGGCCCAGGCTGCGTCCAGGTTGCCTCCCAACAGGGCTGCAATCGCAAAGGCGAACGCCACGGAAAATCCCACGTACCCCATATAGAGCATCGGCGGGTGCATGACCATGCCGGGATCCTGCAGCAAGGGATTGAGATCACGTCCATCGGCTGCGGCCGGGATCAGCCGCTCGAATGGATTCGACACGGCCAACATGAACAAGAGAAATCCCAGGCTGACCAACCCCATGACGCCGAGAATACGGGCACGCATCGCCTCTGGTAGATGTGCGGAGAAGAACGTCACGGCGACCATCCAGATGGTGAGGATGAACGTCCAGAGGAGCAACGATCCCTCATGCGCGCCCCAGATGGCCGCGAGACGATACTGCAGGGGGAGATGGGAGTTCGACGTGGACGCGACGTACAGTACAGAAAAGTCTTTGACGGCGAACGCGTATCCCAGGCAACAGAAGGCCAACAGGACCAGGATGAATTGCCCGCGCGCTGCCGGCTTCGCAACGGACATCAAGGCCGCGTTCCCGACTGCGGCCCCATAAATGGGAAGGCTCCCCTGCACGACCGCCACACAAAGCGCGAGAATCAAGGCGAAATGACCAATTTCTGGAATCATATAAGGTGGTGTCCTACTGCGGTTTCACGACCAACGTGCTGCTACTCTGTGCTCCTGCCGCCTTGGCTTTGGCCAACGCATCGGCCACTTCCGGGGGCATATAGTTTTCATCATGCTTCGCCAGGACTTCGCTCGCAAGAAACGTCCCATCTGCCCCGAGCTGCCCCTGCGCGACGGCGCCCTTCCCCTCCTTGAAGAGGTCGGGAAGAATCCCTTTGAACGTGACCGGAACGCGCTTCGCCATATCGGTCACGATGAAATGAACGGTGAGGCCGTCGCCCTCACGCGTGAGACTTCCATTTTCGACCATTCCGCCGATGCGAAAGCTGCGGCCCTGAGGCACCTCGCCATTGGCCACTTGCGTCGGCGTAAAAAAGAACACGAGGTTGCTTTGGAACGCATTCAGCACCAAGACGGCAGCCACGGCCAACGCCACCAGCCCAAGTCCGATGAGCACAAAACGTTTCTGCCTGGGTTTCATCGTTGTCCTACTCGCTGATCGTGATTTGATTCGCGGGTTCCCGCAAGTGCCGCCGCATGTCGCCGCCACAAGGCGAGCACTTCCCACAGCATACAGAGAGCGGTGACGCCAAATGAGGTCCACACGTAGAGGCCGTATCCGCCCATAGCGACAAACTCTGACACACTCCCCCACTGCATCAGTAAACCTCCACCGCGTCTTGATGAGAAGGGTGCGTCCCCCATGAGGATTGCCGCTCACGCTCGAGAATCACGCAACGCATCCGCACCAGGGTGACGGCAATACTATACATCCAGAACCCCAGGGTCATGACCAACATCGCCGTGAACATCGTCGCCGCCATTTTTGGCGCAGCCGTCATACTGACAGACGCACCCTGGTGGAGCGTATTCCACCAACGCACGGAGAAGTAAATAATGGGCACGTTGACGACCCCGACCAGCGCAAATACGGCGCTGGCACGATCGGCGCGGCGGGAATCGTCAATGGACGTGCGGAGCAGCATCACCCCGCCGTACAGAAACAGGAGAATCAGTTCGGAGGTCAGCCGGGCATCCCAGACCCACCAGGCTCCCCAGGTCGGCTTGCCCCACATCGCGCCGGTCACCAGCGCAAGAAAGGTGAAGAGCGCCCCGGTCGGGGCAATGGCTTGGGCCATCATGAACGAGGGACGCGCATTGAGGCCTAATCCGAGCCCGGCCCAGATGGCCATGATCACGTACAGGAACATCGACATCCAGGCAGCCGGGACATGGACGAAAATAATGCGATAGGACTGTCCTTGCTGAGAATCGGTCGGCGCCACAAAGAATCCAAGATAGAGCCCCACCCCGATCAACAGAATCGCGGCGGCGGCGCACCAGGGCATCATACGTCCAGCCAACGGATAGAAAGCCTGCGGCGACGAATACTTGAACCAATTGATGTGAGTGAGACCCATCATAGTCGTGGTTACTCCAGCGCGATCCGTAACGATGTGGCCGTGGCCCAGGGCGCCAGCGCGAGGGCCAGTAACAGACCCGCGCCCAAGAGCGAGAGATGCGCGGCGGCGCCGATACCCGAGGCACTGCTCGAAACGGCGCCGGCGCCGAAAATTAGGACCGGGATAAACAACGGCAATACGAGGAGCGCAATCAGCACACTACTGCCACGCACACCAAGGGTCAACGCGGCACCGATCGCCCCGATGAAACTCAACGTCGGCGTGCCCAGCAAGAGCGAGAGGGTCAGGACGCCCAACGCCTCTCCACTCAGACCGAATTGCAGGCCAAGAAGCGGCGAGAGGAGCACCACCGGCAACCCGGAGATCAACCAATGCGCTGTGACCTTCCCGATGACCAGCACGGACAGTGGTTGTGGGATCAGCAGCATCTGTTCTAATACTCCGTCAACATAGTCAGCCGTAAACAGACGACCCAGCGACAACAGGCACGAGAGCAGCGCAGCGACCCACAAGACTCCCGGTGCGATCGTCCGCAACACCGCTGGTTCCGGTCCGACGCCCAAGGGGAAGAGGCTGGCGACCATGATGAAGAACAGCACGGTCGTCAGCACATCCGAACGGCGTCTCAGCGCCAACAAGAGATCCCGCCGAATGATTTCACGCAGGGATGCGAGCATGCCACGCTGATTCATCCGGCGAGCCTCAGCTGCTCGAGGCGATCGGTTCCGACATCGATCTCTTGGTGAGTAGCCGCAATGACGATCCCGCCGGTATTGAGATGCGCCCGCAGCTGTTGCATCAGCAGACCGGTCGCCGCCGCATCCAGTGCTGCAAACGGCTCGTCCAAAATCCAGAGTAACCGCTGTGAGACCCACAAGCGCGCCAGTGAGACTCGGCGCTTTTGTCCCTGTGATAAGACCCTCGTCGGCAACCGGTGAATGGCCCGCGCAAGGCCAACCGCCTCCAAGGCCTCACAGGTTTTTCCTTCTGAGATCGCTTCACCGGCCACGCGCGCTGAAATCGTAACATTTTCGACCGGCGTCAGGTCATCTTTCAAGCTATTCACATGTCCAATATAGACCAGGCTAGCCAGGTACCGTTCCCTGCAGGCACGGACGTCTTCCCCGTCCCACAGAATGCGTCCCTGCTCCACCGGCAGCAGACCGCACACCATACGCAAGAGGCTGGTTTTTCCGCTCCCGTTCGCCCCCGTCACCGCGAGGAGCCTGCCCCGCTGTATCGCGAAGCTCAGCGCGGTCATGAGGCGGCGTTCTCCGCGAACACAACTTACGTTGTCTGCCTTCAACATGCTAGGAAAAGTCCCACCGCTCGAGCACACGATCGTCTAGACCAGCCATCGGAATCATGCGATACCGCGCCACACCAATAGGAGACGTCTCGTCATAAAACGGAACGAACCTATTCATGCGACAATATTATCCAAGTCAAGACTGAAAATTACGAGTGAACGACTCACCTCGACTTGCGGACTCGAAACATTATCGGCATTCACCGCAAAGGCCGTACGCTCAAACGAAACCTTCGCCTCGATCACTTGAGTCGTATGAGGACCAGATATTGCCAGTCCGAGGCAACCGCTTGCAAGGAACAGGAGACATGAAGAAGCCTCCCTCACCGTTTACCGTTCGGCCTCACCACTAGAACTCCATCCCGGATCGTGACGAGTACGGCGGAGACGCGCGGATCGCTCGATACCGTTCGATTCAACTCTTGAATGGCCGCCGTCTTCTCATCCGGCGCCGGCAGCTTGAGGACATCGCCGTCCCACAGGACATTATCGATCAGGATGACGCCGGTCGGCGAGAGCAGATCCAACGCCTGGCGATAGTAATTCAGATAGTTCACCTTGTCGGCGTCGATAAAGATCAGATCGAACGGTCCCGTGAGCTCGCGCATCGTATCGAGCGCAGGCCCCATGCGAATCTCGATCTTCTTGCCGATGGGCGATCGCGCGAAATACTGGCGTGCGAGAGCAGCAGACTCTTCATTGACTTCGCATGTGATCACCGTTCCATCCGCCGGTAACGCTTCCGCAAAACAAAGGGCGCTATAGCCGGTGAACATGCCGATCTCCAGCACCTGCCTGGCACCCACCAACTGCGCCATCATTTTGAGGAAGGCCCCTTCGAGCGGCCCGACCATCATCTGGGGAGCCTCCATGCGCCGCTGCGTCTCTGCTCGCAAGGCGCAACAGAGGTCCGACTCCGGCATGGAATGGGCCTGGGCATAGGCTTCAATGTCGGCAGAGACGACGGTCTTCATTCCTCGGTCTCACTCCTGGTTTGAAAATGGCTAGTTCGTTGCGTACACTGCATGAACCGATGACACCGATGCGCGCGATCATACCATGACGATTCCTGGAGGAGACACCCTACCGTGAAGACCCTGAAGACTGTGGACGCTTTGACGACCAGACTGTTGGAGATCCAGCGCATTAACAGCGCGGCCTCGCTCCTCTCGTGGGATCAAGAGACCTATATGCCGGCAGGCGGCGGCGCAGCACGAGCTGAACAGATATCAACACTCCAGGGTATCGCGCACCAGAAGCTGGTCTCGCCGGAGATTGAACGCCTGCTCGCCGCCTGGATCGATCCAGAGACTGGTGAGATTCGTGACAGCCCCGGAGATGCTTGGGACGAGCCCTCTCGATCGTTGCTCCGTGAAGTGTGGCGTGACTATAGTCGCGCGAAAAAACTCCCCTCCGATTTTGTGGTGACACTCAGCCGGGAATGTTCGCTGGCGCAACAGGTGTGGGCCGAGGCAAAGAAGGCGAGCAACTTCGCCATGTTTCTCCCAAACCTCCGCACCATCCTGTCGCTCAAACGGCAGGAAGCCCAGTATCTCGGCTATAAGGACTCACCCTACGATGCGTTACTGGATGTGTATGAACCAGGCTCGACGATTGCCACACTCCGCCCGCTATTCGCAAAGATCAAGGCGCGTCTTGTTCCACTGCTACAAAAGATTCAGAACAGTTCAGTTCAAATCGACGATGCAGTGCTCTTCCGCAGCTTCGACGTGACCCGACAGATGGAATTCGGCCGGTTAGTCTTGATCGCCATGGGCTACGACTTCGAACGGGGACGCCTCGATCTGTCGGCACATCCTTTCACGACCTCCTTTCACCCGACGGACGTGCGCGTCACGACGCGTGTCTTCGAACATGATCTGCAATCCTGTGTATTCAGCTGTATCCATGAAGGAGGCCACGGCCTGTACGATCAGGGGCTCGACACACGCTACTTCGGGACGCCGCTTGGAGAGGCCGTCTCACTGGGCATTCATGAGAGCCAATCGCGCATGTGGGAGAACTGCGTGGGCCGCTCGCGATCCTTCTGGCGTTTTTTCTACCCCCTGCTGCAACAAACCTTTCCTCAGCAATTAGGTGCCCTCGATGGGGAGCAATTCTATGCGGCCATCAATCGCGTGAAGCCGTCGATGATTCGAGTCGAGGCCGATGAGCTCACCTACAATCTCCACATCATGCTGCGGTTCGAAATCGAGCAGGATCTGATCGAAGGACGGACGAGCCCGGAGGACTTGCCTGGGATCTGGAACCGGAAGATGAAGGAATACCTGGGCATCGTCCCCGCGAACGATGCGGAAGGGGTGCTGCAAGACGTGCATTGGTCGTTCGGCGCCTTCGGCTACTTCCCGACCTACACGCTCGGAAACCTGTACTCCGTTCAATTCTACGAACAGGCCCAGCGGGAAATTCCACGGCTGGAGGAAAAGATTACGGCAGGACAACTCATGGAGCTGCGACGCTGGCTCGAGCAGAAGATTCATCGCTGGGGCCGGATGTTCACGCCTGACCACCTGGCCCAACGCGTGACGGGGAAAAGCCTCGATCCCGAACCGTTCTTATCCTACGCGGGGAAAAAGTATGGCGAGATCTACCGGCTAACGGGTTCGTAACCCATCGCCTGATTGAGCTTGGCGAGCGCCGGCGCAGGCAGCAGAAACTCCGCCTGCACCTCGATACGGGACGGTACCAGGAGCGTCGTATGGAAGACAATATCGCGGATCGGAATTTTGAATTCAGGATCCTGAGGCGTACTGAGTTCAACTGACTCGACCGACTGGGTAATGGCTCCGCTATCTTGAGGGCCGTAGACCGTCACGACCGCCTTCAAAATCTCCGCGACCTTCTCGTTCGTCTCGACCCCCTCAATACCCTTCTCCAACAAGGGAATGACCTCTTCCCGTGCCTGGTCCGACAACGTGAAGTTTTCCACCCGTTCTTTCCGGCGGAGTGAAGTGAGATCGTTGTCGAGGTCCTTGCTGAAGGCCCCGTAGGCGAACCGAAAGAATTCAAAGTGAAAGCCCTTGAATCCCTTGCCGAACATTTGCAGCTCGCACAAAAAGCAGAGCTGCTGCAGCTTCACATCGCTGAGCAGCCCGTGAGGCTCCGCCAGATGCAGGACATAGAGCAGGAGAGCCCGGTCGACCGTAATCTGATTGGGTTTCCGCATGCGATAGTGCCTCGTTCGTTCTGCTTTTTTTGAAGGCGCACTATAAACAGCGCCGGAGATCTCCGTCAATTCCTCTCTCGGTCTCCCACTCCCGACGCGACGCCCCTTGACCGGCTGGGCCGTTTCGTCTTTAATGAGGTCCCATTCGGAGGGCATGGTCATGGCGAGTAAACATGTGAAAGAAATGGAAGCCCTGAAGGAGCACCTGGGCAAACATCAACTCAAGGTCACCCGCCAGCGCGAATTGATTCTGAGCGCCTTCCTCCGACAGGAGCACATTACCGCGGAGGCGATGTATCACCAGCTGGCGAAGTCCGATCCTCACCTGGGACTCGCGACCATCTACCGGACGCTCAATCTGTTCTGCGATGCCGGCCTCGCACAAGCCCGCCACTTCGGCACCCAGACCCAGTACGACAATGTCTCCCACAAGGGCCACCACGACCACCTTATTTGCACCGACTGCGGAAAGATCGTAGAGTTTGAAAACTGCGACATTGAGCGCCTTCAGGAAGAAGTAGCCACCCAGAACGGATTTATCATCAAGACCCACCGACTTGAGCTCTACGGCCTCTGTTCTCGCTGCCGCCATTGACGCACCAGATTTTTTTTAGTATCATTTTGAGAGAGCTTATCAATTTCAACTCCATAAGGACTCCGCCCCATGCCAATCGTATGCTCCTTGCCCCCATTGCGCCGAACAATCCTCTTCGGTCTCGTGCTGCTCTTCACGGCTGGAGTCTTCCCGCCCTCCGCCCCGGCCGCCGACAAACTGACGATCTACTCCGGCCGCTCAGAACGCCTCATCAAGCCGGTCCTTGATGTCTTTACGGCAAATACCGGCATTCAAATCGAGCTGTTATCGTCTGGCACGACGGAATTGGTCAATCGGCTAAAGGCTGAAGGCGATCGCACCTCGGCAGACCTCCTCATCACCAACGACGCCGGCAGCTTGGAGTTGGCACGGACCGCCGGCCTCCTCCGCCCCCTGAACATGCGGGAAGTTGAACGGGCGATTCCAGCGCAGTTTCGCGCACCGGACAATGCCTGGGTGGGTCTCTCCGGGCGATTCTGGATCGTGGTCTACAACACCACGATGGTCAAGCCGGACCAAGTGAAGTCGCTCCTCGACCTGGCCGATCCAAAATGGAAAGATAAGATTGCGATTCCGAACTCCGGCAGTGAGTATCTGCAAGCCGGCGTGTCGGTCATTCGCGCCACGCAT
>JANOMG010000006.1:0-2310 GCA_031420175.1 Nitrospira sp.
GCGATCGGTCAGTCGAACATCCCCATCGAGAAGGACAAGGCTCTCAATGAACGGATGTACGGCGAGCTACAGGGATTGAACAAGGCCGAGACCGCGAAAAAATACGGTGAGGCACAGGTGAAGATCTGGCGGCGGAGTTACGATGTACCTCCACCGGGGGGGGAAAGTCTGAAGGACACAGCCGAGCGTGTGTTGCCCTACTATGAACAGACGATCAAGCCTTATCTCCTGAAAGGGGAAACGATCCTCGTCGCGGCGCATGGAAACAGCCTACGCGCCCTGATTATGGAGCTGGAGCAGCTGTCTCGTGAGCAGGTGCTGGAGTTAAATATCCCGACTGGTGCGCCGGTGCTTTACGAATTGGACGGGACAGGGAAAGTTATCAGTCACCGCTACCTCTGACAAATTGCGGCGGGCCAGGAGATTACCCGATATCTTCCAGTAGCCGCCCGTAGGTGTCGACTGGCACAACATCGATCAGCAGGGTGAGAAGATTTCGCCGCTCCCCTTCTGTGACCAATTGCTTCTCCTCCATCAGCTCCGCGGCTTGCGCACTCACCGCAAGCGGACTGCCCCCCTCTTCAATCAGGCGACCATACTGACGGCGACGGACCTGCCATTCGTTGAGGTAGGCGGTCCAAGCAGCCCCACCGATGGGAACGGTCGTTCCCCATCCTGTTTCCACGGTATCCAAGATGAGTTCTGACAATGCAGCCTGGTACTTGTGAGGGATGTGTGCGTCGATGGCGGCAAAGATCCAAAACAAATTCAAGGAAAGCACCTCTTGTGTGATCGCCTGAGCCTGCTCCGTGGTCGCCTCGATGCCATATTCCTCCAGCTGCTGAACGGACACGCCGATCGGCATCGCAGCAACCAGGGCAGCTGCTGCTTCCTTCGGGGTCATCGAATTGGCTGACATGACACATTCCCTCCCTCGTCTGCGGTGGCAGAGAATACCCTACTGTCGCCGGCCTGCTCAAGCAACTGTAGATCGTACGTGAACTTGTCCGGTGTATGTAGCCCAGGATCTGTCCGGTTCTTTCTGTCGCATCTGTCAGCCGCGCGCCGAAATTATTGCGCGCATCGTGGGTCTAGGATGGACGATCGGCGGGACGTCCGATCCGTGGGTCGGGCCAGTGCGACTTGGTGGGGCTCGTCCAGTCTCGATGCGCTAGCCATCCGCGTGGGAGCGCGCCAGACACCGAGGGCCATGGCACACGGCCAAGGTTCCATCCGGATATGCGGGCACCCGCACCGTGCCCTTCACGGATGGAACCGATGGGGGTCCTGGGGGATCTGCAAACTCGTGCCCTGATACCGCACGGGGTTATCCTTGGCCACGCCCCGTTCCTCGTGCACACACAGGAGCGCGGCGAGGTGCGTGCCGATCCACGGAATGAAGGCCGGGAGAAACCGCGTGGGCAGAGACGGGTTGGCCGTCGCCCTCTCCGTGATCCCGGCCCGCGCCCGCTCTTGGGGCAACCGGTCCTGCAGGGTCCGGACGGCGCGCGCCGACCGGCCCCGCGCCTCCGGCGAATACGCCGGACTACGCGTCCCCCCCTTGCTGCCAGGCGCGGGGTCCCTGCGTCGGGCGGCTCGTGTCGACGGTCCCCGCCGCCGTCAACCAGTCGTGCGAGCCCCGGTCGGTGGAGCGGGAACGGAAGAGCCCCTGGGTCTCGAGGACCTCCCGCACGCCCTGAAGACGGCTCAGCGGGCCGTCTTCCTCCACCAAGACGGCGGAATAGCTCTCGGTGGGCCTCATCCAGCGTCACACTCAAATCCCACTGACAACCGGGCACCCATTCATGGGTCGACCCGTCTTGATGCAGCCTCATCTCAGACAACGGTGTGCGGGGCCGCTTCTTGCGAGGCACCCCGCGTCGAGTGGCCCGCGTGACCTGCCCCGCCGCCTGGAGCGTCTTCGTGGGTCCAGCGAGAGGAGTGGGTGCCGCCATGGTCGGTGTGCCAGCGCTCATAGAAATGTTTGACGGTCCAGCCCGTATAGCGGGGCTGATACAGGGCCAGCATCACCTCCTGTAGTATCCCTGCCCGTGTCGTCGTGGCCCTCCTTGAGGGGCCCCCTAAACCGGACAGATGATGTGCTAGCTACAGTTCTCTCGCCCTGTCATTGACAGCCGCTTGAAGCGTTGTTAATCTTGCATCGTGATGATGCATATCACGATGCAGATGGAGGGTGTATGAAAGCGATCACGTTGAGAAACCTTCCGGCTTCGCTGGATCGTACGATCCGCCAACGGGCGAAAAAGAAGGGTGTGAGCGTGAATAAAGTGGTGATCAGCCTCTTGCAGG
>JANOMG010000007.1:0-3226 GCA_031420175.1 Nitrospira sp.
GTCCAAAGCGAGTCGTTCTTCGGCGGTCGTGAGCCAAAGAGTGCGGCACGTTTGACTTCCGCCTTGTCACCGCCTGCAAACTGGAAGAGCTTCCCGAAATCGAGCTTCCAGTTGTAGTCGCAGATTCGGTTCTGCACTGCAGCCCAGACATCTGGAGCATGGCCATGCTTGGCGGCAGCAACATGCATTCCCTCGATCCATACGTTCGAGTTGTCAACGTAGAGAAGATTCGCCATGGATGACTCCTTGAGGGCTAATGCCCTGCGGCTCACTTGCGGCGGCCGCGCAACAAACGATTAAACTTACCCAGATGTTACCTCGGCAGCCATCAAGTGCAGCCGCTTGTTAGCAGGCCTCCCGCCGCCTCGTCATGGCCTTGCTGGCGGTAGAGTCCACGCACTCGCATTAACGTCGTCCGGATAGTCGGATTGAATAGCAAGCCCTGGTTCACCCTGCAGCGCGACAAGCTGTTGGTGACCCTTCACGGCCTCGAAGACTTCACAGATGATCTCATTCGCGATCTCACGAAGGCGCGCAGGCAAAATGACGGTGAGCACGCCTTCGGATGGATACGCGAAGATTCGATCCTCGTAGTTGGTACCAAGAACGCTCACGCGGAAGTGCCGACTGCCGGTGCTTGTAAGGCCGCGAGCTTCCGCTTCCGCAAGTAGACCTGCCAAGTCGTGGCCCAGCCGACGCAGGCCTTGCTCCGACAGCCCATGGTGCACAAGAAATGCCTTGAGCGCGAGTTCAATGGCCATCCCGAGCGTGTGGCTGAGAACATGAAGAGCGTTCGGGTAGCGAGCATTGATGGCGTCGGCGGCCGCCGCGTACATCCTCGATCCGTCGACCAATGTTCCGGAAGTCAGCGCCACAACCCAACCTCAGTGGAGTTCATTCGAGCGATTTGGTCCGGCGACCTATGTATTATCTGGTTCCGGATAAGATGAAAATTGCCTTGCGATGCTGGATAAGACTCCTGCGGCATCCTGCCAGGATTACGACCTCAGTCCAAGTGATATTTTCGAGGTTCTTCTCTGCATCTCATCCATGCAGGGTCTTATACAGTTCCGTATAAGACCCCGCTTCTTTCAGCGGCGTCACAACGAGAGGAGATGGGGTCATTGCTTGACTTTGCACCTCTCTCCCCCGAGGATCCGCGTTCATGGCTCGCCACCTTCGCGTGGAATACCCGGGCGCGCTCTCCCACCTCACCGCTCGCGGCAACGACCAGCAGACGATCTTTCATGACGAGACCGAACGGACGGATTTCTTGTCACGGCTCGGGCAGGAGATTCTGCCAGCAGCGCTGGCGCAGTGCAAAGTCAAGCAATGACCCCACCCGTGTTTTTCGTAGAGCCGCGTTCCGGCGGGGCAGGCGCCGTGCGTGCGGCCTGTCCGAAGAAACAAAGGGTTAGACGTCGCGTTCATTCCGCCTCTTCTGCGTACTCATCGAGTACCGAATCAGAGAAATGCGAAAGGTGCTTCTGCGATGACAACTCTCGCAGACTGTCATATGAGACGTACGTGCAACTCTCAGCGAGAGGGCCCTTTTCAAGCAAGGAAAAGACGGGACGACGAATCTCCTGAAATACCTTTTCTCGCTTTGCAATCGGCGCAACGATGTGAAGCTTGATGTCCATGTTCGGTTGAAGCGCAAGGAGATCCGCCATTCGCAAGATGCCGGAGTAGACGGCGGTGGTGTGTTCGACTTCAAACGCTCGGACGATTGAGCGGCCACGCAACCATATGACGTCGATCTGCTCGATTGTGCGCAGCGTTGTATCGTCGTAGTTGAGCGGAAGGCGATCAAGAAGTGGCTGCTGATCGTTTTTCCACTCCCGGAGTACGCCGCCTCGGTCGGCGCGTGGTATCCAAATAGACATTCCCATGCGAGCGCCGATCTGAGCTATGAGGGACTGAATTTGGATTGACTCACGCGATTCCGCTTCTTTCGGAGGCGTTGTCTCCTCTGGCGCGGGAGTGTCTTCAGGCACAGACACGGTGACTACCTTGTCAGAACGATTGACCGTATGCGTCGTGAGTTTCTTTAAGTCCAGTTCATCTAGAGCATAGACATTCGGCGCTTTGACCTGAGCGGACAAGGCGTCAGCCAAAAACTTGCCGTCTTTGTCGTCTAGACGCACAAGGCTCCCTCGGACCTTTCCCGTCCAACCAATGGATCCCTTCTCGAGGGTGCGCGTGAACGACAGGCCTTGCCAGATTTTGTCGTCATGAATTGGTAGTGCTTGATCGATGGCCAGCCATACCTTGGGCCGGACGCGAAACCGGACGACAAAGGGGTCGCTGTCCGGGACAAAGATCGGCTTGCTGTCGATGAAGGGTCCTTCGATGACCTCCAGCAGCCCGCACCAGCGCGATACGCGCGTCAGGTAGCAGACAAAGTTGTCACCAGGTTTGATGCGCTCGGCCATCCCCTTGTGACGCATGCGGAAACCAGACACGTCCTGCGACGACCGACCAAAAGCCTCGTACGTTTCTGGTGAGAACAGATCAATGAAGTACGACATGGTTGTATTGGGCGACGCCTAGCTATGTATTATCTGGTTCCGTATAAGATGCCAATTGCCTTGCGATACAGGATAAGACCCTTGTGGCATCCTGCCAGGATTGGCGATCTAAGTCCAAGGGTGTTTTTGTTGATTTTGCAACGATTAGGACCGGGGCTTCGCATAGCCTTCTTCAGCCAGCATCTCCGCCACATTTCGCCCATCGACGAAGACATCGGCCACGAGGCGGTCGTAGACATCCTTGCTGTGCGTACGCTTTGGAAGAAGTCTTCTGTGATGCTCAGCTTAGTTACTCAGCAGGTCCTCTTGTCTTTGAATCCTGTGGGGGCACGAGTGGACGATGAGGCAATGTAGCCTTGATACTTTGGTCCAATGATCGATGGGTTCCCTTCGCGTGCTTGTGCGGACGCGGTCCTTTCTCACGATGATGTCGGTATGGACGCAGATCGCTTCCCGGCCTCCGTTCTGGTTTTCTGCAGAGGTCGCAAGACGGACGAAGTTCGGACTCGGTGTGTTCGGAGGTCAATGGCTTTGTAGATAATGATGAGGGCGGGGCAGTTGATTGTTGTGCCGGGACCAGATGGGGAACGATCAGGATGACGCCGAGGGCAATGAGTGCGCCGAACATGGTGTGACTTTGTGCCATGAAGCTTATGGCAAAGCACACTCCATGCCAGAGTGGTTTGGTTGACAAT
>JANOMG010000008.1:0-2520 GCA_031420175.1 Nitrospira sp.
GCCTATCCGGAGTGCAAGACCACCAAACCGCTCTCGTTGGGCGTGAAATGCCCACAGCCAGGCTGCGGTGGCGATCTTGTTCAAAAGCGCACCAAGAAGGGCGCACGGGCATTTTTTGCCTGCAGTAAATATCCGGCATGCGAATATGCCATGTGGGATCGTCCGATTAACAAGGCCTGCCCGACTTGTAGCGCCCCGTTTCTCATTGAAAAAACGACCAAACAAGTTGGACGCAGCGTCCAATGCCGTAGCGAAGAATGTGGCTATCGCGAGGCAGGGTAAGCATACGTGACGCATCTTCGCCGACCTGCCGTTCTCGTTTTTCCTCTTTGTTTCCTCAATCCAATTGAAACTGACTGAGAGCGCCTATCATCAGCGCCGACAGGACGCTATCGCGTCTCGGGCCGCCCGGTTGACGAATAGCATCAAGGCGTTGATAATGAACCGAAGTTTCGCGGCGGAAATCGTTGGACGAATGACTCACCCTTGAGCCCCCGAACGTGAGGGCCTGCAGCCTAGAAGAAGGGAGGACACATATGAAAGCGAAAGAAGGCGTTGTCAATCTTCTCAACAAGATTCTGACCGCCGACCTTACAGCCATCAATCAATATTTCGTCCATGCCAAGATGTGTGAGAATTGGGGTTTTGAACGACTCCATCACAAAGTGCGGGAGCGCAGTATAGACGAGATGAAGGACGCAGACGAACTCATCGGGCACATCCTGTATCTGGATGGCGTGCCGAACGTACAACGTATGAACCCTGTCCAAGTAGGAGAAACTGTTCCTGAGCAGTTCAAGCTGGATTTAAAAGCCGAACAGGGAATGCTCGCCTTGTTAAACGAGGGCGTGGTGCATTGTACGAAGGTGACCGACTTCACCACGCGGCACATGCTTGAGGATATGGCCAAAGATGTGGACCAACATATCGATTGGATCGAAACGCAACTGGAAACGATCAAGCAAGTGGGACTTGAAAATTACCTGGCTGAACAGATTAAGAAAGAGTCGTAAGACGTCCTATCGTATCTTCAATCTGTCCCGCTCCTGCTCCTGCTCCTGTTCGTCTCGTGAGAGTAAGGCGGAGGCAACCATTTACACTCCATTGTCGATGGACAATGCAGCAGCAACGTCTTAGCTCGTCAAGTCTACGTTCCCTTCCCATTCGCTCAAGGCAGGGTCTTCTCCCATGCGATTTCGATGAAGCACGCGATTCGTTGTGGTTGCAACGAGCGCAGGATCGCACTGCGTGCCGGATGCGACGCGAAGAATCCTGAGGGCAATGACATGTCTGGTCCCAGGATTATGGTTTGGTGCCGTGATCGTATCATACGCGTCGGCGATGGCCAGACCCCTGGCCCCAAGCGGGATGAATCGCCCTCTGATCCCGTAAGGATAGCCCGATCCGTCCCATCGTTCGTGATGGTGGGCAATGAGGACTGAGGCCTCTCGAAGAAAGAAGAACGGTTCGAGAAGCAAGGCGCCGATCCGAGGATGATTCTGCACGGTGACATAGGATTCACAATCGAGCCGGTTGATCCCGATGTTCAGGTGGCGAGGTAGCATCGAAATCCCAATATCGTGGAGGAAGGCCGCGAGCGTCAGATCGTGTAACTCGCCTGAAGTCATGCCAGCGGCTTCTCCGATCAGTCATGAGATCGGAGCTGTGCGGCGGCCGTGACCGATCTGCCAGGGGAGTGCGCGATCGATTTCTTTGCTGACCTGGCGAACAAGGATGCTTTCAACGTCGCGGCGTGAGGCGATAGGGAGTCGGAGACAATCGATCTTTCGGAGCATTCCCTGTATGGCGATGATTCCAGGGTGGATGTGTTTGCAGACCCATTGTTCCATCATCACTCCTCCGAGAAAAACAGAAAGCCCAAGACCACAACGTGATCTTGGGCTCTGGGTAAAAACCTCTGGCCGAATCTATGTCGAGCGTCAGGCTGGGTTAGGTCATTCTTCTTTTCCGTGTTTTCCTGCCAATAGCGGTTGATTCAAAATCCACATCTCGTAGAGAGGAATGACCATCATGATGAGAAACCCCACCGTCATGAGGGTATCGCCTGCCAGCATGGTGAGGACGAAGATGGGAGAGACGTAGCTGATGAGCCAGGGGGAAATCAGATCCAACGTCACCCCACCGAATGAAATCCAGGTCGTCACGACTTTCAGCCTGCTGCTGGCGTTGGTGAGATAGAGCACATGCACCAGAATCATAAACACGACCGGCATGGTAAAGAGGTGAAAGTGGGTGATTTCTGCCAGCTCTCTGAACGACATCGGTTCGCCGAAGGTGGCATCCGACCCCCGGTAGTGGCTGGCGATCCCTTGTGGCGACAGCCCGGTCATGCTGTGGGCCCAGAAGAAAGAAAAGGTAAAGCCGGCCAGCATCAAGAGGAGAAAGAAGGTGTAGACGAGCCGGATGTGTCGATCTGAGTCCCGGAGGCGGAAGCGAGTGTTGAAGTTGCGCATGGATGAGAATGTCAGTCTACCCCTGTTAGTTCCCGAAGATAGAGCC
>JANOMG010000009.1:0-11219 GCA_031420175.1 Nitrospira sp.
TACGGAGTCGTCGCATTGCTGCAATATTTGTATATGAGATAACGGGTCGTTTATGCGTGAAGAACATATAGGCGGGCTGCGGACGCGGATCACAGGCGGCACAGACGGAAAGGGTGGAGGTCGCGGTCCTCTCGTCCTGCTCCTGCACGGCTTCGGCGCGCCGGGGAACGATCTCGTCTCGCTGGCCGACGTCTTGAATGTGCCGACGGGCACGAGGTTCGTCTTTCCCGAAGGCCCGCTCTCGTTGAGTTTTGGGCCGAGCGATGCGCGCGCCTGGTGGCTGATCGATATGGCGCGCATTGCTCAGGATCGAGCGGCCGGCCGGGTGCGCGATCTCTCGCAAGACATTCCGAAAGGTCTGGCTCCAGCGCGCGAGATCATGCTGGCGTTCCTCAAGGAAGTCGAACAGACATTCGGCGCGGAGCCTCGTAAGACCATTCTGGGGGGATTCTCCCAGGGCGCCATGTTGTCTTGCGATCTGATGCTCAGAACGACGCAGCCCTATGCCGGGTTGATTCAAATGTCCGGCACGCTCCTCGCCGCACAGGAATGGGGCCCGTTACTTCAACAGCGCAAAGGCCTGCCGGTCTTTCAAAGCCACGGGATGCAGGATGAGATTCTGCCCTACGTGGGGGCAGAAAAACTGCGAGACATGTTGGCTTACGGGGGGCTTGCGGTTGACTGGCATAGCTTCCGTGGCGGGCACGAGATTCCGAGAGCGGTCCTGCAGCGGCTGGGGACGTTTATCACCAAGGCGGTTCTTCACCCATGAGGGGCCTGCATTCCTTCGAACTCGCAGGCGCCGATGGCAAACTGATCCGCGGGGATCGCTCGATGGGGAAGGATCGCCAGATCCTCTTTATTACCGGCTTTCTCTCGAAACGGTGGGGCAATAAGAGCAAAGCGCTCGCGCAATGGTGTGAAGAACAAGGCTGGGGGTTCTGTTGTTACGACGTACGAGGCTTTGGCGACTCGGAAGGACGGTTCATCGACTACACGCTCTCCGATTGGATCACCGATGCGCGGCTCGTGCTGAATATGCTCAAAGACGGACAGTCGATTACCATTGTGGGCAATTCACTCGGTGGCTGGATCGCCTGGCTCATGGCGCAGGAATGTTCTGAAATCGAGCGGCTGGTGCTCATCGCACCGGCGTTCAACATGATGGGCCTCCGGGCGCAATCGATTGCACCCGAGCGATGCTATGATTGGCATACCGCTGGCTGGATGCCCTGGGATGACGAGCCGGCGCATCAAGACTATCCTCTCGCCTGGAAATGGGTGGAAGAGAGCAGGGCCTATTGGGGCACGAGCTTCGACCGGCTGCGGCCAGTCAGCACGGCCATCCTCCATGGCCAGCAAGACAGCGTCATTCTGCCACAAGGCAGCAGTCAATTCGTCGAGCAGTTGCGAGGCCTCGCTCCCTCGTTTCCGATCGACCTTCATCTCGTTCCAGGCGACCATCGACTGAGTGGCCCTGAGCATCTGGACATGTTTCGGCATCTGGTGCTCGACACGCGAGACTAGCGTGAAAAGCGCGACAGGGGGAATCATATTCTGCACGTCTCGCTTGTCCCGTACGTCCGCGCAGCTAATAGGAGGGCGACATGCTTGTCTTAATTCATCGAGAATGCGGGGGACCGGCGATAGACGATTCGTCCATCGGCGAATCCTGTGCGATCCCCATCGACCGGTTTCCCTTTACCTGCTTCACCTGCCTGGAGGAAATCGACGACGAATCGGAAGTCCGGGTATCGCAAGAAATTGGAATGTAGACCGTAAGCAGCCCAGGAAGCATCCCACTCCACTGCCACGTGGTTGTGAAGTATCGAGAGCTTTTGTTATCGTGGCGATTCTCCTGCGACCCTTCCCTTTAATTCATCAGAGGCACCATGGCGACTACGAACGACAAGCAGGTTATTTTCTCACTCGTCAATGTCGGCAAGATCTATCCGCCGAAGAAGCAGGTCCTGCGCGAGATCTATTTGGGGTTTTACTACGGCGCGAAGATCGGCGTCTTGGGCCTCAACGGATCGGGCAAGAGTTCGCTGCTTAGGATCATTGCCGGGACCGACCCGAACTACACGGGGGAGATCACGCGCTCGAAGGGGTACAGCGTCGGCCTGCTCGAACAGGAACCGCAGCTCGATCCGGAGAAGACGGTGAAAGAGGTCGTCGAAGAGGGGAAGAAAGAGCTCGTGGCCATGTTGCGCGAGTATGACGCGGTCAGCAACAAGATGGGCGAGGCCACCCCCGACGAACTGGAAAAGCTCCTTGAGAAGCAGGCCCAGTTGCAAGAAAATATCGAAGCGGCGAACGGGTGGGAATTAGACAACGTACTTGAACTCGCCATGGACGCGCTGCGTTGTCCACCGCCGGATGCGAAGATCGGGGTGCTCTCTGGAGGCGAGAAGCGTCGGGTGGCTCTCTGCCGCCTGATGATTCAGGAGCCGGACATCCTCTTGCTCGACGAACCGACCAACCATTTGGATGCCGAGTCCGTACAATGGCTCGAACAGCATCTCCAGCAATATAAAGGTACGGTCATCGCCGTCACGCACGATCGCTACTTCCTCGACAACGTGGCCGGCTGGATCCTCGAGCTCGATCGCGGCCATGGCATTCCGTTCCAGGGGAACTATACGTCCTGGCTGGAACAGAAGCAGGTGCGGATGGAAAAAGAAGAAAAAACCGAATCGAAGCGCCGCAAGTCGTTGGAACATGAGTTGGAATGGATCCGCATGTCGCCGAAAGGCCGTCAGGCGAAGGGCAAAGCGCGGCTCAACCGCTATGAAGAATTGGTCAATCAGAAGCAGGAAGAGCAGGCCGCCGATCTGGAAATTTACATCCCGCCAGGACCTCGGCTGGGCGATGTGGTCGTCGAAGCCCAAGGCGTCAGCAAAGCCTACGGGGACAAGGTCCTCTATGAGAATGTGAACTTCAGTCTCCCTAAGGGCGGCATTGTCGGTGTGATCGGTCCGAACGGAGCCGGCAAAACGACGATGTTCCGCATGATTATCGGGAAAGAGAAACCGGATGCGGGAACGATCAAGATCGGTGAGACGGTCAAGTTGGGCTACGTGGACCAGGATCGCAGTCTCGATCCGGAAAAATCCGTCTACGACATCATCTCCGAGGGCCAGGATACCATCATGCTCGGCAAGGCCGAAGTCAATGCCAGGGCCTACTGTGCCCGGTTCAACTTTGCCGGTACCGATCAGCAGAAGAAGGTGAAGGATATCTCTGGCGGCGAGCGCAACCGAGTCCACTTGGCTCGTATGTTGAAAGAGGGGGCGAACCTCATCATCCTCGACGAGCCGACCAACGACCTCGATATCAACACCTTGCGTGCGCTGGAAGAAGGATTGGAACGTTTCGCCGGCTGCGCCGTCATCAGCAGTCACGATCGCTGGTTTCTGGACCGGGTCGCGACCCACATCATGGCGTTCGAAGGCGACAGCAAGGTGGTCTGGTTCGAAGGGAACTACAGCGAGTACGACGCGGATCGGAAGAAGCGCATGGGCAAGGAGGCCGATCAGCCTCATCGCATTCGCTATCGTAAGCTGACGCGGTAACCAGCGTCTTTTTTATGGCACCGCTCGCCCTCATTACCGGTGCGGCAGGGCTCATCGGCCACTATCTCCTTAGGACGGCGCCACGCTGGGCGCCGCGGTGGGAAGTGCGTGGCCTCACCAGGCAGGATGTCGATCTGACCGATACCGGGGCCCTGCGCCGTTTCTGGTGCGATCTCCATCCTCAAGTCGTCATTCACTGTGCTGCGCAGAGTCGGACGGGGCCTTGCCAGCAGGATCCGATTCTGGCGCGCCGCATCAATGTCGAGGCGACGGCTCTCCTCGCCGAACTTTCGGCTGACATTCCCTTTCTGTTCTTCTCCAGCGATCAGGTTTTTGATGGCGCCAAAGGCTGGTACGTCGAAACCAATCCGGTGAATCCACTGAACGTCTACGGAGAGACCAAGGCGGAAGCCGAACGCCTTGTACTGAAAAACCCGCGTCATAGTGTGATTCGAGTGGGATTGAACGCCGGCAGCTCGCCGACCGGCGATCGCAGCTTTGTCGAAGATATGCGGAACTCGGTACAGGGTGGAAGGCCGCTCACGTTGTTTACGGATGAATTCCGTTGCCCGGTTCCGGCTGGTATGACGGCGCGAGCCATCTGGGAGCTGATCGACCAGGATCGTCCGGGCCTCTACCACCTCGGAGGAGCGGACCGGCTCTCGCGCTGGGAGATCGGGCAAGCGCTAACTCCCTGGTATCCAGAGCTGGCGGCTCAGATCCGGCCTGGTTCCGTGAGGGACTATGTTGGTGCACCACGGCCTCCCGATTTGTCGATGCGCTGCGACAAACTCCAAGGGCTTCTGTCGTTCCCCTTGTCAGGATTTCGCGCATGGCTTGCTGAACGGACATGCGCGGGCAGGGACTTGTGGGATTATCCGGACTAAATTCCGTGAGACGTAAAACGTGAAACGCAGGAATCGGGACATTGGAGGACGCGATGATGGGATCTGATCCTCTGTCTCTCGTCCTCACGGCCTATCTAGCCATGGTTGTTGTCATGGCGGGGCTCTGGGTCTTACAGCTGCGCATGCGCAATGCCTCGATCGCAGATGTCGGCTGGTGCATGGGTCTCATGGCCGTCGTGTTGTGGTATGCGACGCAGGCCACCGGCGAGATCGAACGGAAAATTCTCGTGGCAATTTTGGTCGTGCTCTATGCGGGACGGCTGGGATTCTACATCCTTCTCAATCGTGTGATCGGCAAGCAGGAGGATGCTCGCTATCGTCGCCTGCGCGAGTGTTGGGGTAGCTCCGAGCGGCTCAAGATGTTCGGCTATTTTCAATTGCAAGCGCTGGCCGTAGCGGGCTTCTCGCTCCCCTTTCTGGTGCTGATCCAAAATCCACGGCCCCCGTTCGCGCTGATCGAGCTCGCCGGGTTGCTGATCTGGATAGTTGCTGTATCAGGGGAAGCCATGGCCGATTGGCAGCTCGCGCGATTTCGCTCCAAATCATGGAATCGTGATCGTGTCTGTCGCGACGGCCTGTGGTACTACTCGCGCCATCCGAATTATTTTTTCGAATGGCTGCACTGGTGGGCCTATGTCGTGATGGCGATCGGTGCGCCGGGCTGGCCGCTCACCTGGATCGGACCGATGGCGATGGGTTGGGCGCTGCTCAAAGTGACGGGAATTCCGTTAGCGGAAGCGCAGGCGTTGGCAAGCCGTGGCGAGGAATATCGAATCTATCAGCAGACGACGAACGCGTTCTTGCCCTGGTGGCCAAAACGAAGGCCTACTGAGCGGGGGTAAGAGCGGAGAGGCGCGTCCGGGCCGTGGCGGCTTCTTTGCTGGTTGGGTAGAGCCGAATCACATCTTCGTAGAGCTGCTTGGCGTGGGGCAGGTTCATCTGGCGCTCTTCGAACTCGGCGGTCTCGAGCAGTTCCTTGGGCTTGTCCCCGCTGCAAGCGGCGAAGGCGAGCGCACAGACGCACAGTACCATGGCGAGGGATCGTGTCATGCGGCCTCCGGTTACTCTAACCACTTCTGCCACCAAGTGGCATTCCGCGGCCCTTTCCTCACATGATACGTGATCCCGTGCAACTTGTTCCAATCCAGATGCACCCGACCTTCTGTCGCCTCGTGGCCTTTTTGCCAGGACTCCAGGAGATTCAGACAGGCATGGTCGATATGACGGAGGGATGTGAATTGAATATGAAGATCCGCGAGGGGAGGAACCCCTTCCAGGGCTGTGGCCAAACGGGGAAGACTGACAAAGGTACCGATCCCCATCAAGTTTAACGTCAGCTTACCATTTACGGGGTCATGCTCAAAATAGGTTTCGAGGTTCTGGGTGGTATAGAGCAGCTTCGCCATGGCCAGCCCGATGCCGATTAACACGCCGGTGAGCAGGTTCGTCGCCACGATGGTACAGAGCGTGGTTCCGTAGATGAGCACCTCGCTCCTTCCGTACCGTTTCAGCTCTTTCACGACACCCACGTTCATGAGTTTGTACCCGGTAAAGACGAGCACGGCGCCAAGCGCGGCGGTGGGGATCATTCGTAAAATGGCGGGAAGGAAAAACACAAAGAGCAGCAGCCACCCACCGTGCAGGAGGGCGGCGACCCGAGAATGGGCGCCGGCCTCCACATTCGCGGCGCTGCGCACGATGACGCCGGTCACAGGTAAAGCGCCAAGTAATCCACAGACGACGTTGCCCGCTCCTTGGGCGAAGAGTTCCTTGTTGTACCGCGTGCGGGGACCCGTGTGGAGTTGATCCACCGCGGTGGCGGAGAGCAGTGTTTCGACGCTGGCGATCAACGCGATCGCCAGCGCCTCGCCGATGATGGCCGGATCCAGTAGATACTGCAGCGAGTGGAGAGACGGCCATTGCACGATCGAGAGCAAGTTGTCACGAACCTTCACATGCGCGATATCGAGATTCAGAGACACTGTCGCCACGGTAGCAATAGACACTCCGATGAGGACCGAGGGAATGGCTTTGAACATCCGGGGGGCATAGAGGTTCCATAGCACAATCCCAAAGATCGTCAGCACGCCGACCCTCCCCGCCAGGTGATGATTCAGCGGAGTGCCGTCGTCCGCGACCAACCCCTTCCAGAACGCGGAAGGAAGAGTGAGGAGGTTGGCGAACCCGGATCCTTGGGGGACATCATCGATCATGATATGGAACTGGCTGGCGAAGATGAGGACGCCGATACCGGCCAGCATGCCATGCACCACGGCAGGGGAGACAGCGCGGAACCATTGCCCCAGCTGGAGCCAGGCCCATTTCATCTGGATGATCCCGGCCAGCATGACGACGATGGCCAGCTTCTCCATGCCGTGTTCTTGAATGATTTCGTAGACGATGACGGTCAGGCCTGCGGCTGGTCCACTGACCTGGAGCGGAGAACCGGCCAATGCGCCGACAATCAGCCCCCCGATAATACCCGTGATGATGCCGGCGGCAGGTGGCGCACCGGAGGCGACGGCGATACCCATACAGAGGGGGAGAGCGACCAGGAAGACCACGACAGAGGCAAAGGCGTCGTGGCGGAGGTCAACCCAGCGGCTGGAAGATGTCGGCGTTCCCGGTCCCATGGTGATGGGTATACATAAATACTCCTATCACTCTAGGTGAGCGGGGCCCAGCGTCCAAGGAAAATGTGAAAATCGGCAGATTTCGCGCGGGCCGCCCATCTCGGCTTAATGCCGTATCGAGGAGCGGTGATGCCTTCGCTGTGGCATGTGGGACAGCGGCTTGGTCTGGTCAGTTTTCGACGATCGCAAAAGATGAAACTGTAATCCGATTGGCTTCGAGGCAATTCCTTGTTTTCTTGCTCGGTAACTCTTCCTATGCTGTAATCCACATCAGCATTGAACCCCTTCGAGGACCGCGTATGGACAATGGATTATTCTTTCCGTATTCGTTTCTCAGCCTCGCCATCCCCGTCATCGCTATCTGGGCATTTATACGAGTCCGGAGGTTGGAGCAGCAATTCCGTGACAGGCCGGCACATACTGGAACGGTTGGCAGCAAAGACCAAGAATCGAACGTTCTTGCTCGACTGCATTCGCTGGAGCGACAGGTTGAGGAGCTGCGGAGCCAACTTGAGGGCCTGTCGGCAGGAGAACCGCTCGCGGCGTCTACTGCTGTGTCACCACCGGCATCAAGTCAGACGTCCGTAGCCGTAACTCCTGCGCCGATCAGACCTCCTACACCTGTCGCTGCTACATTGGGGGCTTCCAAACCCGCGCAATCCACGTCTCAACCCATCGGACTCAACATTGAACAACTGATCGCGGGGCGCTGGTTGAATCGAATCGGCATTGTCGCCCTCCTACTCGCGGTCTCGTTCTTCCTGAAATATGCGTTTGATAACGATTGGATTGGTCCACGCGGGCAAGTCGCGTTGGGATTGTTGAGTGGAGCAGCTGTTCTGATCTATAGCCAATGGCTCTTGCGTCGGGGCCATGACGACTTCGCGAATCGCATTGCCGGTTTGGGCGGAGGGGTGTTGTATCTTTCGCTGTTCGCCGGTGCGAATTATTACCATCTCTTTCCTCCCTCACTGGCCTTCGGTGGCATGGCTATCGTCACGGCTACCCTCGTGGTCATTGCCGTCAGACGTGATTCCCAAGCGATGGCCCTGGTGGCGCTATTGGGCGGTCTGCTGACGCCGGTGCTCCTTAGCACAGGGCGGGATGCACCGGTTGAACTCTTCACCTATCTTGCCCTGCTGAACGCCGGGGTATTGCTTGTCGCGCATACGCGTCAATGGTCGAAGGTGGAATGGCTGGCGTTTGCTGGCACGATGCTTTACTTCTGGGGATGGTGGAACGGCTATTACCATGAGGATCGACAAAATTTGACGTTGGGGTTCGCCTCGGTGTTCTTCCTGGAGTTTGCCTTGTTGCCAGTGTTACAGGCGCGGCGCGCCGGCACACTCGAAGCGGCGCAAACGATGTTGGTCGCCCTCAACGCCCTCGGCTATCTCGCGGCCTTGCATAGACTGTTGTATGCCGAGCATCGGTGGAGCTTGTCCTGCATGCTTCTGTTGCTGGCGGCTCTGCACCTGGTCGTCGCGCGACGGGTGCCGACGTCGGAGGGGAGTTCTTCGCTCGTGCGTATGCTTTTCGGGGGATTGGCGTTGACGTTTGTGACGCTGGTGATTCCGGTCCAGTTGGACGGAAAATGGATGACCATGGCTTGGGCCATCGAAGGAGCTATTCTGATCTGGGTCGGCGTTCGCGCGCAGGTCTCCCATCTCCGTTGGGCCGGATTGGCGCTCTTTACGGTAGTGGCGAGCCGCCTGATGCTGTTTCCGATCCACGGCGTTCAACCCGTGCTGCTCAATCAGCGTTTCGGACTGTTCGCGGTGGTCATCATCTGTTTTGTAGCAGCCCTATGGCGCTCCCGTTCACTCAAGAGCGACCTCAACGAGGAAGAGCGTCTGGCATTCGGTGTGGTGGGGCTTTGTGCCAACATTGTGACGTTGTGGGCGCTATCGTGCGAAGTCTGGGATTATTGGAGCCCGTCTGGATTTGAGGATGAGCGTCGTTCTGATTTAGCGCAGCAACTAGGGCTCTCCCTCTTATGGACCACTTATGCGACCGCGCTCGTGGCGGCAGGTGTACGGTGGAGGAATACGGCGCTGCGTTGGCAGGGACTCGCCCTACTCGGTTTGGTGGCGTTAAAAGTCTTCTTGTACGACCTGTCGTCGCTGGAGGCCATCTATCGCATCGTCTCATTCATGGTGCTTGGCCTGTTGCTGCTTGGCGTGTCGTTTTTCTATCAACGGGCGTCGTCCAGACCTTCGGTCAAGGAGGTGCCGTGAAACTGCTCGGGTGGCTGCTCAATCTCATGCTTCTGATCGGGGCAATTGAGACGGCTGCCCAGGAGTCTGATCCCTGGCTGGCTTGGCAGTATTCGCGCCGCATACAATCGCATGGCACAGCTGAGCCAAGCCTCGTCCGTGTTCCCCTGTCGACGGAAATTTATTCGCATGCGCAGCAGGACCTCGGGGATCTCCGGGTGATCGATGAGGCGGGGAGGGAGGTGCCCTTCATTCTCCATACGGCTCAAGGTGGACAGACTCGATCCTGGCGGAACGCGCCCCTCACAGACATAGGTTTTGTTCCTGGTCAGTTTACCTACGCGATTGTCGATGCAGGTAGTCAGCAGGAGCCACACAACTTGCTGGAACTGTTGTTCAACGAGACGGATTTCTTCTCTTGGGTCGAGGTCGCTGCATCGGATGATCGTACGACCTGGCGCATCATACGAGATCGTGCGCCGCTCTATCGGCTTCGTGAAGATGGAGTGGAGCGGGTGCCGAATGTGGCTTATCCAAAGACGTATGCCCGATGGCTACGAATCAGGGTCCTGGACAAGGAAAAAAAGCTTCTGCCACGAGAGGGCCGTGTCGCTCATGAGGTTGTGGAACAAGCTGAGCGTATGTCGGCCTCTATGGTGCTCGAAAAAGTGGAGCCGTCTCCTCCGCACCAGAGTCAGTGGCAAGTGAATCTTGAGGATATACCGCTCCCGCTGTCGGCCTTTCGGTTCGAAGCGGCGCAGCCGGAATTCCATCGCGCTGTTCGTATCGCAACGAGCTCGGATGGGAAGAATTGGACGACTCGATGTCGCGGGGACATCTATCGGTACCAGTCTTTGCAAGAGATAGCCGGTGAGCCGCGCGATCGGTCCTCGCTCGAGATACTATGCCCTGAAACGCAGGCCCGGTTTTGGCGTGTAACGGTGTTGAATCGCGACGATGCTCCCGTTGTTGGTCTTCGCCTAATTTCCGAACAGCTCACGCGGTCGATCGTCTTTCGCCAAAATCAGGCCCATATGTATCGTGTCTTATATGGTCATGGTAGAGCGAAGGCTGCGCATTACGATCTTGAACGGTTACTCGCAGGGACGGATCTGAAGACCGCTACGGTCGGTCAACTGGGCTCGGAAATTTTGACCGGAAACCATGTCAGTGTCGAGCCCTGGACCGAGCGACACCCTATCCTCTTGTGGGTGGCCCTTCTTATCGTGGTGGCCGTGCTAGGCGTCCAAGCTGTTCGCACGATCCGCTGATCCTTCCCTATTCCTTGCGGGACTCTACTCAGTTAGCCACTTGAACATCGATGCCATATCTCGGAGCGGTGATGCCTTCGCTGCGGCATGATGGGCAACGGCTCGGCCTATTCAGCTTTCGTCGATCGCGAAAGATAAACTCGCAATCGGGGCAGACGGAGGGTTCGAGGATAAATCGGCGTGACGGGTCTCGAGCTACCGTTTTCACGACGTGAGGGAGATGGTCCTCGACCTGTCGTTCCGGGATGCCCAGCATCTGGGCCAGCTGGTATGATGACAGTCTGGTACCGGTGATCAGTTCGATGATGCGCTGTCGTGGCGTCTGCCCGGGAGAGATCATGAGGCGACATCGTAGGGGATGACATCGGGAAAGCCAAGCTCGATGGCGGCCTGAGTTGAACGGCCCCGGTGCCTCTGTCAGGATACAGGTGCCATGTCCATTCTTTATCAAGACGAACTCGCCGAATTGGTACTCAAACGCGTGGTGGCTTCCGGAGCCGAGTACGGCGATATCCGCACCCTCGACAGCACAATCCAGACCATCAGCGGTGAAGATCGCCGCATCGACTCCATTCGCGATATGCAGGACAGAGGATTCGGCATCCGCGTCCTCTAT
>JANOMG010000010.1:0-4474 GCA_031420175.1 Nitrospira sp.
CAGCTCAACGAGCTGGCGCCGTAGCACGGAGGCATCGGCGAATATTCCCCTGAAATCCGTGCCCGCGTCTGCGACGGGATGGATTGGTGCGGTCTCGTGTTGGACCGGGAGCGAAACGAGAAGGCGGTCGGGCTGCCGGCCGGTCGCGCGGCCCGCATCAGCCGAGATGGAGCCAACGTGGAAGCCTACGTCGTGGCTGCCGACGAAGAAACCTGGATCGCACGTGAGACCCTGAGATGTCTGTGCGGGGCCAATCACCACCGTGACACACCGAAACCCGGCAAAGGATCAACATGAACACCGACTACGACCGAGATGACCGTCAGCTGGCGCAGCAAACCGCACAATATCGCCACAACGATTCCCAGTTCGCCCGCTGGGCGCAGGGCTATGGCGTCATCCGCCATACCGACGAGACTCAAGTGCGGATTCACGACCTGGCAGCCAAATTCACGAGTCAGGGCCGGCAGGGAGACGGGGGCGCGTTCTACGAGCTGTTAACCGCGTTGGATCGACTCACGAGCGCCGGCCTGTGGCTGGTCGTGCATCAGACGTATGCACGAAACGTGTATCTGGACGGTCGTCCGTTGGACGTCGAAGACTTCAAGGTCCAACCCGATGGCCACACCGGCGGCGCGCTGAACATGGTGCCGGCCTACGCCGGGTACCTGGCCGCCAACGTCCTGACCGGCCATACGCGCGCCTGGCTGATGGGGCAGGGACACTGCGTGACGGCCGTGGACTCGCTGAATGTGCTGGTCGGGAACATGACGGAGGCGCATGCCGCCAGGTATGCCGTCACGGATGCAGGACTGACCCGCTACGTGCGGGATTTCTACGCCTACCGCTTGGGCGCGGACGGCCGCCAGGATTCCCCGTTGGGCAGTCATGTGAACGCCCACACGGCGGGCGGCATCGCGGAAGGCGGCTATCTCGGATTTGCCGAGTTGCAGTACGTCCACATGCCGCTTCAGGGCGAACGACTGGTGGCGTTTCTCTCCGATGGCGCGTTTGAAGAACAACGGGGTAGCGATTGGGCGCCGCGCTGGTGGCGCGCCGAGGACTCCGGTCTCGTCATGCCGATCATGATCAAGAACGGCCGGCGGATCGATCAACGCACGACCATGTCCCAACAGGGCGGCGCGGCCTGGTTTTGCGACCACCTGACCCTCAACGGGTTCGACCCGCTCCTCTTCGACGGGCGCGATCCCGCGGCGTTCCTGTGGGCCATTGTCGAGATGGAACGCCGGCTGGAGGCGGCGGGCGAGGCAATCCGATCGGGACAGAGCACGTACCCGATTCGCTTGCCCTACGGCATTGCGCTCGCGCCGAAGGGAGCCGGCTTTCCCGGAGAAGGTACGAACTTGGCCCATAATCTGCCTCTGATGGCGAACCCACGCATGGACGCGCAGGCGGCGGCGCTGTTCAACGAAGGCGCGAAGCGATTGTGGGTGGCCTCGACGGAACTTGGCGTGGCCGTCAGAGCGTTTCAACAGCATAAGAGCGTCGGCCGTCCGCTGGAACGCGACCACGCCCTGGCGCATCGCTCGGCCTCCGTGGACGAACATCCTTCGCCACCGTTCCGGTCCCTGCCGGTGGAGGGGAGGCCTCATCCGGATCGCTGGACCAGAACGTCTCCGATGGCGGCGGTCGATGAGGTCTTTACAGCATTGGTGCACGCGAACCCACATCTGCGCCCTCGCGTCGGCAATCCCGACGAAATGCGCTCGAACCGGTTGCTCAAGACGCTGGAACTGTTGAAGTTCCGGGTGACCGACCCGGAACCTGGTATCCCGGAATCGATCCAAGGCGCAGTCATCACCGCGTTGAACGAAGAGGCCGTCGCATCGGCCGCCCTCGCGAACAAGGGAGGGATCAATCTCATCCATACCTACGAAGCCTTCGGGACCAAGATGCATGGGGCGATTCGCCAGGAGATCATCTTTGCCAACCACTGCACGGAGGCAGGTCGCCCGCAACGCTGGCTGTCGATCCCACTCATCCTGACCTCGCATACCTGGGAGAACGGGAAGAACGAGCAGTCGCATCAAGATCCCAGCATGGCGGAGGCGATGCTGGGAGAGTTGTCGCACATCTCGCGCGTCCTCTTTCCGGCCGACTTCAACAGCGCGGCGGTTGTTATGGAGCAGGTCTATCGGACGCAGGGACAGATCTGGACCTTGGTGGTGCCAAAAGCGGACGTGATTCCGGATCTGTTCACAGCCGCCGAAGCCAGACAACTGGTGACTGACGGAGGCATGCGATTGGACTGGGCAAGCTATGAGCCGGACCGCGCGCGGATTATTCTGACGGCGGTCGGGGCCTATCAACTCGGAGAAATCCTGGCCGCCGCGCGGCGTCTGCGTGAATCCAAGGTGCCTCATGTCGTCGTGTACCTGCTTGAGCCGGGCCGCTTCCGTCATCCACGCCACGAGGGAGAACGGGCGCATCAGGCATCGCCGGCGCTGGTCGAACGATTGTTTCCCTCCGCGATTCACCCGCGCCTGTTCCTGACCCATACCAGGCCGGAAACGATTCTTGGCGTCGTCGGACCGCTGCACACGGGGCCGCGTACGAGAGGATTGGGGTACATCAACCAGGGCGGAACGCTGAACACGCAAGGAATGCTCTTTGTTAACCACTGCAGCTGGGCTCATTCTGTCGCAGAAGCAGCCAGACTGGTGAACGTGCCTCGGGAGCGGGTGCTCAGCGAAAAGGAGATCGCCGCGCTTGAGGGGCGGCTGTCTCCTCATGGCGTCATCATTCCGGCCGTCGCCGATTGAATGGAACGGAGGGCCCGCATGACCGCACCGAATGACGGCAGGGATCTGGTGCAGCGCACCAAGATGAATTCCGAGACGGTTCCCGTTCCGATGGTCTGTTCCGCCGCATCATGGTTCCCGTCAATTTTTTGGCCTGCTCGATGGCGGACTATCGCATGGCCCTGGCGCTCGCGCGGTGTTCGGAGCGGAGCTGCTGCTCGTCCACGTCATCGATACGAAGACGCTTCAAGTCTTCGATTGACTGGGGCTGGCACTGCCGAGTGCGGAGGCAGGCCAGATCAAGCGGCTACGGCGCCATGCACGACTCCAGGCGCGGGACCTGTTGGAATGGAAGGAAGCCCAAGGGGTCCCCATCCGGCGGATGGTCGTTGAAGGCGTGCCGTTCGTTGAGATCGGGCGCCTGGTGCGGACGGAACGCAGCAATCTGGTGGTGCTCGATAGCTGGGGCGGTGAAACCGGAAATGTTGAAGGCATTTTCTTCGGCAGTACGGCAGAGCGCGTCATCAAGCAAGCGCCCTGTCCGGTGCTCACGATCCGAAGCCCGAAGTTCAGTTCCGGCCACCGCCGGGTGGTGCTGCCCGTTCAGGCAGGAGGAGATAAGAGGATAAGAGAATAGGGAGGAGACAAGATGGAGCCACGAGACATCGACATCCCGGACTGCGATCTGTCGCGTTTGAAAAAGTTGCTGCACGTGGGGATCAGCTTCAAGGGGAAGGATCGTGAGTATCTGGAAAGTTTGGAGCGGGAACTCGACCGGGCTCACGTCGTGGCACCGACCGCGATCCCGCGCGATGTAGTGACGATGAACTCGTGCGTCCGACTCAAGGATGTCGAGATGGGCGAAGAGAAGGTCTAGACGTTGGTGTTTCCGTCGGAAGCCGACATCAAGGCGAACAAAATTTCGATTCTTGCGCCGATCGGCACGGCGATCCTCGGATACAAGGCGGGCGACCTTATCGAATGGCCGGTTCCGGCAGGTGTGAAGACGCTCCGCATCGAAACCGTGTTGTATCAACCCGAGGCCGCAGGCCGGTATGACCTCTGAGCGCCGGGGCTCTGAGAGCCGCTGAGCGGTACGTTCATTGTCAGAAACAGGGAGGTGTCGCATGCCCGAGACAGACAGACCAATCGTCGCCTATTTTTCTATGGAGATCGCTCTGGAGTCTTCGATTCCCACCTATTCCGGTGGACTCGGGGTCCTGGCCGGAGATACGCTTCGGGCGGCAGCCGACCTCGGCATTCACGAGGTGGGTGTCACGTTGTTGCACCGCCACGGCTACTTCCACCAGCGGGTGGACTCCCTCGGCCGGCAATCCGAGGAGCCGGTCTCCTGGTCCGTGGATGACTTCCTCGAGCCGATGGAGCCCCGCGTATCTGTTGAACTCGAAGGCCGGCCCGTGCAGATCCGCGCCTGGCGGTACCAGATCATGGGGGCTGCAGGACATGTCGTACCCGTGTACCTCCTCGACACCGATCTGAAGGAGAATACTCCCCAGGATCGAGCCTTGACGGATGTCTTGTACGGCGGGGATGACTCGTACCGCCTGCGACAGGAAGCGGTTCTGGGTCTCGGCGGTGTCCGGATGCTGCGGGCCCTGGGGTACCGGACGATCACACGGTTTCACCTGAACGAAGGGCACGCGGCGCTGTTGATCCTGGCGTTGCTGGAGGAGGAACTCGCGCGGCGCGGA
>JANOMG010000011.1:0-1762 GCA_031420175.1 Nitrospira sp.
CAAGACGGGCGGAACCGGTGGAGGGGTCACTCCGCACAGTCCACAGAAGGTATCGGAGAGATGAATGCGATTGGCTCCCCGTGTCTGTGCGACGTGGTGTAAATACGATGCCCAGGGCGACAACTCTTCGTCCAACGGCCCACGCAGATTGGGGCCTTGCACCTCTATGGCCAACAGCGTGGCTGCCAAAATTGCCCGTGGGTGATGATTCAACACATAGGCCATTGCATAGGGCTCGGTTGTCAACTCAGCGAGGTACTGTTCGACTTCGCGTAACCGCGAGGACTGAAACTCTCCGACGAAGGACTCGGCCCACGCATGCCATTGTGCCCCGTTCCACAGTAAGACCTGCCCCACCCCAGGAAAAAGACGGGCGAGGTCCGCGAACGGCGCAGGACAGAGCAGGTCGAGAGACCGGTGAGGAAACCGAGCCGTGAGTGAGACGATGGCCGGCAAGCTCTGGACCAGATCGCCCAGTCTGGCGAGTTGGATCAGCAGTGTACGCGCCGGGGCTTCTTCATCGTGCTGCATGATGATGTGTCAGGGCCGACTCTTGCTCATCGATGGCACTCGCCAATTCGCTGAGACCGTCAAAGACCGGGTCCAACAGACGGATCGAATCATATTCGTGCCGAGCGGCAGCCCCACGGTTGAGACGGAGAAAGACGCCTGCCAGCGCGAACCGAAGACTGAGGTCGCCTGGGTTTCTGGAGACATACTGGCTGAGCACACGTTGCAGATGTTCCCACCGTTGGAGAGCTGTCCCGGCTCGCAGCAGCCAGTGGAGCGTTTCCGCATCGTCACGATGCTCGGTAGCCACATCGAGAAACAGTTCCCATGCGCTGGCGGATTCGGCCAGCCCCATTGCGGCCATGCCAATTCCTAATTTCGCCTTGCGCCGATCCGCTCCATAGGTGGCTGCCCGTTCGAAGGCCGTCTTGGCCTCGGCAAACCGCTGACGCTGCATCGACACGATGCCGGACAACAGCCACCCGCCTCCGTGCGTCGGACTGAGACTGCATAACTCGGTGAGATGGCGTTCCGCCTCGTCTAGCCGGCCTTCTTCAAGGGCGGCCTTCGCCAACGCGTGGTAGCCATCCGCATCTGGTTCGATCGCCAACACGCGGTGCCAAAACGAGAGCGCCAGAACCGGCGCCTTGATCCATCTGCACACCCATGCTGCCCATCGGAGCACCCACACATCGTTCGGCCACTGATCGACGGCATTCAGAAGCCTCTTGACCCGCGCAAAGTCTTGGCTCTGCGCGGCAAACTGGGTATCTGCCACGAGCTGCCACGCGGTCCGATCGGCAACAGAAGTCAGCGGCTCAAGGTGATTGTAGAGCCTGCCCTGCTCGGTACGGACATGGCAGGCGAGCCCGTCCGACAGGTACAACGCGTCTTCGTCCGGGATCCACCACTTGTGGGACCACCGTTCCAGCAGCCGCCGTGCATTGTCTGTGTCGTGCGTTTTCCGTCCCGGTGTTTGGCTTTCCAGATGGTAGACGACACTGTCCGGGCGATACATGATGTGCCAACCTTGCTCGCGGATTTTTAAACACAGATCGACGTCTTCGAATCCATTCTTGAATCCTTCATCGAACCGGCCGACCTGTTCAAACACGTCTCGTCGCACCAGCATGCAGGCCGCGGTCACGCATTGAAATTCTCGCCGCCGATTGACCATCGGCGAGTCAGCCGGGAACTTCCGATAGATATGATAGGGCGTAAACCAGATCCGCGAGAATGCCACGCCCGCATG
>JANOMG010000012.1:0-4925 GCA_031420175.1 Nitrospira sp.
CGCGATCCAAATCTTCGTTGCCGATCCGTACAGCCCCTGGCACCGCGGTACCAATGAAAACACCCATGGGCTGCTGCGTCAGTATCTGCCGAAGGGCACCGACTTGTCGGGGTATACGCAGCGCGAGCTGAACGCCATCGCGCATCGCCTCAACACGCGCCCACGAAAATGTCTGGACTTTGCCACGCCCTTGGAAGTCTATGCGCCATTGCGCCATCATTCACCCGTTGCACTTGGAACTTGAAACCGCCAGGGATTATGAGCAGTGCGCTTACGTGCCGCCCGCCTTGCACTCGACGCCAGGGCAACGCGCTTACGTGTCGCTCTCTTGAGAGAGACATTTCCTCGGCGCGGACGTTTGGATGATCCTGTTGTTGCACCAACAGCGTTACGCAATACACGGAGCGCCCGATTCACGGAAGTAGCATCAGGAAAGGCCTTCGCTCAATCTGGCTCAACAAGCACAAGATTCGTCCCCGCCCGTGCCCGCTGATAATACTTACCACGGACGCCCCCCTTGAGCTTCGTCAAATCATATTCAGGCCGAAGATCATCCTTCATCGATTTAGCTGAGGCCTTTCGCATATTGCTTCCTTTCTCTCGGTGGCGCCTTCCTGGCGCCTATGATCCTAATCCGCCCCCTCGCTCGCAGTGCGAGAGAAACAGCACCCGGCCCCTTGTCGATATGCCGATAGTAATTTCTCGTGGCTCTTCGTCCGAATGGTCTGGATCGTCGAATGTGAATGCCTCTGCATCCTGAAACACCGAGGCCGCTTCTTCGGATGAAACACCGTGCTTCCGTCGGTTTGCTTGAGCTTTCTTCGTATCCCATTCATATGTCACGCCATTGCGATAGCATGGCTCGGCACCCTAAGGCTAATCAGCAATACATCAACTAAGGTACACTATCAGTATCCCTCATATCCGTGATCGAGTCATTCGCTACCGCCGACGAAGCCATCCTCGACTGTAAACCGCACGACTGGCCCACTTTGACGGACGTGCAGCCTTCCAATAAGTCAATAGTCATGCCTGACCCTCGCCCATTATGACCCTCGCCCATTAAGACCTGACCACGATTGTTCTTTCTGACCCCTTTTCTTCTTTCCATCTCGACCTGACCAGCTTCGATATGGTTTTTTTTGCGCGAGCTCCAAGTCATGTGGGCCTGTGACCGCCACGGATGGAGCGCAGCAGCCCGTCACATCTTCCGGACCTTGATCGAATACTTTCCGGTCCCCTTTGTGCGGCTGTAGTGCCGCACCTGCACGAAATACTCGCCGGTGATTAAATCCGCCGCGATCAGCGCGTTGGTATCGATGCCGGAATCGTCGTCTTCTCCAATGAGCGCCGTTTCGCTGTTGGGGCCGAACAGTTTCATAACAATGTCCGTCGGACCGCTCGTGTCGATGACATAGCGGCCATCTGTCGCGGCTGTGAAGCGATACAGGTCCTCTTCCCCTATCTTGCCGATAGAGGCCGCTGTGCGGCGACCGGCGTTGACTTTGAGCTCCTTCGCGGACGACACCGTCCCGCCGGTGTTCGGGTACATTTTCGCGCCGGCAATGAAGGCCTTGTCCATGCTCGAGAGGACGTCGTTCTCCTTCGTCGCGATGCCATTGAGGGTCCAGGACGCCGGAAAGAAATAGAGCATGATGGAATCAGAATCGAACGCCGTGCCGTTAATCTGATCCGCGCTGTACTTGTTCAAGATATTGTGACGCACCGTCTCTTCATCCCAGAAGTTTGGCGATTTGGCCGCTTCACGAATGACAACTTGCTCGTTCCACTGAATGCCGCCGCCAGGGTTCTGATGCTCATGGGCGAGTCCGATGGCATGGCCGAATTCGTGCCCCGCGGTGCCGCCGTCAAGAAAGCCGAGATTCATGGTGGCCTCATTCACTGGAATGCCACGGCAATCAGTACCGACATAGGACCACGCCCCGTCATTAGCATCGAATGTGATGCGGATTTCCGCATTCGGCGCGTCATTGAAGTCGAGCTTGAGGTTGGCGAACTGAGTCCACCACGCCGCCTGCTTGCGTGCCGTAGCCTGTTGGGCTGGCGTACCGCTTATAAACCGCACGCGCAGGGTCGACCCGTTCATCCAGGTCTTGCCGATCGGCGAGATGGCACGCACCCGGCCTTGTGGCCCGCGTGTGGTGGGTCGGAACCGCATCAAGTCTCGAGGCAGAATGCGATCAATGCACACCTTTGGTCTAGCAGCCATCTGTTGTTCCTCCTGTGTTAATCACACTGTCGTCCTCTATGAACCACTACGCCTAGCCCGACTCGCCCAGCTTAGCGTCACTCAATCGTGCCTCGTTCGTTCACCGGCCCGCATGATTCATGAACGCTGCTGCTGCAATCGCCTGCCTGTGCGTGACCGCACGCAGACAGGCGTGCTCGTCGCTCGATTCAACATGAAATTGTGGGCCGCCCTCTGCACGGCGATACCGACGCGACCCCCGGACGGCGGCTAAAACTGCAAATCGCGGTCGGTGAACGCCACCTTCGGCAATGTCCCGAGAATCCGAACAAGCACCGAGTTCATGGTGTTCGGGTCGTTGTCAAAGCCGCCGTGGGTATCACTCTTCGCCATCGCTCCCGGTGTGTCTCCCTCGCCGGATACCACAATCCCATGCAGGCCGTCGATGTCGCGATCCAATAGTGCCGACACCGATGGGTCATCGTTCAGAAACTTTTGCATGCCGAGCAACGGCACGCCCCGTGTGTCTTCGAACGCATTGCTGACCAGATAGAGGAGGGACTTTCCATAGGGTCCGACATCATCATCCAGCTCTCCCACCTTACTCAAAACATAGAGGCTGGGTCTGGGGCATGTGCCCTCCACGATCTTCGGCACCATCACCTCCTTGAAGAGGTCCATCCGGATGGCCGGCGCCATAAACTGAAGCGTCTTCCAGGACAGGCCCAGGCCGGCGAAGAGCGGCATGGCGTAGGCAGTGAGAATGGAGCCGGCACTGTGGGCGACCACATGGAGCTCCCAATCGGTCGCTGCCACCTTCCCGTGAGAGGCTTTGGCTTGCGTCACGTACTTCACAATGAGTTGCATTGCGCCATTCTTCGCCTGGGAGGCCAGCCGCGCATTCTCTTTCATTTCAGCCCACAAGCTACCGACCGGATAGGCCAGGGTTAATTCCAGCACACGATCCCTGGCTTCGCGGAGATGATCGAGAAAGGTGCCGGACGCCCGTTCATCGGCCGCCGTGAACTGGTCCTCGATGAGATTCTTCACGGAATTGAACCAATCGCTCTCCCACATGATGTGAATGGGATAGATTTCGTTCGCGAGACATACGTCGCGATAGGCCACGATCCGCTTGGCCACGTCCGCTTCACTGTTCAGGCCCCCGTGGATGTACAGCATCACACGGCGCTTCTTCCAGCCCTTGGTTTTCTTGGGAATGGTGTCCACAAACAACCGTTCCAAATCTTCTTCGGTGGTCCAATAGTCGCCTCGGTCGGATAACGCTCCGTTGTTTCCTACGTCGATCACGTAGGGCCGTATCTCGTTCAACGGGATCACCTGCCCGGCGCGGAAGGTGCCGCTCGTCACATCCGCTGCCCCTCCCGCCCAGAGATCCGCCATGACCGGCACGCCGAGTTGCGCCACCCACACGTCCGTGGCATGAAGCATGAAGTCCTCATACGGCAGCAGAGCAAACCCTTTCTTGCCCCATTTTGTCCCCCATGAGTTTTGGACGACGAACCCTTGCGAGGTATATCCCACCATTGCGATCGCGTGCCCTCCATCCGCCTTCCCCTTCCGCGCGATCACGGGAAGGGTCATGCTGGATTTGCTGCGGCCACCCCTCTTGACTGTGACCGTCTTTGGACCGGGCTCTCCCCATCCGGCGTGCACCATCAATGTCGCATACACAATGCCGACTTCGTGAATGGCCGCGTGTATATCGCGCACCTGCCTGAAATTCACCCGATAGTATGTCCCTCCGGGTGTGAAGACCGCTTGGTCGGCTATCGCTTGATTGAAATGTTCTGGACCGTGCAGACCGTCAGGCCACAGCTCGCGTTTGCAGACCCCATGGCGCTCCCACCCCTTCATCGCGCCTCGTGCCGAGGACCCCTCATACTTCTCACCCGGCCACTCGTCATAGCGACGCGCGAGTTCATACAACATGCGAGAACTCACCCGACGCATTGATCGGCGTTGATGGAGCAGGTAATTGATGACTGCCGCGAGGGCGAAGCCGGTGCAGGCCCCTTCGTTTCCCTGGTCGAGGATTTCCGGCACAAGAGGACAGTTGACGACCTCATCGGGAAGGATCTGCAATGTCGGGTGGTAGGCCCAGTCACGAAGATCGATCTTGTCAGGAAACGCGTCGAGCGTTTTGCCGATTTTTTCTCCTACACTCCGCTCATCAACCTCTTCGCGTCTCGACGGCGATTCCGGCCGTGTCGTTTTCGGGTCCGATTTTCCGGCGACCGCGGTCACAGATGGGCGCCGTTTAGAGGTTACATGTTTCTTTCCCATTGGTATGCTCCTTTTCTATGCGCACGGTCACGTTCGCGCTTTACAGATGAGTGCAATGCCTGAGGACCTCGTAAGCACCATGCCGTCCAGCCTTGTCTGCGCGACGAATTCTAAATCTCTCTTGCCCAAGAATCAAACGACCGTATAGGACATCGATCCACATGAGTGCGTCAAGTCTTTGCTTCATTCGAGAGCTAAATTTGGTCAGGCCGACTCATGGGATTTGCCCCACATCTTTCCCTGGCGAAGGCGGCCCACTGGGACGAATGCCCGGACGGCCGTTCATCAAGAAGTTGGGTCGGCGGATGCAGGATCGAAGGCGTCGTCGCGCACGTCCAAGATGAGTTCATAGGGCGCCATCGGCGAGAAATTCGAGCGCAGGGCCACGCACTTCCCCACCACATTGGCT
>JANOMG010000013.1:0-5504 GCA_031420175.1 Nitrospira sp.
GAAGTTGCGGAAAAAAGACCAAGAGATCGAGGTCCTCAATGAGCAGTTGACCGGTTTGCGGGTCAGTGTGCGAGAACGGCAGGATGCCATCTTGGCGCGATTGCGGGTCCAATATATGGAGGGGCGCTTCGGGTATTGGAAGACCTTGCTCGCCTCGGATTCATATGGAGATTTCCAGCGGCGGCTTCAGTATCTCTCGGCCGTCTCCGAACGGGATTATGCGCTCATGGGCACGTTTCGAGCCGATATGACCCGTATGGAGCAGGCGGAGCGGCAGCGGGAGGATGCGCGTGTCGGGATGCTGGTGTACAAGCACAGTACCGAGAAGCAGCTCGCTGAGATGAAATCCGTCAAGAAAGAAAAAAAGGTCTATCTCACCAGGATCACGCATGAAAAAGAGTCGTACGAGCATGCGCTCCAAGAATTGGAACGGTCCGCGTCACGTATCGACAGTCTGTTGCGCGAGTTGGAAACGCGCCGTCGCGCGGCACCGGTTCGACCTCCGACTGGGGGGATCGCCCCTCGCGGCGCGAAGGGCGCCTTGCCCTGGCCGGCTGATGGAAGCGTCATCTCTTTCTTCGGTCGTCAGAAGCATCCGACCTTCAACACCTACGTGCAACGCAGAGGTATTGAAATTAAGACGGTCGAGGGCAGCGACATTCATGCGGTGATGCCGGGGTCCGTCGTGTATGCGGACTGGTTGAAAGGGTACGGGCTCGTTATAATCCTTGATCATGCGAATGGCTTCTTTTCGCTCTATGCCCATGCCTCGAAAATTCTTGTGACGGTGGGTGCGCAGGTCGGAGCGGGGCACGCGATCGGCGAAACAGGCGATACGGGCATGACGGGTGAAAATACTCTATACTTTGAGTTGCGCGAGGGGGCAGAGCCGTTAGATCCCCTTCAATGGTTAGCGAGGCGATAGGGAATGGGAAGAGGAAAGGACGTTAATGATGGAACAGTATCCCCGACGACGATTCTGGATGGTAGGCCCGACGGTGGTGGTGGCGCTGGTGTTGGGCGTGATGCTCGGCAAGGGCTGGGAGCGGACCGGGCATGCCACGGAAACCTACGAAGAATTGAAAACGTTTTCCGAGGTGTTGACCCAAGTTCAGAAGAGTTATGTCGATGAAACGAAGGTGAAGGATCTTGTTCAGGGAGCCATTCGTGGGATGCTCTCCACCCTCGATCCACATTCGGCCTATATGACGCCGGATATGTATAAGGAAATGCAGGTTGAAACGAAGGGTGAGTTTGGGGGCGTGGGTATCCAGATCGGCGTGAAGGAGAACCGGTTGGCGGTGATCGCGCCCATCGAGGGCACGCCGGCCTACCGAGCCGGGATCAAGTCAGGCGATTTCATTACCAAGGTGAACGACGAAACGACCAAAGACCTCACGCTGATGGATGCGGTTCAGAAGATGCGCGGCCCCAAGGGCTCGAAGGTCAATTTGACGATTCAGCGGGATGGGACTCCCGATCCGCTCCAATTTACGCTGGTCCGCGACACCATTAAGATTGAGAGCGTGAAGTCGAAGGTGCTGGACACTATCGGGTACGTTCGGCTGACGCAATTCCAAGAGTCGACGGGGCGGGATTTGAGTAAGGTGCTCAAGCAGTTCAGGGAGCAGAAGCTCCAATCGACCATCCTGGACCTCCGCAACAATCCCGGCGGATTGTTGACGGCGTCCGTGGAGGTCTCCGAGCAGTTTCTCCCTGCCGGCAAGCTCGTGGTCTATACCAAAGGACGCGAGAGCAAGAAGGACGAATGGATCGCCAAGGGGAAAGATCAGATGGACGATTCGCCCATGATCATTCTCATCAATGAAGGATCGGCGAGTGCGTCCGAGATCGTGGCCGGTGCATTACAAGACTACGGGCGGGCGGTGATTGTCGGGACGACCTCGTTCGGTAAGGGATCGGTGCAAACGATTCTCCCGCTGGGGGATGGCTCCGGCCTTCGCCTCACGACGGCGAAGTATTACACGCCAAAAGGGCGCTCGATCCAATCGACCGGCATCACGCCTGACATTGTTGTCAAGGCTCAGCTCCCGACCACGGTGGCTAAGGCAGGGGAGACAAAGCCTGGGGAAAAAGAAGGGGAGCTGAAGCAGTCTAAGCCAGCGGTTGTGCCAGGGAAAGATCAGCCGGCTCAGAATGGTAAAGGACCAGAAGAGGGCCAGCCGAAGAACGGCACCCTGCCCCAGCCTTCTTCCGTCGATGCCTCTGGCGATCCTTCGCTCGAGCAGGACATCCAACTGCAAAAGGCGGTGGAAATGTTGAAGACCTGGAAGATCTTTAAAGAGCTTCCTCGTGCGTCTTACTGGAGGGCTGCTGCGACGCGGTGATCGCGTCAAGCAGCCGTTCTTCCGATCCTGAGAACCCTGGTACGGTCCGCAGCATGTGCGACCGTACCAGCCGTTCGAGGTCGGTTAATGTGGTGATGCAGAGGCGGGTATAGAGGTAGGCCACAAGCGATTCTGACAGTCCCGGGAAGTGAGCCCAGGCCTTCACCGACTCTGGGAGTGGCGTTCGCAAGGCTTCATAGGCCTGGATTGCTCCCGTTCTGAGAAATTCCTCAATCTTGTCGGCCAGGTCTCGGCCGATTCCATCAATGCCTTCCAATGCCTGCCGTGCCGCGACGTCTGCGATGTCTTCTTCCAAGGATTCGATCGCATCCGCTGCCCTTCGATAGGCTCTGACCCGATAGGGGTTCGCCCGCTGGGCTCCTAAGCGTTCAGCGATCGACCGAAAAATGCTGGCAACGTGCTGGTTATGTTGTGGCGAAGTGATCATAGTTGAGCTGGCGCTATTCTGACGTGATCAGGGATAGGGGGCAAGGGGAGAGGCCCCTCAGCTTTATTGACATTCTGAATTCTGCTCCCCTAGGATGAGTGACGATGGCAGAGGCGATTCAGATTCATGTGAATGGCGATCCACGGGACGTTCGGGCAGATGTCACAGTGGGGGATCTACTGCGTGAGCTTGCCATCAAGACTGAGCGCGTGGCGGTGGAATTAAATTTAGAAATTCTTGATCGCAAGGAGTTCGATCAGCGAAGTCTGAAACAAGGGGATCGAGTGGAGATCTTGAGCTTCATCGGCGGCGGTGCGCCATTGGATGTGTACGGCAGAGGGAGGGGTTTCGTCCATGCAGAATGATCCGTTGACCATTGCCGGTCGTGTGTTTACGTCTCGGCTGTGGGTGGGGACAGGCAAGTATAAGGACTTTGCGGAAACCAAGAAAGCCATTGAGGCGTCAGGAGCCGATGTGGTGACGGTGGCGGTGCGGCGTGTGAACATCACCGATCGCTCCAAAGAGAACCTGCTCGACTATCTCGATCCGAAGAAGTACATCATTCTTCCCAACACGGCCGGCTGCTACAACGTGGAGGATGCGCTGCGGTATGCCCGCTTGGGCAGGGCCGCCGGTGTGTCGGACTTGATTAAACTGGAAGTGCTCGGTGACGAGAGGACCCTGTTTCCCGATACAGCCGGATTGATCGAAGCGGCAAAGATTCTCGTCAAAGAGGGCTTTATCGTGCTGCCCTATACGAATGACGATCCCATCGTGGCCCAGAAGCTCGTTGACGTGGGATGCCCAGCGGTCATGCCCTTGGCGGCGCCGATTGGGTCGGGACTCGGTATCCGCAATCCCTATAACCTCAAGATCATCATGGAAATGGTCAAAGTGCCGATCATCGTAGATGCCGGAGTCGGGACCGCGTCCGATGCCGCGTTTGCGATGGAGTTAGGGGCGGATGCGGTACTCATGAACACGGCTATTGCTGGGGCCAAAGATCCCATTGCGATGGCCGAGGCGATGAAATATGCGGTCTATGCCGGCCGGTTGGCGTATAAGGCCGGACGCATCCCACGAAAACTATACGCCACAGCGAGTAGCCCCATCGAGGGTATGCTCTGAGTGGTGACTGCTCGTCACGCGTATTGCTATGCCACAGCTTGAGTCGCGGCTGTTCCTCGTCACGGATCGCCATCAGACCAATGGGCGTCCGTTGGTTCCTCTTCTACAGCGGGTACTCACAGTTGCGACCCCTGCAATTCAACTCCGTGAGCGCGATCTCTCTGCCAGGGAGCTCGTGACGCTCGCGCGTGAGGTGCTGGCCGTGACGGCCTCGCGCAGATCCCAACTCCTCATTAATGATCGGATTGATGTCGCGTTGGCACTGGAGGGAGTCGGCGTCCATTTGCGCAGCAATAGTCTTTCGGTTCCCGTCGCACGGCAGTTGCTGGGAGCACAGCGTCTCCTGGGTATTTCTGTGCATGCGATAGAGGAAGCGGTGCAGGCGGAGTCGCAGGGTGCAGACTACGTTATCCTTGGCCCAATCTACGAGACGCCATCCAAACAGATGTTCGGTCCGTCCCTTGGCATTCACACCCTTGAGAAAGCTTGTCGACTGGTGCGTATTCCGATTATCGGGATTGGCGGAGTCACGGCGGCTCGCGCGCGTGAGATGCGGCAGGCCGGGGCATTTGGAGTAGCGGTGATCACGGCGATTCTTCGCGCAGACGACGTGGAGTCGGCGACACGTGAGCTGCTTGATGCCGTCACTCGCGCTTCGTGATGTCTTTCAGGCACGGCCCTCGCGCTGTCGCATGCTGCGGTCCGGTTGACCACCTCCGGAACGGATGATAGAATCCGCGCAGATAAGGACGTCCCGACGCAGCAAGGGGTTTCGCGTTCTTTGAGTAACGCCATGGCTGGCAAGAAAGACAGTCCAAGTCGATTCCGGTCTCTCCGAGATTCCGTCACGCAGATCACGAAGCGGCTGACAGAAGGAAAAACGGACATGGCCCAACGCAGCGACGAACAGACGCGCGAGGTTGAGAAGCTTCGTGTGCAGATCCAGTCGATGGAAGAAGAAATCCGTCGGCTCTACCAATCCCGCTACCAGCTCGACCAAGCCACCACACAGAACGAAAAACTCGTCACCACGCTCCAGGAAGCGAAGGTGCAGATTGAAGCCTTGCGCGCCGAAGTTGAGAAACTGACCGCGCCGCCCTCGGCCTACGCCATCTTTTCCAGTCTCAATGATGACGGAACCGGCAATGTCTTTGTCTCCGGACGGAAGATGAAGGTCAGTTTGCATCCGTCCATCAATGGAGCGGCCTTGCGTAAGGGGCAGGAAGTGGTCCTGAATGAAGCGTTGAACGTGATTGAAGTGAAGGGCTTCGATATTCAGGGCGAAGTCGTGCGGCTCAAAGATGTGCTGGAGGGCAATCGTGCCTTGGTGACGCTGCATTTCGACGAGGAAAGGGTCGCAGAACTCGGTGACCCGCTGCTGGCCGAACAATTGAGCGCCGGCGACCATCTCCTCTATGATCCTCGTTCCGGCTATGTCATCGAAAAGTTGCCGAGGTCCGAGGCGGAAGAATTGGTGTTGGAAGAAGTGCCCGATGTCGACTATGAGCACATCGGCGGGTTGCAGCACGAGTTGGAGCAAGTCCGCGATGCGGTGGAGTTGCCGTTTCTTCATACGGCCC
>JANOMG010000014.1:0-3679 GCA_031420175.1 Nitrospira sp.
TGTGATCGAGTCCAGCGTTTCGCATGATGTGGTGGAGAGCATCAGCAGGCTGAGGAGGAGGAAAGCAAGGGCTCGGTATGGTGAGCTGGTCGTGATGGGCATCATATATTGTTCCCTCTTCAGGTCAGTCCTGATAAGTAAACGATTGCGCGGCGATTATAGCACGGGCCTGAGTCGGATCAATGCTGGAGGGGCGTTCGTCCGCGTAAAAGATTCGCTCGCAGTCCTCTATCCAGGATAGGGCAGATCGCGGGCGCACGATTGGACCCCTTTCCTTGTTGAAACCCCATACCCTACTCGTTCACCATAGCGGTCACGAACGCGGCTGTCCCATCCTCGGTAACAAGCGACGTGAGGGTGGCGCCGTGCTTTCTGCCAAAGAGGAGAGACCCGGTATCCCCGTTTCGGTGGGTTAACCGTGTGTGTTCTCTCTCCGGACGGAACAGGTGCCATCAGATTACTCGAAGTAAGGTCCGCCGGGGTGTTGGTTGTTGCGCAGGGATGTGGGAATTTGGATTGTAGGCCGTTATAATCTGACGCCTCGAGAGTCCTTCCCGCAACGTTTCCACAGTGAACGAGTCGGCACGGGTCGTAAGGAAGAGTAGATTGGAAGCGCGATAACGCGATTGAGAAGCGGGACTTGACGCAGGCCGCGCAAAAGCTTAACAAATACCTCGAAATTAACACCGCACCTGAGAAGCCAAGTGATGGATGGTGTCAGACTAAGTCACTGAAAAAAGTAACGTGCGCCCGTAGCTCAGTTGGATAGAGCATCAGCCTTCTAAGCTGAGGGTCGCTGGTTCGATCCCAGCCGGGCGCACCATAGGGTTTCCTCTCCATGCGCTGGTTGTTTCGTCCTTCTCGTCTTGCCATCCTCGCCCTGAGCTTGGTGCTTGGCTACGCGCTCGTTGGCTTTGTTCTCTTTCCCTATCTGATCAAGGCCTACGCGATCCCTGCTCTTGCCGAGAAGCTCAAGCGTCCGGTGCTGGTGAAAGAAGTGGAGCTGAATCCCTTTGCGCTTTCGCTTCGGGTGACGGGCTTCGAAGTTCGAGAGGCGGATCAGTCTGCGTTGCTCGGGTTCGAAGAGTTCTTCGTCAATCTTCAGGCCAGCTCCCTCATCCGTCGGGCTTACGTGTTCGATACGATTCAGCTTACGGTGCCGTATGTCTCTGCACGAGTGTCAAAAGAGGGTCGCTTGAACTTGACGGAGCTGCTGCCCCTGGCCGATGGACCGGAGGCTGCACCGGCAGCAAAGAGTTTAAATGCCCCGTCTGAAATTGCTACCGTGCAGATTGGGCATCTTGAAATCGCTCAAGGGATCGTTGAGTTTCGCGATGAATCGAAAGACACACCGGTATCGATCGACATCGTGCCTCTCAGCATTGTCTTGAAGAATTTTCATACCAAGCCAGGCGGGGACAATACCTATGCCTTTATGGCCGAGTTAGGAACAGGGCTCCTTGATTGGAAAGGGACGGTGTCCCTTGAGCCGATTCGTTCCGAGGGGACATTCTCGCTGGGGGGTGTGAAGATCCAGACGCTCTTTCAGTATGTGCAAGATCGGTTCAATTTCGACATTCCGGGCGGCACGGTCGAGGCTCAGGGCAAGTACCGGTTCGATGCGAGAACTGCTCCCATGAATCTGGTGGTGTCCGATACCGCGCTGCATTTCTCGGACATTCGCGTGGTCGAGAAGGGCGATCCGGAGCCCGTGCTTACGATTCCATCGCTCGATCTCGACGGGATTCATCTCGATCTTCGTGAGCGGAAGGTGTCGATCGCGACCATTGCGATGGCCAATGCGATGGATCGTGTCTGGCGCAATCCCGACGGGTCGATCAACTTGCAATCACTCTTTACTCCGGTGACGAGCGATTCGTCCGCGCCCCCGTCTGTGACTCCTCCGGCCAAAGGTTCCTCGCCCCACGCGGCGGATGAGGCGCCATGGTCGCTTTCCATCAAGGAGGTGGGGGTTGCCAACCATTCGATTCATTTTGAGGATCGCTCGCTCGCTCTGCCAATGCGGGTGAAGGTGACCGGTTTGTCGGCCCGGACCCACGACTTGGCTTTTCCGCTCACGAAGCCGATCCCCATTACCGTTGAGCATCTGCTCAATGAGACGGGCAAGGTGGCGGTCGATGGGCAGATCATCGTGCAGCCCTTCCAGCTCGATCTAGCCCTTGGCCTCAAAAATATTGCGATCCAGCCCTTTCAACCGTACTTCGAACAGTTCGCACGCATTGCCGTGGATTCCGGGACGATCGATCTGGACGGACAGATTCATCTGGCCGTGGAGCATCCCAAGGCTCCCTTGATGACGTTCCGTGGGAGTCTAGGGATCAAATCGTTGGCCATTGCCGATCGCGATCAGGGTTCGCCGATGGTATCCTGGAAGCAGTTTCACTTGAGCCATGTCGCTCTGGCGGTTGCTCCCACCTCGGTCACAATCGAGGAGGTGGGACTCGATCAACCGACCGTGCATCTGGCCGTTCGGTCTGACGGGCAGCTCAATCTCAAAACCCTGCTTCCTCCAGCCGATGCGGCAACTCCTCCCCCTGCGTCGGAGGCTGAGGCTGCGACGACGAAGAGAGTCTCACCACCTTCTATTGCGATCAAGACGGTGAAGCTGCTGAAGGGGACCGCAACCTTTCGAGACGAATCAATCACGCCGACGGTTCAAACCGGACTGTACGATCTCACAGGAACGATTAAGGGATTGTCGTCGAAACAGCTGGCCAAGGCCGATGTGGAATTGTCCGGCAAAGTTGACAGAGTGGCTCCATTGAAAATTGCAGGGACAATCAATCCACTGACCGAGGAGGCATTTACGGATCTCACGGTGACCCTTGGGGGGATGGACTTGACCGCAGAAGGTCCCTACAGCGGCAAGTATGTGGGCTATGGATTGTCGAAGGGGACACTCTCGCTCGATTTGAAGTACAAGGTCTCTCAAAAAAAACTTGAAGCGGAAAACAAAGTGCTGGTTGATCAACTGACGTTCGGGGAGAAGGTCGACAGTCCGGATGCGACGTCGCTGCCTGTTCCGCTCGCGGTGGCGCTGCTCAAAGATCGCAAGGGACGGATCGAAGTCGATTTGCCGATTCGCGGCGATCTCAACGATCCGGATTTTAAGTATGGCAAGGTGGTGCTCTCGACGTTGCTCAATCTGCTGACGAAAATTATCGCGTCTCCGTTTACGCTGATAGGAAAGCTCATTCCCGGCGGCGACGCGGAGGACTTACAGTTCATCGAGTTCCCTCCCGGCAGCGCTACGGCGTCTGATGAGGAGCTGAAGAAGCTCGCAGCCTTGGCGAAAGGGCTGGAGGAACGGCCCGGACTGAGGCTCGAGATTACAGGGGCAGCCGATCCCGCGCTGGATCGTGCGGCGATCGGGACGCGCAAGCTGAAGGAGCAACTGATCGCGATCAGGCAGCGCGAACGGGGACAAGCTTTGGCAAAATTTGAGGAGCTGTCGAGCGAGGACGAGTCTCGATTGGTGACCGGTCTCTACGAGAAGCAACGTGAGCAGTTTGAGCAAACCGTATCGCCGTCGCCAGTCTCGCCGAAGCTTCCGACAGTGGAGGAGATGAAGCAGCGGCTGGCTATAGCCATTTCCGTCACTGACACGGAGTTACGCACTCTGGCGCGCCAACGGGCGGAAGCGGTCCGCGATCGTCGC
>JANOMG010000015.1:0-4458 GCA_031420175.1 Nitrospira sp.
GGTTTCAATGGAATCGGCAATCACCTCCCGGGAGACCAGCGAGTACTTCATGCCTTCCGTCCCCATGGCGATGCCGTCGGAGATCGTGATGACGCCGAAGACTTGCGGCATGGCGCCGGACGCCTTGAGCGCCTGCTCCGCTCGATCGGCCAACCGTCCCAGCCCCGCGTTACACGGGGTGATCGTGCTCTGGCTATTGGCCACTCCCACGATCGGCTTGTCGAAGTCGCCATCGGCGAAGCCGACGGCCCTCAACAAGGCTCGATTGGGAGAACGGTGGAACCCCTGGGTCACGGCTCGACTCCTGAGATTGTCGGACATGCCGCTCCTTTCATGGCATTCGGTTATGGTCTGACAGGGACACAGATCCCTCGTGATGCGTCTCGACCGATCTCCTTCCTGGCTCGGCACGAACGACACACGCTGACGATTGCAAGCGCAGCTTCGTTCATCCAAGACCCGAACCAACCGGCATGCCAGATTGCCCCCTAACCGTCAGGTCGAGGCATTCGCCTGAGCCCTGAAACTTGTGCAGCCTCGAAGCGCGTTCGCCCCCATGTCGTCTTCCGGCGCACAAAGTACTGCAAAAACAGTTCCGCGTCCGGTCAAGCTTTGATGACAGAAGTGGGCTTCCCCGTAACCCAAGGAATGTCCGCCATCAACACGCACACGATCTGGAATTGTCAGCGCGGCGGCCTGGAGGGAACTCTGTTCAATGTCCAGGTATTGTGAGCCGATGCACTGGCCGCACCTGCGCTCGTGCATCTTCACACACAGTCTTTACTGCTCCAGCTTCTGGATGCAGGCGGCATATTTGTCTTTGGTGAGAAAGACCCGGATCTCATCACCCGTCTTGGCTTCATCCAGGCGGGAGTGCTCGTCAAGGTCGGTCCACCATTCGTTGCCGCTGATCTCTCGGATCACATAACGATTCTCCTTGATGGCGAGGACGGTTGTCTCTCACACCGTCAAGGCCGCAGGCTGCCGACGGTCATGATCCCTGCCAGGGTGAACTGCTCTTCACTGCCACGGTTGACCCCCCTTTGAATCCGATGCTTCACCGGAAGGGAAACAGGTCATCGAACACCATCCGTAACCCGATTTAGAACGTATCGCGATGATCCTGGGCCCCGCGCGTGGCTCGCCACACGAGATCCCACTGGAGGTTGGGGCTCTTATACCATCGGAATCCGGTCTGAAACACGGGCGCCTTCTCCTCAAAGGTGAAGGGATCGCCGGCGAAGATCTCCCCGAGGTAGCGCAACTCCGCCGTTGATCATGAGCACCGTCGTCGAGGCGAGGGGGATGCCTTGCAGGTCGGGAAGACGTGCTTGATGGCGATGCTGGTTGGCACCCAGAAAGTAGCCTGGGCAGAATTCCGCTGAGACACAGTACCCGCTCGGAGCCAGATTGTGCCAGTGGTAACGGTCCCACGTCACTTCGGGAGCGGTGCCGACAAAGTATCCGTTGGAGGGATGCGGTCCCTTTGCATCTTCGACGGTCTCCCGATACGCTCTCAGGACGACTTTATATCGCAACGGCGACTCTGATGCCACTCGCATTGTACGAGGCCTTTGCTTCCTGAGCCCATCGGGTGGGTGGAAACTGTGTTGGGAGAGCCACAGGTCAACGTTGGGGCCCCGCTGGCTATAGCTCAATTGGCCGCCAAGCTGGGTTCTCATCCCGCCGATGTTGTATTCCACAGGCCGGCGGTGGCGCTGAGATCTGACAGACTACTCCCTGTCGAAAAGTTGAGGATCGGCGCCAGGGTGAACTTCTCCAGCACACCCACCGTCAATATCCGATCCCCGACGGCGACCCCGGCACGGTCGAAGAGGCTGAGGTTGCGGATAGGGCGTTCAACTTCCTGTAGTTCGGCCTGAGTAAATCGGCCAGGGACTGTGCAAGGGAGCAGCCTAGGATGGTACCTTCTTGCGTACGCCGAAGACCCTGAATGACGGTACGCTCAATCTCGATCTCGTCGCTGACCACATGATTGCACCAGGGGAATTGGCCGCGTCTTGCGCGACGTCAGGCCTGGCCGAATGATGTGTGTCCGGCCCCGATCCATAACAGGGCGTGGTGAAAACACCGCCCATCAGTAAGCAAAAGACACGTCGTTCGATAATTATGGGCATAAGAACATATGGGCACCTTCCCAGAGAATCATTCCGGATGTGAACATGACGAAGCGGTCACGACCCACCGGAAAGGGAGGGGCGTATCAAATCCTGAGGATAGGACGCGCGGATGCGGAGGATCGAGAGGTCAAAAGGGAAGGCCGACGGACAGGAAAGGCCGATAGGCTTGCGTTGGCAATCTCGGTACGGGCACTGACGAGATTGAGAGAGACGATCGGACTCGCGGAACGAGAGGTTGCCGGTGAATCCACCCGCATCCCAGGGATCATGACGTCGTCGGCCTCCGGGGTCGGCGTCGCATCCTCCGTGGAGCCAACCATAACCAGTTCGAGAACGGAATCTTCCACCACATCGCCGGAGACCGAGAGGGCGAGCGCCAACGCCAGCCACGTCAGCTTGAGAAGTATTTTTTGGGAAAACCTGAAGTTCATCGGCATCAATACCAGTATGCCTGCTTCTTCGGGTTGAGACTATCTGTCGAATAGTATTCTGTCGATCGTTCACAGGCTCGATACCCGAGGAGGCATTGCCAGTGAGACCTTTCAGAAAACCGGTCCCGGCCAACACCTTGCGTGGCTGCAGAAGGCGCGAGACTCCGTGAGCGGGAACAGTCGGACGGCCGTGCATCGACCCGTCCGCGCATCGCCGTGTGGGCCCCTTGGCGTCCGTCGATCGCACGATGAACTCGCGGCTTCCGCTCGGCCGGACGATGGCTTGCGACCGCGATCGTTTTTCTCAACAGGTCATATGGGGTCAGAGTCGGCAGGCGCTAGAACCGATCGGCCGTGCGCAGAATGCGCGCCGCGGCGAAGGCGGCGCCGAAACCGTTGTCGATGTTGCAGACCGTGATCCCCGAGGCGCAGCTTGTAAGCATACAGGCCAGCGCCGTCACCCCGCCGAATGCGGCCCCATACCCCACCGACGTCGGGACCGCGATCACGGGAATGGAGACAAGGCCGCCGACGACGCTGGGCAGCGCGCCTTCCATCCCGGCTACCACGATGGCGAGGGAGACGTGGTTGAACAGTTCACGCCGGTTCAGGAGACGATGAATCCCCGCTACGCCGACGTCGTAGAGACGTTCGACACGAATGCCCAGCATGCGCAGTGTCTCGGCGCATTCTTCTGCCACCGGCATATCGGCCGTGCCTGCGCAGACGAGCGCGATGGGGAGCTTGCCGAGCGGTGCAACCGGCGCCTGCTCCCAGGTCGCTGTGCGCGCGAGCTCGTTGTAGCTCAGCAATGGCAGCGCCTGCGTCACCGCGACCGCCTTCTCCTGATCGAGCCGCGTGATCAGTACGTTCTGGCCCCTCCGCGCAAGTTCCCGCGCGATCCCCACGATTTGCTCGGGCGTCTTCCCCAATCCGAAGATGACCTCAGGCGTCCCTTGTCGCAGTGCGCGATGATGGTCGACCATGGCATAGCCGAGATCGGCGAACGGGAGATCCTTCAACTCGCGCAGCGCATCATCGAGACTCACGCCACCGGAACGAACACGTTCGAGGAGGTCCTGAAGAGCGGAGGCATTCATGGTGTCGTCTTGCCAATCGGGAAGTAGATTAACAGTCAGTCTGTTTGTTTTCGCCGCCGGTCCAGCATCCAGCGCGTGATCCCGAGATGTTTGGCGGCCAGGGTTTTGTTGCCGTCTGACCGCTGCAGCACCTCGGCAATGATCCGATCTTCGAGATCGTTCAGCGATTGCTCTCCGACTCGGAAGGAGATCTGGACGGTGGTGGGATCGGACGCGTCTGGTGCAGGACTCGGATGTCCTGGTGCGCGCGTGGCCAACGGCTGGCGCGAGCCATGGACGTCGGAGGGGAAGTTGGCGGCTTCGAGGGTTGGGCCTTGGCAGAATAGGACGGCACGTTCCATGAGATTGCTCAACTCACGGATGTTGCCGGGGAAGTGGTACTGGCGCAAGAGGGCCTGTGCGCTTTCTCCCAATGTGCGAACCGGTTTCTTGAGCGCGACCGCAGAACGAATGAGAAATTGTTCGGCGAGGGGAATGATCTCGTCGCCTCGCTCCCGGAGCGGCGGGACGGTCAGGGTCACCACGTTGAGCCGAAAGTAGAGATCCTCGCGGAACTCGCCCTTCGCGACCGCCTCTTTGAGATCGCGATTGGTCGCGGCCATGAACCGGACATCCACAGGAATAGTGGCCGATCCTCCGACGCGCCGCAACGTCCGTTCTTCCAGCACTCGGAGGAGCTTGGCTTGTAGTGGCAGCGGCAAGTCACCGATTTCATCGAAGAGGACGGTCCCGCCTTCGGCCAGTTCGAGCAGTCCGCATTTCCTGCCAGCCGCGCCGGTGAAGGAC
>JANOMG010000016.1:0-2246 GCA_031420175.1 Nitrospira sp.
AAGCTGCGTGCGGCGGGTGGCTGCGAATACCGGGTCGTCAAGAACTCGGTGCTCCGCCGCGCCTCCGAAGGCACCGGCGTGGCGTCGATCGCGACGCACTTCAACGGCCCGACTGCGCTCGCGCTCGCCTTCGGCGATCCGGTCGCGTTGGCTCAGACTGTATTGGCCCTATTGAACGACCAGGACCGGCAGGCTCGCATGGCAGCTCTTGGGCGGAACTTTGTTGAACATGAGTTTAGCTGGACATACCTCACTAATCGCTTGAGAGAGTGGCTTGCCACGGAGCAGCCGTCGATACACCATGCGCATCCTCGTGTTCTGTGATGAAGACTTGAGCATTGCAGCAGGCGGAGCCCGGCAGGTTCTGGAATTTGCCAAGGCTCTTTCGTTACGCGGCCATACCATTAAAATTCTGGGTCCTCAGCCTGTTCAAGGCCATCAACTCGCGCAGGAGTGTGCCTCGCTGTCGTTCCATCCTGTTTGGGTCTGGCGGATCGCTGGGCTCAGGCCCTTTTCATTTCTGATCGCGTCATGGGCTGTGCTCCGGCAAGAACTGGCGACGTGGAGGCCGGATGTGCTGCTCTGGTTCGATTCGCCAGGGCAGATGGCTCCATTGCTCGCCCTGTCCGGCCATGCCTGCGCGAGCGTATTGTTTGTCAACGGATTCCCGGAGGAAGAGGTGCAAGGGTTCTGGCGGTTTCCGCTCGTACGGTGGGTGCTTCGTACGGCATTGAAAGCCGCTACGCATCGTGTGGAGGCGGTGGTGAGTATCTGCGGCGAGATCGTGACGCAGATGCAGCAGTCTTGGGGCGTCCTCCCTGAGCGGTGTTTCGTTATTCGTAACGGGGTCGATGGGGACCGGTTCCACCCTCAATCGCATGGAGCGGCGAGACAGGTCCTCGGACTTCCTGCCTCAGGTCCCTATATTGGATTTGTCGGGGGATTTTTTCCTTGGCATGGGTTGGAGACGCTGATTGAAGCCGTGGTGTTGGTCCGTGACAAGGTCCCCACCGCCACGTTTTTGCTGGTGGGAGACGGCCAAACAAGACCTGCCCTCGAAGATCTGGTTCAGCAACAGGGATTGACGGATATCGTCCGCTTTGTCGGTCGGGCCGACTGGGCGCAGGTGCCAACATGGATTGCGGCCTGCGATGTCTGTGTCGTCTTGCATCGTCACACTCGATCCTACCCCGGTGATTCCATGAAATTATGGGAATATCTTTCTTGTGGGCGTCCTGTCGTGACGACAGCCGGTCCGGGGTACGGAGAGACGGTGGAGGCGATCGGTTGCGGGCTCGCAGCAAAGCCGGACGATGCAGAGGATTTGGCCCGACAGTTGGTGTGTCTTCTTGAAGATCCCGATGCGCGGGTAAAAATGGGGGAGCGAGGACGGATGGCGGTGGTTCAATCCCATACTTGGGGAGCGCGTGCGCAAGAGTTGGAGCAGGTATGCATCGCGGCTCATGCCGCAGCGCAGCGAACAGCATGATGACACAGGGCGAGATGATGATAACTGACTCTCAGATGAAGCAGGGCATGGCAGAGCCGGCTCCGCTCCGTCTTCGCCATCGGATTCTCCAGGCCGGTGGATGGGCTGGGGCTGGATTTGTATTGGATAAGGTGATCGCAGCCATTCAGCTCATGGTGGTGGCTCGACTCTTGAGCCCGGCCGATTTCGGTGTCATGGCGGCATCCGCGACCATCGTCCTGGCCTTCATGACGATCAGTGAGCTGGGTGTTGAGTCGGCGTTGATCGCCAAGCCTGAGGTTGACCGTGAGGATTTAGCGGTCGCCTGGACCCTGGCGATTGCGCGGGGAGTGGCCATGGCCGCCTGCCTCTGGGCAACGGCCGATGTGATCGGTCAGGTCATGCAGATGCCTCAGTTGGCGTCGCTGTTGCGCGTGCATGCCTGGTTGCTCGTGCTGCAGGGATTGCAGAGTCCGGCGATGGCACTCGTTGCAAAAAGTCTGAACCTGCGCCTTCGTGTCACCATGGATCTCGTCAGACGTGTCATTGAAGCTGGCGCAATCGTCGCACTGGCCTTGTGGCTCCGTAACGTCTGGGCGCTCTTGCTTGGGCAGCTGCTGGGGATGTGCGTGGGCAGCATCCTGTCGTTCTGGGTAGCACCGTTCAAGCCGCGTCTCTCGCTCTATAGTCCTGCACGGGAGTACTTTTGGGGCTACGGCAAACATCTGAACGTCACGACGCTCTGTATCTTCGTGGTCATGAGCGGGGGCGAGCTGAT
>JANOMG010000017.1:0-21291 GCA_031420175.1 Nitrospira sp.
CGGACAGACGACCAACTATTACACGCTCCTCGAGCTCTTACCCACCGCAACGGAGGATGAGATTAAGAAATCCTGGCATGAGCAAATCCAGGTCTGGCACCCGGATCGCTTTGGCCACGCGCCAACCCTGCACCGGAAAGCCGAAGCCCGGACGCAACTGATCAACCAGGCCTATCAAACCCTCAGCGACCCCGTCGCACGCACCACCTACGACGCCAAGACACAATCTTCGGCTGCCCCTAGGCCATCCGCACGCCCCACCCCTGCGGCAAACCCCTCTTCTGGATCGTACGCCTCCACCCCGCCGCGCGCTCAACAGACCACTCGATCCAGCCAGGATCCTCGCGGACCGCAATCGCTCATCATGATGCTCTCTCAGCAGGGCCAACCCAAACTCATGGTGCCGGCCATTCATCTCTACGTCGACCCTCGCGAGTACCTGCCCTACGATTTTCACGGCTTCGCACGCATTGCCGGGACGATGCGAGAGACATTGCCCGTCAGCGGCTATGCTATTGCTGAAGTCCCCGAGCTGTTGTGCATCAAGCGCATGGGCGTCGAAGAACTCTATACGGTCTTTTCAAATCCCTCCTACAATCGCCCGCCGTTTCTCCATGAACTCGAAGAGGTCCTCGCCTTCCCCTCTCGTTTTCTCGTCATCGAAGGAACGCTCCAACACCGCAAAGCCGGAGGTCGCCTCAACCAATATCACAAGATCGGATTGATGGATTTCCTGGACGCCCTCACCGCGCGCTATGGCATCCAGATTATCTATGCGGATACACGTGACGAAGCAGAAGAACGAATCGCCAACCTTGCCGCCCTGCACTATGCCTACTATTTTGCCGAACAACAGGGATTCGGGCGCTGCCTCACGGAGAACGATTTATAGCGAAGCCGTAAGAGCTGGTGGCTGAATACCTAGCCCGATAGATTGCGACTCAGCGTGCGGGCTTGACCACCCGCACGTTCGCCGGCTGTTCCACACGGCCGACATGGCCGGAATTGGCGAGCGTGATCCAGTCCTTGATGCAAAGGGTCATCCCATCGTATTTCTCAGCGCGCGTGAATACCATAACCGTGTCCTTCGACAAGATGGCTGCCTCCACGTTCATGCTGGACAGCAAGACCGTGACGCACACGACTGCTTCTTCCTCGGTACCCTGGTGTGGCGCATTGCCGCTGAGCGACAGAGTTCCGTTGATTAAGTCCACATCTCCTTTTACGTTCAAGTTGTGCATGAGATGCTTCAACTCAGGACCGAGTAGCTTCTGCAGTTCCGCGCGCACCGCCGGCTCCTTCAAGAACGCATCTGTGTCATAACTTCCGGCATACTTGGCAATCATGGCACGCTGGATAACCTCGTCACTTTGCGCAACTCCGGCGCTCGCCAAAAGACCGGCCATACCAATCGCTGCCACATACGCAATGCGCAGTGGTATCGACTCGGCCCTCATCCGCGGATGCCGATGTTTCCCCAACGGGGCGCGAGAATCAAGGCCTGGGCGGGGCGCCCTTCTGGATACCCGATCTGTCCGCTGAGATACTTCATCAATTCCAGGTAAGTCCAGGACCTCTCCGGTGACACTTGAGCCATCAGTGCCACAGGCAAGATGGCGAACGTGTTTCTGGGATGATGGGACACCGAGGGGATGCGGGCCTGTGGCGTGACCCGGAGATCCAGCACATTTCGACCGAGGTTCCCCTGTATGATCGTCAGCCGGGCGAATACACCGGGCGCGATTTCGGACCAGGACGAAGGGGGATCATTCGGTCCGCCGGTGAGCGTTCGCGGCAAGCCATCTCGCGGACGACCGTACAAGAGATCGGGCATCCGCTCTGCGGCCAGCGTCTTATTGGCGAGGATCTTTCGAGCTCGTTGCAGCTCGATCACAGTCTCCCCAACGGGGCCCATCCGGCTCAGCATGGTTTCATAGCGGGGCAGTTTCCCCAACGTAGCCGCCTTGCTGTATATCTCTCGGGTTTGCTCCAGATAATCCCCTTGCAATGAACTCTCGTATTCCGGAATAAGCTGATGGACCAGCTCTTGCTCACGAGGCCTCCAATGTTTGAGCGGCACGCCGCCTTGGATGCGCCAAGCCATCGCGTGGAGCCCGCGAGGCGGTATACCCTGCAGCGTTCCGCGATGGTACAGCTCGCTGATCACCTCGGCCTGTCGTCCCTCTAGTCGAGCCAACTTGTATGCCAGACCACGGCCAGGGTAGTGCAACGACCACCTCGTACAGTGTCCGATCACATCGAGCGTGTAGTCGCCGGGCTCGAGCGGCTGGTTCATGGTTTCTGGAGTGAACTCCAGCTTCTTGGGCTGGAAGTTGTCGATGGGAACGGTCGTCGGGGGATAGGCGGTGCGGTGATCGAGCCGCAACGGCGCCCCGACCTCGATGGCCTGACCGAGTTGACGCACAACTTCGGCGTCAAGCTGCTTCAGAGCGGCCCCCTGAAGAGCTTGGGTAAATGGATAGGCAGGTTTCTGTCTTCCAGCAGCAGTCGCATCCGTCGAGAACGCGGCCGTCAAGATCGACGCAAAAACGAGCGTCACTTTGAAGATTTGCTTCATGTCACACCTCCCTTCGCGGTTTCGCCGCCTATCATCGGACAGCCTTGCCTCTGGATAGTGGCGTTGCCTCAGAACTTCATGCCGCCGCGCTTTCCCTCTTCCTCTCCTCGTTTCTCATTCAATTTATCCACCCCGGCCATCAAGTGGGTATGCGATGCCGTCACACCACTCCCCTCCAACTGTCGATTGAATGCGCCCATGGTCATGCCACTCATCAAATCCGCGGTCGAACCTGCCGGAATCGCATGGGTATAGTAGACGTCCAACACCGAATGCGCGTGACAGACCCCGCCCGGGGAACCATAGCCACCCGTTCCATAGTAGTATGTGCCCTTCAATTGTTGATCGAAGTACGAGTTGGAGAACTGATTGTTGTGGTCGGGACGATTGCCGCCGGCGGCATCTCCTCCGAGTTTCACGGCCCATGTCTGAGAGCACAGGTTGTAGATATCCATGGCCTTGGCGCCCATCACCTGTTGCCCTTGCACATCGTAGATCCAGATGAGCCGGTTGTTCGTTTGTTGAGTGCTTTCAGGACCGTACTTCTTCCTCACTCCGGCCAAGGTATTTTCGACGGTCGGCCTGCTGTCTTGCCTGCCAAACCCGAGATTGCGTGAGAGGCCCCAAAGAAACGCTTCGTTCGGCGCATAGGTGATGAAGAGGGTGAAATCATCTCCGCTCACGGCGCTGGGACCACCGGGGTTCGGTGCGAGGAGCATCGGGGTCATGACCACGCCGGGCAGCGCTTCATACTGTCGCAGGGTAATGGGCTGCACCTTGAAATTCGCGTCGTGCGCCTTCAACGCTTCCACAGCTTCTTTGACCGGCATGCCGAGCTTGATGCCCACGACATCCAGGAACCCGGCTTTGGCTGCAATTTGTGCCGTGCCTTCCGGGGTGCCGAAGTCCGGAGAGGGTAGAGCTTTCTCGTTCGGATACGAGCTGACACTCCTTCCTGGTTGCTGCCGCGATTGCTGCTGAGGCTGTGATGGCTGTTGAGCCTGAGGCTGCTGTTGTGGTGACGACTGCTGGGCCTGCGGTTGCGATGGCTGTTGGCGCTGTTGTGATTGTCGCTGTTGACCAGCTTGCGGTTGCTGCTGTTGCCGCTGTTGCGCCGCCTGCTTGGCGGCCTTCTTCAATTTGTCGAGGAAGTCTTCTCCCGTCGATACGCCGGGAACTCCCCAGTGAAATGCCAGCGCGATCAGTGCCACTGCTGTGGCCTTCAGGATAGTTCCCGTTCTCATAGATGAATCTCCTTCGTTCGGGGTTCTGCTCCATCTCCCTAGGTCAGAACTTCGGCAGCTCGCGTTTATTGGCGTCCCCTTTCCGCTTCTCTGCGAGTTTGGTGGCTTCACGCATCAACAGCGTATGCGAGGCTGTCACACCGCTCACCTCTAACTGACGATTGGAGGCACTGACCATCACGGATCGGCCCGTATACTCAGCCTGCACAAGCGAGTATGACTGGCAGAGTCCGTTGAAATGATCCTTCCCGTAACTCGAATTGAAGTACCCTCCCACGATCTGCCGATTGAAATAGCCCGCGTGCAGTTGCGCCTGTTGGCCCAGGCCCACCATCCAGACAGACACGCATTTCGTGAGGATCTCGTCGGCCTTGGCTTTCATCACTTGCTGCCCCTGGGCATCGTACATCCAGATGAGCCTGGTGCCGACATCCTTGATGCTCTCCTGACCGTACTTTTTTCTCAGTCCAGCCATGATGGTTTCAATGGTCGGCCGGCTCTCCTCCTTCTCGTACGATACTTCACGCCACATGCCCCAGACGAAGGGCTCGCTCGGCGCCATCGTAACGAGTAAGCCGACATACTCCTTCTCCTGACTCGAAGGCGTGTTCGTGTTTTTCTTGGAAGCGAGTAACGGATTCATGGCCACGCCGGGCAGCGCCTCGTACGGTGGTATGGTCACGGGTTCCATCACGAGGTTCCCGTTGTGCGCCTTCAGCAGGTCCAGCGCGGCTTTGAGCGGCATGCCGAGCTTGACCCCGACGACATCCACGAATCCGGCCTTCGCCGCGATCTTCGCCGTCGCTTCCGGCGTGCCGAAGTCGGCCGTCTGGAGTTGCGTCTCAGTGGCAGCTTGTTGGATCTGGTCCGGCCGCAACTGGACCGGCGGTTCTCCGGCAAAGAGCCAAGGGGCTCCGTCTGTTAACGCCATCGCCACTAAGAGGAATAGACCGCCGGTTCGGATAGTCTTCTTCTGCATCGTGACGCTCCTTCGTTCAAGAGACTGTGTTAACCCTCCACAGCTAGAACTTCGGCCCGCTGCGCTTCGCGGCTTCCTCTCGCCGCTTCTCCGCCAGTTTGGTGGCTTCGCGCGTCAAGAGAACATTGGTTGCGGTCACGCCGCTCGCCCCCAATTGATGATTGGCGACGCTGACCTTCACGTTCATGATGAGTGGCTGCGATGCCCCTGGCGGCTGGTCGGCTGAGTATATAGCCTGGATGAGCGAGTGCGAATGGCAAATCCCGCCGTACTCGTCCCTCCCGGCACTGACGCTGTAATACCCTCTCGTCACTTGACGCAAGATCTGGCCTTGGTCGTAGGAATCCCCCATCCAGTGACCTCCGCACTTCAGCCAGATGTCCTTTGCTTTTGGTCCCATCACCTGCTGCCGTTGGGCATCGAAGAGCCATAGAAGACGCGTGTTCTCGAACCTCAGGCTCTCCGGACCGTATTTTTTTCTCATGCCGGCTAAAATGGTGTCGACGGGAGGCCGGCTCTCCATGTTGCTGAACCAGACATCGCGCCACACGCCATAGACAAACACCTCGTTCGGCGCATAGGTGAGGAGGAGGCCGAAAGACTCTGCCCCTGGATCGGAGGCCGTGCTCACGTTTTTTGTGGAGGCCATCACCGGCGTCATGACGACGCCTGGCAGCGCTTCAAACTCTAACTTGTGCTGGGGTTCCAGTTTGAGATTTGCGTTGTGCGCCTTCACCGCCTCCACCGCGGCTTTGAGCGGCATGCCGAGCTTGACGCCGACGACGTCCAAGAACCCGGCCTTGGCTGCAATTCTCGCCGTGGCTTCCGGCGTGCCGAAATCGGTAGACGGTTCCGGCGGGTCGTAGTTTGGCTGGGCCGCGAGAGCGACCGACGACGCGGCGATTAGCACGAAGGCAACTAGCAGGGGGATGGGATTGCGAGAGAAGAGTCGCGTCATCACGTTGCTCCTTTCCTGCGGATCAGGTTTGAGGCAAGCACGCCACATGGCAAGATGAGCCGGTAGTATCCAGCAGCAGCAGCACGGCGTCAATATGACGTACGCTGCCTAGCGGCCGACACCGCATGGCCTGAGCAAGCAAGATGCCACGCCAGAGTCAGGCAATCTTGCGGGATTTGACCGTAAATCCTATCGGTGCTGGTTCGGGCGATTGTGTCAGAGCCGGCGACACTGTGACCCAATTGGCCCCATGCGACGAAATGGCAAGACCCCGATCCTTGTGTTGGCACACGTTCGTGAAACCGTTAGGCATCTACGCGCGATTCAGCCTAGACCTGGTTCTCAAATCTCCGCTACACTTCTTCCTCTTGCACCGGAGTACTCCATGCGCGACGGACAGACGACCAACTATTACACGCTCCTCGAACTCTTACCCACCGCCACAGAAGCGGAGATGAAGAAGGCCTGGCATGAGCAACTTCAAGTCTGGCATCCGGACCGCTTCAACCATTCCCCGACATTGCACCGGAAAGCGGAAGCCCGGACACAACTGATCAACCAAGCCTATCAAACCCTGAGTGACCCCATCGCGCGCGCACGCTACGATGCCACGACCGAGCCCTCGACCTTCCACAGGCAACCGCCACGCCCATCCCCTGCATCAGGCCCATCGTCTGAATCCTACGCCTCCCCTCCGCCACGCTCTCAACAGACTGCACGGTCTCGCCAGGGTCCTCGTGGGCCCCAGTCGCTCCTGATACTCTCACGGCAGGGCCAACCCAAAAGCATGGTGCCGGCCATTACGATGCTCGTCGACAGCCACGAGCACCTCCCCTATGAGTTTAAACATCTCGTCCGCATCGCTGGAACTATTCGGCAGACGCTTCCGGCAGGTGATTACGCCATTGCCGAAGCACCAGAAATTTTCTGTCTCGAACGTCGGCGCGCGGAAGAGTTCAACACGATCTTCTCGAATCCCTCCGATAACCGGTCGCCATTTTTCCAAGAACTCGAACCGCTCCTGGACTACCCACATCGGTTTCTCGTCATCGAGGGCACGCTTCAGTCCACCAAAGGCGGTGGGCGGCTCGGCCAATATCACAAGAACGGCATGATGGATTTCTTGGATGCTCTGACAGCGCGATTTGGAATTACGATCATTTATTCGGATAACCGGGACGAGGCAGAGGAACGAATCGCCAATCTGGCAGCCCTGCACTATGCCTACCACTTTGCCGAGCAGCAGGGACTTGGCCTCTGCCTCACAGAAAACGATTTGTAGGAGTTGAGCACTGAATGGAAAGCCCTATTCCATGCAACATGAGATGTAAAAAGTGAAACATTTCAGACCTACAGCGGAAGACGAACGACGCTGAACCGTCCGTTCAAATCCTCGTTCCAAATCCGATCTGCCGCCACGCTTCGTAGATGATCACCGCCACTGTGTTGGAGAGATTGAGGCTCCGGTTTCCCGGGACCATGGGTACGCGGATACGCTGTTGTTCTGAAACCGCCCCCAGAATCTCAGCCGGCAACCCGCGGCTTTCCGGCCCAAACACAAAGGCATCGCCGGCGGCATAGTCAACCAGGTCGTACCGTTGGGTGCCTTTGGTGGATACGGCGAACAGGCGGCCATCCTTCACGCTAGCAGCATATTCGGGCCAGCTTTCGTGAACCGTGATCGTGGCAAATTCATGATAGTCCAGCCCTGCTCGCAATAATTGCTTATCCTCCAGCGTAAAACCCAGCGGTTTCACCAGATGCAGCCTGGCGCCAGTATTGGCGCAGAGTCGGATGATGTTGCCGGTGTTCGGGGGAATTTCCGGTTGATAGAGAATGACGTCAAACATGGGGCCAGGAGTGTAGCACGGCCACAGAGATTGTCACGATGCCGGATCACCGAGCGGCGAGAGACGGACTTCCATGCACAGTGTCTTTTACCATCATATTTTTTCTTGGTATAGTACTTGTCAGCCAAGAGCAATTTTCACATTCATGAATAGATCGTTTCCATCCCAGATGCACAAGACTGACATCCAGCCACGGTCTCACTCCTTCTCAACGCTCCTTGCAGTGCCGCTGGCGCTGACATTGACGACGGGCTCACTTGTGTTCGCGGAGGATTCTCTGACACCGTCGGAGAAGCACATCGCCGAACATGCGAGAACGGTGTGGGAAGGCGGCACGACAACCGCGGCGCTCGAGATCCTCGACCAGGGCATTCAAGATCATCCTGCCGCGCTCACGCTCCTGAAATTACGCGGTGATATCCTCGCCACATCACGAGGCCCACATGAAGCAGTTGAGGCCTACGAGACCGTCCTCGCCAAGGCACCGACCGCATTGGATGTCCGATGGGCCAAGTGGAGTGTGCTGACCCGGTCAGGACAGGGAGAGGAGTCCATCGCCGAGTTAGGACGCATCGCACGGATCGATGTTCAGAATCCCTTGGTCCATCTGCGCCTGGCGCAAGAACTCCGAAAGCTCGATCGCCTTGAGGAATCGCTCGAATCGTATAAGAAGGCCGTGGCACTCGTTCCGGATTTGCTCGGCTGGCGATTGACGTTGGCCCGGGCACGGTTTGACGTATTGGACTATGACGGCGCAGAGGCGGACGTGCAGTATGTGCTGCACAAAGTCCCCCCCGGTTCTCCGCTGGAGCTCCCGGCCAGGAATCTGCTCTCACAAATTCATGGCACCTCCATCGATCGAGGCCGACGCTTCGACCCGGTGCTCACCAAGGACATGACCGGCGCCCAGCGCAAGGAATGGGCGTCGATCCGCGCAGAGGCCTGGAGACTCTTCTCGATGGGCCGCTATCAGGAGGCCGAACCGATCTATCAACGACTGCTGACCCTCAACCCCAACGATCCCCTCGCCAACCATCAATTGGGACTGACCCTCATGCAGCTCGGCCGGTGCAAGGATGCATTGACGGTGTTTGGAAAGGTCTCCAACCTGGATCCCAGCGAAGAAGACTATGTGGATACGGTCTTTCGGATGGGACAATGTCTCGTGGAGTTGGAACAGTGGGAAGACGCATTTGTCCATTTCCAAACCCTCTATAACGCGGCGGTTGAGTTTGAACAGGCCAACAAGAACATTCAGCTCCCGCCGGATACCCGGGTACTCGATAAAAAGAAAATTGCACAATGGCTCGAGAAGGTGCGGCCCCATGTTCCTGAGTTGGCACAGCTGGTGGACCATGAGGCGGCAGACCGCGCCGTCTCCGTGGACCCTGCACCTTCCGCCATCTCTCCGGAGGAAGAGCTCTACGCGAAAGTCGCCGCACGCTTCCAGTCACAAAAGGCACTGGACCCAAGGGCCTCGCTCATGGGCAGAGACGCCGACTTTAGTTGGTTTCGATTTGTCATCCCGGCGAGCAAAATCGTGCGGGATGATTTTCCGACCGGCGCCCATGAGTTTATTCCGTTAAGTCAGGGAGACAGCTTTCCCACCACACAACAAGAGGTCTACTTAGTCTTTGGACTGGTCTCAGCCTCGTTCGATGCCTTGCCCCTCACTGCGCGTTGTGGGCTGGAGGCATCCGGAATGGTGGGAGAGCAAACAGCCGTGACACAGGACCGAGTCTTGACGACCATGAATGACCAATCCGGCTATTTCATGTTCACCCCTCCTCAAGGTGGATGGGCAACGGGTCTCTACCATTGTGGGTTGTTCGCAGGAGAACACACCACCGCCGACACACTTGTCGATGAAGTCCGGTTCCGTATTCTGTCGTTTCCCAAGCCATCGTAAGACCCACACCCGCACGGACTCCGGTACGGCCTCGACTCCCACCTGACGAGATCTGCGTCATACAGAGATAGGCCTAGGTCTGCCATGAGTCATCGCGTTACGGTGTACGCTGCTGCAGGTGAAGGGTAATACGGCTGCGGGTGTCTGACTGATCGCTGGTCCGGGGTAACAGGGTCAGGGCCTGCCGATACGAGCGGCAGTGGCGGCGGCTCGCTCTCCACCGGCCAGGAGGGCATCAGCATACTCGATGTGCAGGACCGGGTCTGTCGGCTGATCGCGGCTCGATACTCGGCAATGGCTCCTGCTAGATCCCCTACGTGATTGAGCGCAACGATACGGGTGAGAAAATCACCACTGGTCTTTCACGCAAGACCCTTACGAAGCCACCAGGCGTTGTCTCCTGTGTTGTCACTCGCTGGTGAGGCGACAAGAAGCCTCTCATCGCGCGCATCAGCGAGTGAAGAGAAGCAGTGCCCCGGCGAAGAGCAGTGCCGAATGTCTCTGCGCCATGCAGTTACTTCGGGGTAATCATGATTTCGACACGGCGGTTTCGCCGACGCCCATCCTCGGATTCGTTGCTGCTGATGGGACGGCTCTCGCCAAACCACTCCAACCGCACGCTCTCATGGGCCACACCGTTACTCCGGAGTATCTGCGCGGCGTTCGCCGCTCTGGCCTGAGAAAGGGCCATGTTGTCAGAAAATCGAGAGCGGAGGCGCTCGCGGATGGACGCATTGTCCGTATAGCCCTGGATGACGATATCGAGCCCCTGCTCCCCTGCCAAAATACGGCCAAGCCTGGTCAACACATCGACCCCGCCGACTTTGATCTGATCATCGCCCGAGTCAAAGAGCACACGATCGGTGAATCGAATGCGGATATACTCACGCGACGTCGCTCCCGATCCAGGCGTACCGTCCGCTGCTGGAGACGAGGACGGCACCGCACCATCAGAAGGTATACCCGCCTGATCATGCATCAAAGAAGAACTGGCCAACGTGGCCGGACCACGTTCGAGGGAAATATTGCCGCTATCGATTTCCGGCTTCAGCCGACCGTAAATCTCCTCCCACATCGTCGTGAACTGCTTGCCGTGCCCCTCAGATGGAGCGGGCTGTGAAGCCGCACAACCAGTGAAGAGGAGCACAGAGCCCATGAAAAGCGCCATACGACCGATGTGAACATATCGTGTCATCATAGAATTCATCCTCGATCATTAAAGAGCATCAGGAGACTACGCAGTTCGGGAAGAAGAAAAGGGGATCGATCACGTGTTGATCTTCGATCGAAACAACTCGTTCTCCGATCCTGCCAGCCACTTCAATAAATCGTCAAACCCCTGGTCGGTAATCCCCTCAACCCGCCAGCCGGTGGATGCTCTGTGCGAATAGGTATCCGCCGCCCTGACGACGGTTTCCAGAAACCACAGGTCCTCCCAGGACACCTTCATGGTGAACCCGAGATGTTCATGACATTCCTCAGATTCAAACTCGATCCCTTCGACACACCATTCCAACTCCTCCAACTTCTTGAGTGAAATGCGGTATATGTCCGGATCGATACAATGATGGAGGGCCTTGACGTACAGCACGATATCATGGAGCCGTTGATGCCGTTCAGCACTCACAACCAATTCAGCCGGCTGAGGAGGGTTCGAATTGTTCGCGCCCTCGGTCATCGATTCACCTCCAGACCTCCTCACGGCTACAGCTGCACCGCGCGGTTACTTCCCACGCAATACTATCCGGCCACGACATACAGCCGCAACTTCGGCTTCAACGTCGGCTGGCAAAGGCTCACAATGAAATGATGCACCGTGAGATTCTAGTGCGGGAGACAGGTACGGTCTAGATGGAGGAGCCCCGCATGCTACCGGGATCTCACCCTGTAGTGTCCTGAGAATGTTTCGTCCGGAGCCAGCCGCTTCAAGCCCCATTCTGGATGATTGAAGGCATCCGTCGCGCAGGCCATTGGTTCGATGGCGAACGTACGCCGCGGAGCCTCGGCAATGGCGTCGCCGCTGTAGCCGACGACAGCGGAAAACGAACGATCCATGACGATCTCAATGACGCGACCGTTTTCCCCATGGCGCAGTGACGCCGTGGCCATTCCCTCCGCATCACGTTTGAGCTGAACGTAGCAGTGATTGAACCGGCGATTGCCGATCCGGCGATAGTTTCGAAAGTCCCACTCCGTTCCCACCACGGAAACGATGGTCCCGGTCGGCGCGAGCCGTTCATTGAACTCCAGGTACCCCGCACTAGGGATCTTCGCTTCGGCCTCATCAATGAGAGCGGTGCCGACGGTGAAAGAGGGATGAAACCCCACCCCGACAGGCGCCGTCTGCTTCCCCACGTTCTGCACGGCAAACGCACAAGACAAACCCTAGCGATCGAGGCTGTAGGTGACGCGAATGCCGAGTGCACATGGATAGCCTCGTCGACCGTACGTCTCAGCATCGAGGTGGATATCGAATGAGACCTCGTGCGAGTCAGCCTGAAGAGTCTTCCAGAGCAAGGTCCGGACAAACCCGTGGATCGCATTCGGCCCTTCTTTGTCGTTCCGTTCGAGTTGCAACGCCTGTCCATCGAAGGAATAGCGGCCCTCAGCGACGCGTCCAGGAAATGGAATTCACACATCTCCCTGCCCCCCCTGCTTGTTCCCACCGCCTGAATAGCCCCACAGGATGTCGCGGTCGCTGCCGTCGGTATCTACAGAACGTACCGCCGCAAGGCCGCGCCCCAGGGCGACACGACCGCTCGCTGGTTGTCGAAAGACAGAGAAATTTCACGGTCAGGAGTAGGATCGATCGTCAATATTGCATCCTATCTAGAGGTTGTCACGCAGCCAGAGTATACCCTCCAGGAAAAAATGGATCGCATGACGACCAATACATTTTCGAGACACAGACGCAGCGTATGACCACGTGTAAAATGGTTCTATCTTGTGAGGTGAACTACGCTGGAGAAAGTGGAGGACTGGCGAGGTTAGCTTTCTGAAACACAACGGATCTCGCCCCCTAGGTTGAGATCCTGCCCTCGGATCTTTGGTAACATGTGAGCCGCGTCGAACAGAGCGATCGTTGAGGATCAGAGCCTGTGGCTCATGGCGGATAGCTGCGAGCTAAGACTGGCTACTCTCCGTTCCGGACCATACGCGATAGGCTCGTGTTCCCGAACACCTACTTATTCTGACTGAGCACGTCCTGGAATTCGCTTTTCCCAGAACGGGTCTTCAAAAATTGGATGAGTTCAATGCGCAGTGTGTTATTCAGCCGTTGCCGTGCCTCAAGGGGCAGGCGAAGAAACTCCACCCCGAACTCATGACCCTTGACCCATTTGATCGTGCCGAGCTCAACGGACAACGCCTGAGGATGGTTAGGGAGCAGGACACTCACACGCACGTCACTACCGCAAAGGACCTCTCGATCGGACATAACGGAGCACCCCATCAGCGACAGGTTAGTCAGGATGCCTTCGCCGACAAATGGAGCCCCACCGAAAATGACAGGGTAGAACAGCGGGAACCGATGATAGGTCCGAGAATAATGAAGTGGCGCCATCACAGCCTCCATGATGGCGGATTGTACCGAGGCACGCACGGTGGGCGATATCCTACCTTTGGAGGGGGCTCTCGCTCGTGAAACGCATCTCGATGGGGATACGAGCGTATGGCTGATGGCGTACGTTCCCCTGAAAAGCAGACAGTCCTAGAGGAGATCGTTCTGGCACTGATGTTGGCCCCGTTCCAAGACACCCGGATGCGCAAGCACCCAAACCGCTGGCGGGCATGGGCGAGATCTCGAATCCATATCCGGAGACCTGATTGATCCTTCGCGAGGCTCCGTCGATACCAGGAGTCTCGCCCGAACTACGTCAAGCGTCAGGCCCGCATGCAACAGACCTGAAAGGTGCCTAAAACCAGACGCCATCTCTCGACGGCGTGCGGGCCTTAGACTTTTTTTTCGCAGGGCCTCCGACAGTATATGCTGGTCGATCGAGAGGTCGGCGACCAGCCGTTTCAGCCGGCTGTTTTCTGCCTCCAACTGCCGGAGCCGACGCAGTTCACTCATGTCCAGGTGCGCGTACTTCTGCCTCCAGGCATAGACGGTGGCGTCACTCACCCCGATCTGCCGGCAGAAGTCGCCGACGGGGGTGCCGGTATCGGCCTGTCGAATCGCATACATGATCTGCACCGCCGAAAACTTCGACCGCTTCATAGGTCCGTTCCTTTCGTATAAGACCGCCGAAGCCGACATTTCTCTCTGGTTATCACCTGCCATCGTTTTCTGTGGAGGCGTCAGAGGGAGCTGATTGACCTGGCCTTTCTGCGCTATCTCGTCTTTCTGGTTTCTTTGGTTTCATTCAACAAGAGCAACAAGAGAGACCTCACAGACAAGATACACTGGCTTAGCCCCGTCGTCCTCTGCTTCGTCGTTCGTAGCTTGCCGAGGCGATGTGGTTTGTCTGCTTCAACCGGATACTCGCAACAAACACAACACACCAGGTAATCCCCTCAAGAGCAGGGTGAGCAATACCGATACGCTATCGTAGAAGACGCATACCTATGGAGCGAATATGCTGACAGCAATTGGCGACGTCATGCGGCGCGTGTATGAGCGGGGTTGGATTACGACGAGAGACGGGACCATCAGTATGCGGAAGCGCGAAGGGAAGTATCTCTACATTATCCCCTCCGGATGGCGGAAGACTATTGTGCACCAGGAACATGTCGTGCGGATCGAGATTGTGAAAGAACCGCTGACAGGCAAACTGATTCCAAACGTCCGTGATGACCAGCAGCCGTCCGGAGAGCTCTGGATGCACTGGAACTTGCAGCGCGATACCAAAAAAACCAGAACGGTTGTGCATGTCCACGCCACTCACATCGTGGCCGCCATCTATGCCGGCTTGGACTTGCAGGCCATCAGCGCAGAGTTTCCTGAAATCTCGCGCTATACCAGAGTGGGGCCGACGGTGCCCGCCTTGCCAGCCTTGTCGCGTGAATTGGCGGACGTGACGGCTGAATGCTTTGTCATCGGGAAGGACGGGGCTCTTGCCTTCGATATCGTAGGACAGGCCAACCATGGCATGTGCGCAGTTGCGACAGATCCCTGGGCCGCCTACGAACATATCGAGCGCCTCAATCATATTTGCGAGATGGTCCTCAAAAGCGGTGTAATCAAGATGGTGCATGCGAATAGATCCGTCGCGGCCTAAGAAACCTCCCCCTACTCTGACGGCCCACCCCAGGCCAATCGTGAAGCCGACCCCTTGGTTCGTCTCTCGTCCGGAGAGAAGAGCATATGGCGCATGGCTTATGGCCGATAGCATGCCCGTAGAACACCTACCGGCCTGTCCTTATCCGTGCTATACGGCATGAGCTCTTAGCTTCGCGCTCCCACAATATATCCTTCACGCTGTACGAATGACGCTTCCCGCTCTTGCCATACGCCATCAGCTCGTATCTTCATTCGGGCACGGAGGGGTGGACCTGACCGCCTCTGAAACAGTAGAATGCGCGGTCCGTTTTTCTTTCCCCCCTAGATTCGAAGGCTCGTTGGAAACGGGACGGCTCAAACGGCATCGCCATTAATGTGAAGGAATTATCATGAGTGTGAAATGCGGAATCGTCGGGCTGCCCAACGTGGGCAAGTCTACCTTATTCAATGCGCTGACCAAGTCGGGGATCGCGGCGGAGAACTATCCCTTCTGCACCATCGAGCCGAACATCGGCATCGTGGAAGTGCCGGATACGCGAATGCAAGCGCTGGCCGACATCGTCAAGCCGCAGCGAATGCAATATGCCACCACCGAGTTCGTGGACATCGCGGGCCTGGTCGCGGGGGCCTCGAAGGGCGAAGGCTTGGGTAACCAATTCCTCGCCAACATTCGCGAAACCGACGGGATTGTGAATGTGGTGCGCTGCTTCGAGGACGATAACGTGGTTCACGTGGCAGGCAAGGTCGATCCAATTTCCGACATTGCCACCATCATCACCGAACTGGCGCTGGCGGACCTGACGACGGTGGAGAAAGCGCAGGAACGGAACTCAAAGCTCGCGCGTTCCGGCAATAGTAAAGACGCCACCAAATTTGGCGAACTACTGGATCAGGTGGCAGCCTGCTTGAACCAGGGCAAGCCCGCCCGCACGATGCAACTGGATCCGGCGCAGCTCGCCTTGCTGAAGCCGCTGTGCCTGCTCACCATCAAGCCCGTCATGTACGTGGCCAACGTGGCTGAAAAAGGGTTTTCGAATAATCCTTTATTGACCCGCATGGAAGAATTCGCTGCGCGCGAGGGGGCCCCCGTCGTGGCCATTTGCGCCGCGCTGGAGTCGGAGATCTCTGGGCTCTCAGACGAAGAAAAAGTTGAATTCCTGACCGATGCCGGCATGGCCGAACCGGGGCTCAACCGCCTGATTCGCACGGCCTACCAGGTGCTAGGCCTGCAGACCTACTTTACCGCGGGCGTGAAAGAAGTCCGTGCCTGGACCATTTATATCGGCGATACGGCCCCACAGGCCGCCGGCGTCATCCACGGCGATTTCGAGAAGGGCTTCATCCGCGCGGAAGTCATTAGCTACGACGACTTCATCGCCTGCAAGGGCGAAGCGGGCGCGAAGGAAAAAGGGAAGATGCGGCTGGAAGGCAAAGAGTACGTGGTCCAGAACGGCGATGTCATGCACTTCCGCTTCAACGTCTAGCAGGATGCTAAAACGTCCGCCAGGAGGCTCACATGACAGGGCGCACACAGTCTCAGCTGCAACAGACCTATCGAGAGCAAGCGCTCAAGATGTTTCCGTGGATCTGTGGGCACTGCGGGCGCGAATTTGACGGCAAGAAGCTGAGCCAGCTCACGGTCCATCACAAGGACCACAACCACGACAACAATCCACCCGATGGAAGCAACTGGGAGTTGCTCTGTCTCTACTGCCACGACAATGAGCACCAACGAACTCAGGTGGCCGACCCGTCTGGTGAGGCGACGCCTGGCCGTGTACAAGATCAGCCCTCGACCTTTCAGCCCTTTGCTCATCTCGCGGATGTATGCAAGCGCAAGACATAGCCTTCGTCTGGTGTGTCACCGACGATTATGATAGGACACGCGAGACGGGCGAGACAAGGTGGAAATCCGAACTCATCGCATCTTGCTTTTCGCGCTCTTCCTGCACGTCTCGCGATTTTCGCTTTGGCCATAAACTATAGACCAGTGGCTCCCCATTCGTGCTCTATGCTATAGGCTGTCAACGTGTCATCTTCGGCCATCACCCCCATGTCATTCGCCACTCGCTCATGAGCACTTCTCACCCACGCGACCCGTTGCACGGGATCACGCTTGAGACCATCATCACAGAGCTGGTCGAGCAGCATGGGTGGGCCGAAATGGGGCGGCGCGTCCCGATCCGCTGTTTCCTCCACGACCCCAGCGTGAAATCCAGCCTCACCTTTCTCCGCAAAACCCCCTGGGCGCGAGAGCGGGTTGAGGGGTGGTACATCGCCTATAAAGACTAAGCGGGCGAAGGGTGTCCTCACCATTTCGCTCAATCTTTCAAAAATCAAGGAACCACGAATCCATGGCCTCGAACGCCACCATTTACAAAGCGACTCTGCAGATATCCGACATGGACCGCCAGTACTATGAGGACCATACGCTGACCCTGGCGCGTCATCCGTCCGAGACCGACGAGCGCATGATGGTGCGTCTGCTGGCCTTTGCCCTACACGCGCATGAGGCGTTATCGTTTGGCCGTGGACTGAGCACCGACGAGGAGCCCGCACTCTGGCTCAAGAATTTGACGGGTGCCATCGACCTCTGGATTGAGGTGGGCCAGCCGGATGAAAAATCCATTCGCCAGGCTTGCGGCCGCGCGAGACAAGTCTACCTCTATACCTACGGCGGTCGCGGCGCCGATCAATGGTGGGAGAAAAACCTGACTTCCTTGGCTCGCTTGAATAATCTGACCGTGATGAATCTGCCGCTTGACGGGAGCCGCGCCTTGGCCCAGCTCGCCCATTCCAACATGCAACTGCAATGCACCATTCAAGAAGGACAGATCTGGATGGCGGATGGAAAGAACACTCCGCACGTGGAATTGACCATGTTGAAACGTGCTTCAACCCCGTTTGAACGTTAACGCGGGCACGACAGGCCACCCTGCTGCATGGGGATACGACAATGAAAGACAAGAAACGTATTCCCATCAGTGGTGACCCGATCGTCTGGACCAGTCCTTTTGCAGCCCTGAAGAATGTGGGGCTGCCATCGACTCCGGACGCGCGGCAGGGTGCCGACAGCCCCGCCCAGACTGATTCGAAACCTGCCGCGCCAACGAAGAACCGTGGACGAGTAGATATCATTCGCCAGACCGCGCACCGCGGCGGCAAAACCGTCACGATCGTCACGGGGTTTCTCGGCATCGGGCAGGCTGAGAAAAATCGCCTGACCAAGGAAATGCAACAGGCCTGCGGGGCCGGAGGCACCCTCAAGGAGGGACGGATCGAGATTCAGGGTGACCAGCGAGAAACCGTCGCTCGCATCTTAACCAACGCCGGCTTTCGGCCGGTGTTTGCCGGTGGATGAAAGTCGGACGGAGACTGCGGAAGGCTCTGCCGTCGATTGACTTCCTCCCCTACCCGCGGTACAGGTTGCACTATTATTCTGACAGCGCGTACTCACGCTTCGTCCATCACTGAGAGGCCACAGCATGAAAAACGTCGAGATGACCATTGCAGGAACCATATTGACCATCAAAGTCGACCTATCCAAAGAATTCGGGCCCTCGGCTTCGGGGAAGACGATCATCATCGCCTCAACGGAAGGGAATGTGACCATTCCGGATCGCGAGGAAAAAGTCGGACTGAATGTCTACCGGAAAAAGTGACCGGGGCATCGACTCGAACACGAGGTCGGAAACCATTCATGAGGTGGAAGTCTTTTCTGCGAAATAGAGAAGGCTGCCAGAAACTGCGTCTAGCCTCCTGCCTTCGAAGGTATCGCGACAATTGTTGATCCTCTTTTGAGCAGCGCAGAAAAAACCAGTTAGGCTGGCTCTTTGAACATGCTATATCGGGGCGGTCTCAATGACCGAATACAACCAGCGCCGCAGGCTGCGGCCTGAGATCGAACGCAGCCGGGGTGAGGCCCCTCTCTAGTTGCGTGTGGCTCCTCGTCCGAGCTTGAAGACTCAACGGCGTGCAGATAGTACCCCTGCACCTAGTCTCCTAAACATGGTGCACTTGGTTTTGAGCGCGCCCCTGCATTTTCAACCCACTGCGACCCGTATGTGTACCCCGCTTGCCCAGCAACCGAACCACTTGCGAATAGAGTATGACACGATACCCCATCTATCACCTCGCCTCATCGTCGCTTCCTTCTCGCAACGCTGACTCCCCTCGGTAGGCCATATCTGCCTAACATGCCACACCCTTGATCCAAACACCGGCTCACAAACTCATACATACAAGCTAGATCACATTGATCTCGGCTTCGCTCTCACCGCAATCCCCCACTCATACGCGCACACGGTAGGTGAACTGCATGCGTATCAGAACAGTCCGCTTCGAATCAGACGAGATCTGCATGGTCCATCCTACATGTCTACAAAAGGCATAATCTTTCGCAACGACATCGCGATTAAATCAAGCATACAAATCAACTACTTGCAATATCTATTACTGGCATATGTCTTGCTCATGTACAGCTACAATCTCCTTCTTGCCTGCATCACGCCGAAGCAGACGACACGGAACAGGAGCAGAACAACACACGTTTCAATGGAGCAGCACATGACCTCATTCAGCAAGCCTCAATTACGCCTCACCACAATCATTGCGGGACTTCTTCTCACCATGATCCCCCTGCTGACTGGATGCGGAGGAGGAGGAGAGACTGGCAGCGATCCCAGTGTCACGGTGACTCCTGGTAATGGCGGAGGGGGATCAGCGGCACCGGTAGGAGCCACCGCGTCTCTCGCATGGAGTCCGATCTCTGACTCCTCAGTCATAGCCTACTTCGTCTATTACGGACGTCAAACACCAGGACAACCGGGCAGCTGCGCCTACGAAAGTTCCGTGCAAGTTACCTCCCCATCAGCCACGGTCACAAACCTTGATTCTAATACCCTCTACTACTTTACGGTCAGTGCCTATAACGGACTAGAGAGTGCCTGCTCAAGTGAAGTGTCGACCGTCACTCCTCCCCCCTCCGTGTAGACCGACTGATCGCCTGAACAGCACCTCTATTCCTCATCCCATCTGCACAGATCCTTTCATTGACTCCCACATTTATTTTTTGTTAGCCTCAAGCCCCGCCGCGTTGCAACCGATCTCTGAACTAGAGAAGTATGTGCCGGCTTCCTCGGTAATCAATCCTGAAAGGAGTTCCGATGGCCAGTTCAACCGTTTCGCCCGATACCCTCACTGCGCTTCAGAACAAGGCCACGCAACTCCGCATCGAAAGCGTCCGAGCCACGACTGAAGCAGCCAGCGGCCATCCCTCCAGTTGCTGCTCCGCCGCCGACATCGTCGCCACACTTTTCTTCTCGGTCATGCGTTATGACCCCAAGAATCCCAAAGCCCCGAACAGCGACCGGTTCATCCTGTCGAAAGGCCATGCCGCGCCATTACTCTATGCGGCATGGGCGGAGGCGGGTCTCTTCCCCAAAAGCGATCTCTTGAAATTACGCACCTTGACTTCAGACCTTGAAGGACACCCGACGCCCCGCTTATCGTTCGTCGATATGGCAACAGGTTCGTTGGGTCAAGGCCTTCCGGTCGGCATCGGCATCGCCCTGAATGCCAAATTCGTCGATAAGCTCGATCACCGCACCTACGTCCTCATGGGTGACGGCGAATCCGTCGAAGGATCTGTCTGGGAAGCGGCCGAAGTCGCGCGCCATCATGGATTGGATAATCTCTGTGCCATTGTCGATGTGAACCGGTTGGGACAGAGCGACCCCACCATGCTGCAGCATAATATGGAAGGATACCGCGCGCGCTGGTCAGGGTTCGGCTGGCATGCCATCGTCGTCGATGGACACGATATTGCCGCCCTCGTTGCCGCCTTCGATGAAGCGGCACGCACGAAAGGCCAGCCAACCGTTCTGCTCGCAAAGACCTTCAAAGGCCACGGCATTTCGTTTATGGAAGACAGCCCGAGTTGGCACGGGAAACCAGTGCCCAAGGGAGAGGACCTGCAAAAGACCCTCGATGAGTTGACCAAGCAGCTGAAGCCCGGCAATGGGACCGTTCAGACCGTCAAACCCACCGCCTCAGCATCGGTCGTCACCGCCACCACCGCGCTGCCACCGTCACCCTATAAGCTCGGCGACTCTGCCGCGACTCGCGAAGCCTTCGGCGTCGCGCTCGAAGCCATCGGCGCAACAAACCCCTTGGTGGTCGGACTCGACGCCGACGTCAAGAACTCAACCTATACAGACAAATTCGGCAAGAAATTTCCAAATCGGTTTTTCGAAAACTTCATCGCCGAACAAAATATGCTTGGTGCAGCAGCCGGGCTTGCCGCCTGCGGCAAGATTCCCTTCGTCGCGACCTTTGCGGCGTTCTTCACCCGCGCCGCGGATTTCATCCGCATGGCGGCGGTCGGCGGCAACAACATCAAGCTGGCCGGGTCGCATGCGGGTGTCTCGATCGGCGAGGACGGTCCGTCGCAGATGGCGCTCGAAGACCTGGCGATGATGCGGGCCATCGGCGGCTGCGCCGTGCTCTACCCGTCGGACGCGGTCAGCACCGAGCGGCTGCTCGCGCTGATGG
>JANOMG010000018.1:0-3646 GCA_031420175.1 Nitrospira sp.
GGTGACCGTGCGGACGGTCTTGGCGAGCCTCGCGGAGGGCGCGAAGACAGAGGAAATCCTTGAAGACTTTCCCACGCTCAAGGAAGAGGATCTCCGCGCCGTGATCGCCTTCGCCGCCGCTTCCGCCGAGAAAGACATGCCGGTCCAGAGCGTGCCGGATATTCAGTGAGGATCACGCTCGACGAGAATTTGTCACTCAGACTCTGGTCTATTCTCAGCCAACAGGGACATGAGACCGATACCGTTCCACAGGAGGGCTTGGCTGGACAGGATGACGCCCACGTCTGGCACGCGGCACAATTAGCCGGTCGCTTTTTCATCACGCAGGATTTGGACTTTTCTGACGTTCGCCGGTTTGCGCCCGGCACCCACCATGGCCTTCTACTCGTGCGCTTGCGGGACCCCGGTCGCAAGGCGCTCGTGAGGCGGGTCCAAAGCCTATTTCAAACTGAAACGTTGAGGCCTGGAAGCAATGCTTTGTCGTGGCGACCGAACACAAGATTCGCGTTCGCGCTCCCAGGCAGCAGAACGATCCGAAAACCGTCTAGGCCTTGTCATCGACCAGGAGAAAAAAGGTGACAGGCTACTTTGTTTCGGCCTCGGTGCAGGGAGGGAATCTTCGAAAGCCAGGCACCCACGCTCGTTCCGGAAGAACCGCAAAATAGAGCGAAGAGTTCTATAATCAGCACCAAAGGAGGAGGAATCACCATGGGAATGCAACCGTTACAGGATTGGGTACTAATCGAACCGTCGGAGGCCAAGGAAAAGACCGCAGGGGGGTTGGTCATCCCCGATACGGCCAAGGAGAAACCTGTAGAAGGAAAGGTCCTGGCCGTGGGGAAGGGACGCTGGGAAACACCGGAAAAGAAGTGGGGAAGTAAACCCAAAGGGAAAGAAGAAAAGGTCTTCAATCCCACGGTCCTCAAACCGGACGATCAGGTCCTCTACGAGAAATACGGAACGACCCCAGTCGATCTGGACGGTAAGGAACTCGTTCTCGTCCGCGAGTCCGACGTCCTGGGCTGGAACAACAAAAGGTAGGGTCAGGTCTTGCAACGCACATGACCGAGAAAAAGGAACCTTTTTCCCGCCCCTGCGGCCCGTCCTTCAAGAGGAATTGTAAGAGGGGATGGCGCAGCCTGTTTGTTGAAGGAACAGGATTCGGAGTCAGGTATGACTATTGACTTATTCGGAGCGCGGATTAAGGCAGTGAGAGAAAACCGGGATATTCTATTTCTCGCGGCTGGAATGACATTCATCGGCGGTAGGTGAACTCGGCCGTGGCGCGGGACGAGCGAGACGCGCGAGAAAGGCGCGACGTGCAAGGTGGGCGAGAGAATCACCTCATGGGCGATCCGAAGTTCGGGGTTCGAAGCTCTCAAAACCTCGAACTTCTGACCTCGAACCCTCGCTCGTCCCACCTGTCTCGCGCGGCTATACTGCGGGGTCGTGTCCTGTTCTCCAGAACGTGCCGACCATCGAAGTTCTGCTGCGCCAAAATGGATTTTCCGCAGCCTGCAAACGAGTCTCAGTCTGATTTCTTCAAGATTTTTCCCGCCTCAGCAACCGTCAGCACGACCGTCAGCGGATCAATGGGCGAGGCCATAAATCCGCACCTCTCATAGAAACGCTTGGCTGGCTCTGAGATCGCATGGACAAGAATCGCCCGGATACCGGCGATCTCCGCGGCCTGCACCGTGCGCAGCACCGCGTCACGCAGTAACCCTTTGCCGATGCCACGTCGTTGGAGACGCGTATCGACCGCCAGTCGTCCGAGCACCATGACCGGCAACGGATCAGGCATATTGCGCCTCACCCGCCCGGGCGCTTCCACATGCGCCACCGCGCCCACGGCAAGCGTATAGTATCCCACCACGGTCTTGCCCATACAGACAACATAGGTGCGCGAGGCTCCGCTCGCTTCGTTGTGAAGGGCGCGTCGGCGCAGCCAGTCATCCAGTACCGGTTCTCCGGAATCAAAGTTCAACAGGTCATGTGTGACGGACAATTTCTCGGGCGGCCTGATTGCATCGAGGCTCTCGCTCATTTGTCCCACACGGCCTTGGTCCGAAGGAAACGTTGAAGCTTCGGGTTGCGCGTGGGTGGGGTGTCGAGCAGGGCGGTAAAACGTTGGAAGATCTCTTGAGAGAGCGCGAAGTATCGCCGATCTAGCAGCACGGTTTCCGCTTCCCGGCATGCGGTGTCGAGCATGAAATCAGACCGGCTTCTGCCGAGCGCTTCCGCCGCCCGGTCAATCAAGGCCTTCTGTTTATGACTGGCGCGGAGGTTGATGGTTTTCCCTCGCCCCCCGACGGCTTGGGTTTCCGAATGCTTCATGTGGCGCCTCCTTGTGCGTGCAACCACTATATCAAATTGTGCGCACACTGTACATACATCCAATTAACGCCCCATGAGTCTTGCCGGAGGAGTCAGTGCGAGCCGGCAAGCCATTGCACGGCATGGGGTGTGAGGAGGGGCAAATAAAATGGATCGGAGCAGAAAAAGATGACGGGCTACTTTGTTTGGGGTAGACGGCGAAAAATTCAGGATTGGGCTCAGACTCCAGTTCCAAAGTCTAAGACTGCCGCCGAGCTCCCCCCTCCCTGTGGCAGGCCTGAGAGCCGATGGTTCCTTCCAGGTCTTCACAAACACCCTCACCGATATATGTCCCCGCGATGGCCAACGGCTATGATCCAGACGGTCCTTTCGCCGTCATCAATTGAATAGACAATCCTGTAGTCTCCGACTCGCACGCGATATTCTTGGCGACCAGACAATTTCTTGCATCCCTAACCCACATTATTCATGACGGTTCGTGGCGAAATCGCTGAGCCGCGTCGCGAGACCGGCGCGCGAAGACCTGAGGACCCGATGCGTACTCATGCAGTACGGTGAGGGTCCGAGGGGCGAGGCCGAAGGCTCGTCGTAGCAGCGCTCATGAGTAATGCGGGTTAACAGCGCATGGACCAGTTGCCTACCTCACGAACAAGTCCGCTACGGCCTGCCGTAGCAGCATCGCAAGGCAGCCTCCTTCATTGGTTGAAGTCCTTCAGCAGTTCGCCGCGCCAATCACTCATACGGCAGAAATATAGCCCCGCCCTGATGGATTGTCATGGAGAGCAGGGGGGGTTATGGGTCGGAGTGCGGATCAAAAAAGATTCAAGACCCGGCACTTGCGTTGCTCCGTCCATTTGACCGCGGTGTGATACGTGTAGGCCTTGCTGCGGACTTCCAGCTGCGTCTCCTTTCCGTTCCCCTCACTCCTTATGCCTTACGTTTCACGTTTTACGGCTTTATGTACGCCCATCCCTGCTCTTGCAATTCCATCAGGCGGACCATGGCCGGCATCGTGCGATCCACCTGATCGATCAAATCCGCCCGCGTGAGGCCCTGAGCCTTCATCGTGTTCGAACAGGCAGTGTATTCGACCCCATACGAGGTCTTCAGCCTCGCCAGCTCTTCGGCCAGCTTCGTATCGTGTTTGGTGAACAGCGACAGTCCGGCTCCATGCGCGACGAGTTCAACCTTCACTCGTTCAGCTCCCATGGCTTCATAGAGATTCTTGATATTGTTGAGCGTTCCCTTCTGCGCCTTCTCCTCTCCGGAGTTCAGGTGCATGACCACGCGATGGATCTTGCTCCCGGCC
>JANOMG010000019.1:0-2331 GCA_031420175.1 Nitrospira sp.
CATGGCAACACCCTAGCCCATCAGGGCTTGAAGTGTTGCACTTGGAGATAGAGCTCAAGCAGCCTATCGCTGATGGCAGGGAGCTGAGAAATGATAGGAGGCAGATGACGTGACGGTAGGTTCAGTTAGGTTCTCGCCCGGCCGCCGTCAAACCCGGAATCTCGCCACTTTTCCAGCAGCGCAATACGGCGCCCCAGTTGCGCGACGGTGGCTTGCTCAACCCGGCCGCCTGTTCGCTTGATGAGTTCCGCATTGAGTTGGCGATGATCAATGCCGGTCTTTCGAGACACCGAGCCGACGAGGGAACGATGCTGGTCTCGCAGTTCGTTCTTTTTGTCATGGAGCGCCACCGGCGGCTCTACGAACCCCTTGCCATCAAGAGTCGGCTCTCCCTCATCCGCCCCGATCAATGTATCCATCCTGGCTACCGCATGCAGGGGGATGTACTCTTTCAGCGACGTGGCAGCCGTCCCGAAAAGTGTCCGCTGCACGGAGGGCATGATCTCTTCCAGCACATGGTCGCGTTCAGCCTTAATGCGTTTGGCATAGTGGACCAGCGTGGCATCCTTCGGCAGGTAGAGCCAGGCCCGTTGCGGCTTCGGCAATCCCTCCTGCATCCGCACGAATCGCCCGACAACTTGGCGGAAATACATCTCGGTCAGGACGTTCGTCGCATAGACACCGACACGAAGCCTCGGGATATCGACGCCTTCGCTGACCATGTTCACAGCGACGAGCCATTGCTGGGTCTTATGCTGCGAGAAGGTCTCGATGGTCTTCGAGGCCGATGGATCGTCCGATATGGCCACATGAGCACGGCTGCCTGTAATGCGACCCACCAGTTCCGCGACCTGTCTGGCATGATCCTGATTCATCGTGACAATGAGTCCACCGGCATCGGGCTGTTCTTGTTTGCGAAGCCGACGTAACTCGGCATGGGCGTCCGTAATAACCGGGCCCAGCCAACTGTCTTGCAACAGCGCAGTCTTGAGCCGTTCCCGCTGCAACTCGAACGTGAGTCCATCTTCAAAGGTCGCTCGATGTTCGCGCCCCTCAGAGAGCCACGTCAGTTCCCCCTCGTAGCTCGGAAAGAGAATCGGGCGGCAGACGCTTTCGCGAATCGCCTCGGCATATCCATAGGTAAAGTCCGCCTGGCTCTCGCCCTGCTCGTACCGCACATAGGGAATCGGATTGTTATCGGAACGAAAAGGGGTGCCGGATAAGGCCAGGCGAAAAACCGCGTCGTCGAACGATTCCCGCAGGGCGTTGCCCCAATCTTTGCCCTCGCCTGCATGGTGTAACTCATCGAAAATGAGCAGCGTGGGCCGATTTCGACAGGAACGCTGGAACACGCCAGGCGCCAGACAGACTTGCTGGTAGGTCACGACGGCGCCATGGTAATCACGCGCTTCGATGCCTTGCTCGTTCGTCAACGCCGGATCCAGTTGAATCCCCACCAAGCCTGCGGCGGTTGCCCATTGCGTACGCAAGTGATTCGTCGGACAGATCACCAAGACACGGGTCGCCACCCGATCAGCCAGGTACTGATGGGCAATGCGCAAGGCAAATCTGGTTTTACCCGCTGCGGGCGTGGCCGTCGCAAGAAAATCAGGGCGCGTATGGGTCAGGACACTGGATACGGCGCGAGCTTGCCACTCGCGCAGTTTTGCCGTCCAAGGAGACAGAGTCACTACAGCCTCTTTCTACTAGTCACTGTGGTCTGGACAGGGGTACGACAACGTGGGGACTCGGTTTCATGCTCCACCCAAATGCTCGTCATAGACTGATGTTGTCTCATAATCAGGAGGGCCTGGTCGACCCCTCCGAATGCCTCCCCCAACCGGTTCGTCTGTTTCATCACATCCTATTGTAATCAGTGACAATCTGTGCCTTCTGCTCTCATCAAAAAGTGACCGCTTTCTTGCCTTACGCCACCCTTGCTTTAGGATGGAGCAGTGACACGCAGACACGCACTCAACATGATCGAGACCAGATGGAGAATCAGCCACACATCGCCGACAGCCGCAACACTGGCTCGGGTCCAACTGCTCGCGTGAACACACCACGTCGCTCACCATTTACGGCAGACCGCTTCCCCGAATGGATGGACCGCCATCACATTCGGCTCCTGTTCGTGTTCACCATCATGACGATGGTGACGCTCCTCTGCCTGGGTTGGGCCCTGCACACCATCCAGCAGCGGTTGATCCAATCCAGTGGCCATAGCCTGGTGCAGGCAGCCACGGATGCCGCCAGTAAACTAAACATGCTGATCCTGGAACGATCCGGCGATATTCAGCTGCTCTCCGAAGCTCCGATCGCTCAAGGTCA
>JANOMG010000020.1:0-1599 GCA_031420175.1 Nitrospira sp.
TTCTATCAGCGAGTCCTCACGCCGCTGCTCCGGCACCCATTGCTCGCCTATGCGTTTCTGGCCCTGGTCGGCTTGCTGCTCGTCGCGTCAGTGGCGCTGTTCTATACGAGGAGCGTGACGGTCAAAATGCTGCCCTTCGACAACAAGAGCGAATTGCAGGTTGTCGTCGACATGCCGGAAGGCACCACGTTGGAAGAAACGGCGCGGGTGACGAAGGCCGTGACCCAGTATGTGCGCACGATTCCCGAGGTTCGCGACTACCAGGCTTATGTCGGGACGGCCTCGCCCTTCAATTTTAACGGTCTGGTCCGGCATTACTTTCTCCGGGAGGGGAGCCACCAAGCCGATATTCAGATTAATCTGCTGCCCAAGGATCAGCGGTCGGCGCAGAGCCACGAGATCGCCCGGCTGGTGCGGCCAGCCGTGCAGGAGATCGGTCGCCAGTTTGGGGCGAACGTGAAGGTGGTGGAAGTGCCGCCGGGGCCTCCCGTGCAATCGGTGCTGGTGGCGGAAGTCTATGGACCGGACTACGACCGGCAACGGGCTGTGGCCAAGGAACTGCGAGCCATGTTCGAGGCGACCCCCGGGGTGGTGGATGTGGACGATTTCATGGAGCACGATCAGGTCAAGTATGTCTTTACCGTCGATCATGCGAAGGCGGCGCTGGCGGGGGTTCCGTCCAACGATATCGTCAGGACGTTGCGCATGGCGCTTGGCGGGGACCAGATCGGCCTGGTGCATATTCCCAAGGAGAAAAGTCCGGTCCAGATCGTCATGCGGCTGCCGCAGGCGGAGCGGACCGGATTAGAACATTTCGGCGAAATTGCCGTGCGGCGACCGACCGGTGAAATGGTGCAGTTGTCAGAACTCTTACGGTTGGAACAGACGATCGAAGAGAAGGCCATTTACCACAAGAACCAGAAGCCGGTGGTCTATGTCGTCGGGGATGTCGGCGGGCCCGGTGCGGAGAACGCGGAGAGTCCCGTGTATGGGGTGCTCGGGATCGGTGACCGGCTGAAGGCCTATCGACCGCCGGAAGGCTATGAGATCGAACAGTACTACGCGAAGGCGCCCTGGTCCGAGAGCCGCTTGGCGGTGAAGTGGGACGGGGAATGGCACATCACCTACGAGACCTTCCGGGACATGGGGATTGCCTTTGCCATCGCCATGTTGCTGATTTATCTGTTGATCGTCGGCCAGTTCCAGTCCTTTCTCACGCCGCTCGTCATCATGGCGCCCATTCCACTGACGTTGATCGGCATCGTGCCGGGACATTGGATCACCGGCTCGTATTTTACCGCCACGTCGATGATCGGGTTCATTGCCTTGGCGGGCATTATCGTGCGCAATTCGATACTGCTGGTGGATTTTATCGAGCTGCAACGACGCGAGGGCTGGCCGTTGCAGGAAGCGGTGATCCGGGCCGGGGCCATCCGCACGCGCCCCATTCTCTTGACCGCGGCGGCGCTGATGGTCGGGGCCTTCGTCATCATTCTCGATCCGATCTTTCAGGGCCTCGCGGTCTCGTTGCTCTTCGGAGTCGGCGCGTCGACTCTGCTCACGCTGGTCGTGATTCCGGTTCTCTATGTCAGTCTGATA
>JANOMG010000021.1:0-7776 GCA_031420175.1 Nitrospira sp.
CACAAAGTTCTATCGCTACCTGAAGCCGGGCGGCTATCTTTTTATCGGGCATTCAGAGAGTTTGCAGCGTCTCGATCAGCCCTTCAAGTTGGTTGCGCCGACGATTTATCGGAAGGAAACGTAGGACGGTTTCAAGTTTCGAGTTTTTCGTTTCGGGTTGTGATTTGGCGTTGTCGTTCCTGCCTCCAAAACGTAGAGTGTCAGCCGCAACCTGGAATGGTTCCGGGATGACACGGTGGAGGGAACACGATGCCGACCTTTACACGGTTCGAAGATATGGAGGCGTGGCGGCAAGCTAGAGTGTTGTGCCAGGAGATCTATCGCATTTCAGGCAAGGGATCATTCGTCAAGGATTTCGGGCTGCGTGATCAGATTCGCAGAGCGAGCGTTTCGATCATGTCGAACATTGCCGAGGGATTTGAACGAAGTGGAACGGGAGAATTCATACAGTTTTTAGCGATCGCCAAAGGGTCTGCTGGCGAGATGCGGAGCCAACTGTATATCGCTCTCGATCAAGGCTATCTCGATCAAGAGGAGTTCGCTCGGCTTTCTAGCTTGGCGAGCGATACGGGCAAGATGATTGCGGGACTTATGCTGTATTTGAGGAAATCAGGAATCAAGGAAGCGAAGTATAAGAGCTCTCAAACATGAAACCAGACACTTGCAACTCGAAACTAGTTTCCGATCCATTCGCCCATGTCAGGCGCATGCGCGACAACCGGTTCCCGCACGAGATCGCTGCCATCTTGCCAGGGGAGTTTTTCGTCAGCGCAGATCCGATGATCGTGTATACGGTTCTCGGATCCTGCGTGTCTGCCTGCATCCGCGATCCGGTCGCCGGCGTCGGAGGCATGAACCACTTCATGCTGCCGGCTCCAAAAGAACATCAATCCGGGGATGCCTGGGGCGGGGAGTCGACGCGCTACGGCTCCTATGCCATGGAAAGCCTGATCAATGAAATCCTGAAGCGAGGTGGGCTTCGCCACCGGCTTGAAGTGAAGCTCTTTGGCGGCGGGAAGATTTACGAAGGCAATATCGACGTCGGTGCAAATAATGCTGCGTGGGTGTTGGATTACCTCAGAAACGAAGGGTTTCAGGCACAGAAGACCGATTTGGGGGACGTGTATCCCAGGAAATTGTATTACTTCACCGAATCGGGTCGTGTGCTGATGAAGAAAATCCAACGGGTGAAGAACGATACGATCTTCGACCGGGAAATTCGCTACCAGAAGCAGTTGGTGCATGAGCAGGAAGCCAGCGATGTCACGTTGTTCTAAGCGGCGCGAAACGTATTTCGTTCTGGATTCAGACGCGTCACGTTTCACGAGATACGCTTCACGAGATACGAGGAGAGACTTATGGCAAAGATTCGCGTCCTGACCGTCGACGATTCGGCGCTGATGCGGCAGGTGCTGGCGCAGTTGCTGTCCAGAGATCGCGACATCGAAGTGATCGGGTCAGCGCCCGATCCGTTCATCGCGCGGGAGAAAATTAAGGCGTTGAATCCGGATGTGCTCACGCTGGATGTGGAAATGCCCAAGATGGACGGGTTGACCTTTCTCGAGAAGTTGATGGCGGGACATCCCATGCCGGTTGTGATGGTCAGCTCGCTGACGGAGGCCGGGTGCCAGACGACGCTCCGCGCCTTGGAACTCGGCGCGGTGGATTTCATCACCAAACCGAAGATCGATCTTCGGAGCGGCATGGAAGAGGTCGCGCAGGATTTGATTGCGAAGATCAAGGCTGCGGCGATGGCGAAGGTCGGAAACCGGAAGTCTGGAACTAACGGTCAAGGAGCCGCGTCCCTGGCCTCTCGCCTCCTGCCGCAGACCTCCTCGGCTATGATCAAGACGACCGATACCATCATCGCGATCGGCGCGTCGACGGGCGGCACGGAAGCCCTGCGGGCGGTGCTGGAAGTGCTTCCGCCGAATACGCCTCCGATCATCGTGCCGCAGCATATGCCGGAGCGATTCACGAAAACATTTGCCGATCGGTTGAATCAGCTCTGCCGTATTTCCGTGAAGGAAGCGGAGGACGGCGACAGCGTATTGCCGGGGCATGCGTTGATCGCTCCGGGAAGTTATCACATGACCTTGGTCCGTAGCGGAGCCAGGTACAGCGTCAAATTGAACCAGGACCCTCCGGTCAACCGGCACCGTCCGTCTGTCGACGTGATGTTCGACTCCGTGGCGCAGTACGCCGGAGCCAATACCATCGGCGTCATCTTGACGGGTATGGGTGGCGACGGCGCCAAAGGCATGCTGGCGATGAAACAGGCCGGCGCCTATACCATCGCACAGGACGAGGCCAGTTGTGTCGTGTTCGGGATGCCGAAAGAAGCGATCAAGATGGGGGGCGTCGATAAGATTTTGCCGCTGGACGACATTCCTGCGGCGATGCTCGCCTACGCCAGCCGTCTTTGAGGAACGGCCTGACAGACGCGCCACACCGGTCTGGAAGTCGATGACATCATCTGTGCCTCATGCATGAAAGGACCTGCACATGGAAATCACACAACGTGCTTCGAAAGACGCCACCGTGCTGGATGTGAAAGGCGATCTGACCTATAGCAATCGGGCGGCGTTTAAGACCGCCGTCGAGCAGGTGAAAAGCCGGAACTGCCAGCATCTTATTGTGAATTTGGAGCAGGTTCGATTCGTGGACAGCTCTGGTCTCGGGCTGCTCGTCCTCCTGTCGCAGAGCTTCAAGCTCCAACAGGCCCAGTTCAGTCTCCTGAAGCCGCAGAGTTACGTGCGGGAAATCATGAGTCTGGCGAATATTCCGAAAATGATCCCGATCTATGAGACCGAGGGGGACGCGCTGACGGCGCGTGCGGCGTAACCACTCCGATCACGAGGGTGTAGGCTCATGAATCACGACTCAACTCAACGTATCGCTCATTCCTTCGGTTCGTCGGCGCCCTCCTGTTTCATGGTCGCGACGATTCTGCTGGTGGAGGATGAACCGGTGACGCGGACGAGCATGGCGGCGCGGCTGACGCGGTTAGGGCACCGGGTGTTGGAGGCTGGAAACGGACGAGAGGCGCTTGAAGTGGCTGGGCGCGAACATCCGGATCTGATCATTGTCGATTGGATGATGCCGGAGATGGATGGCCCCACGTTTTGCGAAACGGTGCGGCGCGATCCGACGATGAAATCCATTTATATTCTGCTGATGACCTCCCACGATCAACCGGCGCAGATTGCCGAAGGGTTGGCGCGGGGGGCCGACGATTTTCTGAGCAAGGCGGCCAGTAAACAGGAAATCACGGCGCGTGTGTTGGCCGGTCTGCGCACCGGCCGATTGGTGCGTGAGCTGGAAACGACGGGCGCTCAGCTGGAGTCGTCTCTGCTCCTGCTGCAAACGAAGCAGACGGAGATGGAAGCCGATCTGCAGTCGGCCGCGGCGTTCGTCCATTCCTTGCTGCCCCTGCCGGGAAGCCCGGCTCCGGGCCTCTCGCTCGCGTGGGAGTACCAACCGGCGCTGACATTGGGCGGCGATCTCTTCGGTGTGGCCGCCATCGATGCGGACCACCTGGGCCTGTATATTCTCGACGCGTCCGGACATGGTGTGGCGGCTGCCTTGCGGTCGGCGTCGCTGATGACGTTTCTCCGGGTGGCAAACATGTTGGAGCTGATCGGCTCGTACGATCCTGCGAAGGTGTTGTTCGAAGCGAATCGGCGGTTTCCCTTGAGCGAAGAAGGGGAGTATTTCACGCTGTGGGTCGGGCAACTTCACTTGCCGACTCGCAGCCTGTCCTATGCCTCGGCCGGCCATCATGGCGTTCTGCTCAGCCCGGCAGAGCGGCCTTCTCGGTGGCTGACGCGGCCCGCCTCGCCCCTTGGATTTGATCAGGCGGCCGTCTTTGCCAGCGACACGATTACCTTGCAGCCGGCGGATCGACTGTTTTTGTTGAGCGACGGCATTTACGAAGCGCCGTCTCCGGCCGGGGAACCTTGGGGCCGCTGGCGATTCCAGCAAGCCGTGGAGGCCCAACAGCATGTGCCGCTTGCCACAACGATTGCCCATTGCTTTACAGAAGCCAGACGTTGGCAAGCACAGAGCGATTTTTCAGATGACGCAGCGGTGGTGGGGCTTGAATTAAGCGTCTGATCGGAAAAACAAGACATGGATACGTTAGCGGTGTTCGTGCTGTCCGAGGCTTTGGACCTGGCCGATGGCGATCAGGAGTTGTTCCTGACTTTGGCGAACCTCTTTATGCAAGAGAGCCCTCACGATGTCGTTGCGGTGCGTGCGGCGTTAGCGCGGCAGGATTGTGATGGATTGGCGGCGGCGGCGCACAAGCTGAAGGGATCTGTCCTGCCCATTTGTGCGCCGCGCCTCTTCGAGCGCGCGCAGCGTCTGGAAATGCTTGGACGCCAGGGCGAGTTTGCCGAGGCCGCGTCGGTGTGTGCGGATGTCGAGAGATGTTTGGCCGAGGTGCATGTCGCGCTTCGAGATTGGACCGCCGGAGGATTTCCATCATGATCGCCACACCGTCGCGTACCTTACTTGTCGTGGCAGACAATCCAGATACCCAGACTGTGATTCTGGAACATGCGCGGGCGAAGGGACATTCGGTGATTGCTGCCACGACCCCGGCACTCGGGTTGACGACGTTCGACATGACGCAGCCCGATATCGTGATTATGGATCTCTTTCTTCCTGATCAGGACGGGATGACGCTGGTGAAGCAGATTCGAGAGCGTTGTCCGACCTGCCCCGTCGTGCTGCTCACCGACGCAGGGCACGATGACTCGACGATGGAGGGGTTGCGCGCAGGCGCCCTGGATTATGTGCAGCAACCGATTCATGAGGAGGCCTTTGCACAGGTCCTGCAACGGGCGATCCATTCGCTGCCTGCCTCCGTGGACGATGCTCCGGGTGTCGAACGGTTGGAGTATGTGCTGGTCATGGGCCCTGACACGAATTACGTCGAGAGCACGGTGACCTGGCTCATTCAAGGGACGGCGATGGGGCTGATGGAGGCACGACAGCTCCACTTGCGCGCCGCGTTGCAAGAACTGGTGATGAATGCGGTCGAACATGGCTGTCTCGAACTTCGCTATCGCGACAAGATCGAGGCCATGGCGAAAGACCAGTATGACACGCTGATTCAGCAACGCCGACAGGACGCCCGTTTTCGAGACCGGCGGGTCACGATCCGCGCGATCTACGACAAGCGGCAACAGATCGTGACGTACCAGATTGCCGATGAGGGGAAGGGATTCAATTGGAAGTCGCGCGGGAATCTTCGTCTTGATGCCTGCCCGACAGGGGATGCCAGCGGGCGTGGCATCTTCCTCACGCAGTCGTTCTTCCCCGACCTTCGCTATAACGATAAAGGTAACGAGGTCACGTTTACGGTTCGCTTAGCATGATGCTGAATACCTGTGACGCGTGTTTCATTCAAGCGTTTCGAGTTTCTTGTTTCTCGTTGCGAGTTTCTCCGATCCGAAACTTGAAACGAGAAACTCGAAACCAGTAACTCCACCGGAGGCTCTATGGACGCGAACAACCCAGCCCGTTCCAAACTGCGCATTCCAAACGATCCGATGTATCTCTTGCTTCGCGAAGGATGCATCACCGAATTCAATGCCAAAAAATCCTCGGGAGAGAAGGTCGATCTGCGGGGGTGCGATCTGCGGGGTCTGGATCTCCGAGGGCTGGATACCGATGGGTTGGACTTCACCGACTGTTACTTTCGTCAGTCGGATCTGCGCAGCATCGATTTTCGAAACGCCCGGCTTGATGGGGCCAGCATCAACGCCGCAAAGATTTCAGGCGCGTACTTTCCCGTTGAACTGACCGCCAGTGAGATCGAACTTTCTCTCCTCCACGGCATCCGCATGCGCTACCGCTCGGATAAGTGAGACGGGCTTACGGCTGAAGGTTGCTGTCTGAGGCTGAAGGTTGAAGTGTTCAGCCTTTCGGTCTTCAGCCGTCAGCCTTCGGGTTAGGCTTCACCAGTGTCGAGAATCCAGTCACTGTGTATCGTCGACGGATGATGGGGCTGGTCCCATGGGGGCTCTGCCTGGGATGTCTTTTTGACGGAGCAGTTTTGTGAGGTAGGTCCGTTGAAGGCCCAGCTCTTCGGCGGCTCTGGTTTGGTTCCACCCATTCCTGCGTAGCGCGGCTTCGATGATCTTCCGACTATAGGCTTCCACGCTTTCATGATAGAGACGGAGCGGAGTGTCTGTCTCGGTGTCGGTTGTCGAGGGGAACGGCGCATCTGACAGATGTAGGCACGCGGGATCAAGGATATCCTCGGGGCACAAGATGAGGGCACGTGTCAGCACATTCTCCAACTCGCGGATATTGCCAGGCCACCGGTACTGTTGCAATGCCTGTAAGGCCTGGGCACTGATGGTACAGGGGCGATGAATCCCCGTTCTGACCCCGCGATTGAGAAAATGCTGGGCGAGTGCTGGGATATCGTCCATTCGTTCACGCAGGGGCGTGAGTGTGACGGAGATCACGGCAAGTCGATAGTAGAGATCTTCACGAAATGTGCCTTGTTGGATCGCGCGACGAATATCTTTGTTCGTGGCCGCGATAAAACGCACATTGGTGTGAACCGGCTGCGTTCCGCCCACACGATAGAAAGTCTGATCCTGGAGGACCCGCAGGAGGCGGCTTTGCAAGAGAAGCGGCATGTCTCCAATTTCGTCGAGAAACACCGTTCCGCCCTCAGCCACCTCGATCTTGCCTGGCTCCCGTTTGACTGCCCCGGTGAACGAGCCTTTTTCATGGCCGAACAGTTCGTTCTCGAGGAGCTGTTCCGGCAGGGACGCACAATTGACCGCCACAAAGGGTTTGGAACGGTGCGGGCTCCATCGATGAATGGCACGTGCGACGACTTCCTTACCCGTACCGGTTTCACCAAGTAGGAGGACGGTCACGTCGGACGGCGCCGCTTGTTTGGCGATCGTGAGTTGCGCGGCCATCTTGGCGTTGGTCCCCACGAGGTGATCGTATCGATTGTCGACTTCTTGACGGAGGACGTCGACCTGATGGTATAGCGCCACGGTGGCCAGGGCTTTGTTGACCACGACGGTCAGGTGGTCGGCGCTGAACGGTTTCGTCAGAAAATCGAATGCGCCAAGTTGCATGGCCTGCACGGCGCGCTCGATGGTCCCGAAGGCGGTCAGGATGATGATGAGCGGTGTGGTGTAGGTTGTGCTGGTATCCTCTTTAGTGTGCCGCTCGGTATGCGAGGCGGCTCTTACCTGTTCTAGGATCTCCAGGCCGGAGTGGAACGGTAGTTCCAAATCCAGGAGCACGAGATCGAATTCTCCTTGTTCAATCAGGCGCAACGCGTCCTTGCCGTTCTCGGCTGTGACAGGCTCGTGCCCCATCCAGGTGATACGATTCTCGAGTCCGAGAAGAATATCGCGATCGTCATCGACGATGAGGATCTTGGCGCGCATGGTGTCTTCTACGATATTGGAATTCCGACCAAAGTGTAAGTCATCGGCATAGAAACATATACTCCTCTCTCTTGCTCACGTGTCCGGCTCAGTGGTCGCTGGCCGGGAGTCTTCTTGCCTGGACGAGACCGGCATCGTGAAATACAAGCGCGTGCCGACTCCGAGGGTGCTTTCGACCCAAATGCTTCCGCGATGCAACGCCACCAGGCTTTTGGTAATAAAGAGGCCGAGCTGAGCCCCTTGAGCGGCGGAGATCGCCGACGGCACTTTCGAGAACTCCTGAAAGAGTTTTTCGAGATGAGCCTGGTCGATCCCGCAGCCGGTGTCGGCGACGCAGGTTTGG
>JANOMG010000022.1:0-6943 GCA_031420175.1 Nitrospira sp.
TGCCAAGCTGATCGTGCGAGGCGAGCGCTTCTACCAGGCCGAAAAGCTGGAAGGCGCGTTGAATTGTTTTCGCGAGGTGATGGCGTACATTTCCACCGCCTACTATCCTGCGTCGCTCGTGTTCTATCCCATGGAAAGCAATCTGGGCTATCGGCCTGGTGTCTCGAAGGAAGTCTTTGCCTGCCTGGACGATGAACAGGTGAACGTCTATCGGGACATCTGCAACCAGTTGGTCATGCCGGCGGTGGCGAAAGAGAAGCCGGATGTGGTCGGGGTCTCGATCGGGACGCAGATGCAGCTGCTCGCGGGCCTGACGTTCTGCAAAATGATCAAGGAGACCTTCCCGCACATTCATGTGGTGGTGGGCGGCAATGTCATTACGCGGTTGCAGGAAGAGCTGCCGAACCAGGAGCGATTTTTCCAAGAGATCTTCGACTCGGCCATCCTCTATGAAGGGGAGCATGCGCTGCTCTGGCTCGTCGAGGCCTTGAACGGGGAGCGGCCGATCAGTTCCGTGCCCAACTTGATGTATCGCGATGCATCAGGTGTCCACCGGAGTCCCGACGTCTATACGGAGAAGACGACCTCTCTCCCCCTGCCGGACTTCGAAGGGCTGCCACTGGAGAAGTACTTCGTGCCGGAGCTGATCATTCCCTACCTCGCGACGCGCGGCTGTTATTGGGGCCGTTGCACGTTCTGCGACCATGGGCAGGGCTACTTTGACCAGTATCGCGGAGTGCCGGCCCAGCAAGTGGTGGAACAGATCGTAGCGCTGCGGGACAAGTACCAGTGCCGCCATTTCCTCTTTTCAGACGAATCTTATCCGCCGGCTTTGTTCAAGAAGGTGTCGCAGTTGCTGGTGGACCAGAACGTCGGGATCAAGTGGACGACGCTGATCCGGTTCGAAGAGACGCTGCAAGACCAGGCGATCTGGGACCTGGCTGCGAAGGCCGGCTGCTGCACCCTCTATTATGGGATGGAGTCGGCAAACGAGCGGGTGCTGAACCTCATGGACAAGCATGCCAAGAAGAGCGTGATCCAGAACAACCTCCATCAGGCGGCGAAGGCTGGGATCTGGAACCACGTGATGGCCTTCTACGGATTTCCCGGCGAGACGCGTGACGAAGCGCTGGAGACCCGCCAGTTCGTCATCGACAACCAGCCGGTGATCCATTCGGTGGAGCTGTTCTACTTCGTGGCCTATCGCCATACGCCGATGGTGCGCAATCCGGACAAGTTCGGCATTACGATCCACAAGCAAGAGGACTACGATCTGCCCCTGGACTATTACTATACGTTGAACGACCCGAGCACGCTGTCATGCCTGGACGCGATGCAGCTCTGCGAAGAATTCTACAAGAACGATTTTCATCCTTGGGCCGTGCGCGTGAATGCGCGGGAACATGTCTTCCTCTATATCTCGAAGTTCGGGACGAACAAGCTGCCGCAGATCTATGCGCAGCAGACGCAGACTCTTGGCTCGCCGGATGGTGTGTCAGGCCTGGTCACCTGGCCGGTCGCGGTGAGCGAAGGAGAGGATGGCAAAGAGGGGATGAGTCGGGTGGTCTCGCACGGGGTGGGCTAGTCGAATGATGAAAACGCCCTCCCACGTCGTTCTCGGCTCGTCAACATCCTCAACGTACCCCAGAGAATACGCCTCCGGTTTTGATCTGCCTGCGGCCTAGTTGGATAACGTTTTGAGCATCCTGGGGAGGCTGCGGCTCACGAGGGGCGCTGATCGTTCGGTTCTTCGTCGGGGACGAGTACGGCAGTGAGTAGGGCGTAGGCGGCTTCGATGAGTGTGGTCATTTCTTCGGCCTTCTTGTAGGCCTGCATGTATTTCTTGGGGTTGTTGGTCAGGTTCGAGTAGCGGGCGGGGTCCCAGGTGTAGCGCAGCACGCGCCTGGTCCTGGCGAGGGTTTCGGGGGTGACGGGGAGGGTGAGTCCCAGTACCTCCAGTGCATGGTTCACGTCTGCCTCGGTCACATCGCTCATGTGGTTAATGTGACAAAGACTGAGTAAGCCTGTCAAACAATGCCGATCCCTCTACCGATTCTTCAGGCCGCTCCCATCTTCACGAACAAAGACTATCGTGAGGTCCTGCGCAAGGAAATGGACGCGGGCAAGATTCCGATCAGCCTCGGGCGCGATTGCCCGGTGAAGTGCGAGTTCTGCTATGAGCTCGACCATTCCTACCGCGAAACGCTCGATCCGCCGAAGACCAGTGACGAGGATTGGAAGTACATCCTCGACTACATCAGCAAGAAGCCGACGGACCCGAAACAGTTCTGGTGTCTGGGCGGCAACGAATATATGGAATGGACGGATCTATTCCTTCACCCGAAGGCGATGGAATGGGTCGAGGACTTTCTCACCTATACGGACAAGAGCATCCAGTTCTTCACCGTGGGATATGTCCATGTGCCCAAGATCCACCAGCTCGTGGCGCAATTTCCAGGGCGGATCAACTTCGAACTTTCCGTCATCACGCTAAGTGACTATCGCCAGAAGCTCATGCCGCATGCCCCCTCGGTGAAGCATGTGCTGAAAGTCTTGGATGGACCGGCGGTCTCCTCGGCGAATTTCTATGCGTTCGATGTGGATACGATGTCGAAGGATGCCGCCCTGATTTCGTCGATCAACAAGAACTGTGTGCTCTGGATGGGGACGCTGACACCGGTGCGGGGGTTGAAGGAAGACACGGCTTCCCTCATGAGACAGGGACGGACGCATCTGCCGGAGGAAGCGTTGCGAATTTATGACGCGGGATTACCCAACCTTCAGACGATCCACACCGAGTCCTATGCGACGGCCTTTCTCAACCGGAAACGGATCGTGAGTTCCTTCGATTCGTTGGAGATGGAAAAGAAGGATACGATCGTGACGGCAGGGAGTGTCCACAAGGTGCTGAGCCTGTTCCGGAAGAACCGGGCCAAGTTCCTCTATGTGCCGAATGCGATGTTGAGCGGCGATTCTGATTGCACGGTCCTCTTGACGTTCGACGACATCGCCCGTCGGTTGACGAAGGAAAAAGTGGTGCACATTCCCAAATGCATCATGCAGTCTGGCCGTGGCCCTTATAGTGACATCACAGGGGTCACGCTGGAGCAATTCGCGAAGAAGACCGGCGTGACGGTGAAGGTGTTGCACAAGATCGATACGCGGTTTGCCAACGAGTTGCTCTATCGGAACGGCTCGCTCCAGAACTTTGTAGAGAATTATCTACGGAGCCCCATGAGGCAGGAGTTTGACGCGCTTCCTCGTCCCGCTTAACAGGATGCTGAAAAAGGCCGCCAGCTGCGTTCTCGCCTCGAAAGCATCCTCAACGTAGCCCTGAGGCTACGCCTCCGGTGCTTTCATCGTCTGCGGCCTTGCTGGACGGCTTTTTTGAGCATCCTGTGATGATCTGTTCCCTGGTGGCTTATGTGCGGACCATGGAAGTTCTAGTGGACCAAGGTAGTTGTTCCGTAGCTTGCTAGGGAGGCCACTATGCCTGACAGACGATCCCTTAAATTTTATCAAGCCGATGTGTTTTCGGTGGAGCCTTTCGGTGGTAATCCCGTCGCCGTGTTTCCCGATGCCGGGGGTCTGACAGACGATCAACTCCAACAGATTGCCCGGGAGATGAATCTTTCAGAAACCGTCTTTGTCTTTCCTCCGACGGACCAGGCGGCTGTGGTCAAGCTCCGCATCTTCACACCCACCCAAGAGATTCCCTTCGCCGGTCATCCGGTGCTGGGGACCTTCTTCATCCTGGCCGAGCTGGGCATCATTGCCGTCAAAGGGTCGATGACGCGGGTGATGCAGGAGTGCAATATCGGCCTGTTTCCCGTCGAACTCCATGCAGAAGATGGTGTGGTGGAGCGGGTCGTGATGACACAGCCTAAGCCGGAGTTCCTGGGGCCCGTGGAGGAGACGGAGGATGTGTATAAGGTTGCCAGCGCTCTAGGACTGGCTAAACACGTGATCGCCGACATGAAGTGGCCGATCGAGGTGGTGTCCACCGGGTTGCCCGTGATGATTGTGCCGGTGCGCACGTTGACGGCGGTGCGGTCGATCCGTCCCGATGCCTCGGCAATTACGGATGTCTGCCGGCGCTTCGGCGCCAATGGCATCATGGTCTTTACGACGGTGACCGTGGAACCCTCCGCGACAGTCCATGCAAGGATGTTCGCGCCATCGATCGGGATTCTTGAGGATCCTGCGACCGGCAGCGCGAGTGGCGCATTGGGTGCCTACCTGGTGCAGAACCGCGTGGTGGACGTGGCCCCGACGACAGATATTGTGGTGGAGCAGGGCTATGAGATCGAGCGTCCATCGCACATCTTCGTGCAGGTCGAGTCGGCTGACGATGTGATCCAGACTGTGAAGGTTGGGGGGCCGTGCGTCATGGTGGTCGAAGGCACGCTCAAGTTTTAGCAGGGGAGGATGATGAAAACGCTATCTCACGGCGTTCTCAGTCGCCATGCTCCCTGCGGCCTTGTGATATGGCGTTTTGATCATCCTGCGTGATGGGGCCTGTCGGGTTTCTCGCAACCAGTCATCCGTTCAAAGCGGTAGCTATTTGAACATTGATGTCTCTTGCAGCCGTACTAAGAGGTGGCTGTCCGTGCAAGGTGCCATACTAACTTGTATTTTCATGGCCATCGCTGGTTGTGAGCCACCCAATAACTTCTACGTTGGAATGACAGTTGTGGTTTTCTCTGTATGTGTGTGGGCGGTGTGTCTGATTGTTGCTCTAGCCCTGTTGATCTTCAAGCCTTCCTCACTGAAAGGCCAAAGATTTGTGGGTAGTTTTCCGCACTTCTTCTTTTCCATCGCAATAGGCTTATTCATGTGGTTTACCCTGTGGGCAGGGATGGCCAAGCTTGAGGCACCTGGTGGGGCAGCCGTGTGGAATTTTGCCGTTGCGTGTATGGTGTTTGGCTCCTTAAGCCCATGGTTTGTGGCCTAGTGTGTTTATGCCATTCTCAAGAAAGATGCTGAAAAGTCCGAGATAAAGCAGGTTGGGGAGATGAAATAAGGGGGCACTTATGAAAGCGGTTATCTTTCGGGCGCATGGTGGACCGGACAAACTCTCGTATGAAGATCTGCCGATGCCGACGATCGGCCCAGATGAGGTGCTGGTCCGGGTGAAAGCCTGTGCCTTGAACCACCTGGATATTTGGATTCGCCAGGGGAATCCGGCTTATCCCATGCCGCTGCCGCATGTGTCAGGGTCGGATGTGGCCGGGATTGTGGAGCAAGCTGGTGCGCAGGCCGATCACGTGAGGGTCGGGCAGCGCGTGTTCCTGTCGCCGGGGATCAGTTGCTGGACATGCGAACAATGCCTGGCAGGGAGAGACAACTTCTGCCGCTCCTACAGCCTGCTGGGGGCGATGATGCATGGCGGCTACGCCGAGTATGTGAAGGTGCCGTTCCGCAACGTGCTGCCGATTCCGGAGAACCTCTCGTTCGAGCAGGCGGCGGCCTTTCCGCTCGTGTCGGTGACCGCGTCGCACATGCTGTTTGCTCAGGCCGGGCTCCACCATGGCGAAACGGTGTTGATCATGGGCGCGGGGAGCGGGGTCGGGAGCATGGCGGTTCAAATGGCCAAGCTCGCCGGCGCGCGGGTCATCACGACGGTTGGGTCCGATGATAAAATTCCGAAGGCGGTGATCCTGGGCGCCGATGCCGTCATCCATCATGGTCGTGAGAAGGTTGCGGAGCGTGTGAAGCTACTGACCGAAGGCCGCGGCGTCGATGTCGTGATCGAACATATCGGCCCCGAGGTCTGGGACAGCTGTTTGGCGTCTCTCGCGAAGGGCGGGCGTTTGGTGACTTGCGGTGCGACGACCGGGGGAGACGTGACACTCAATCTGCGCGCTGTCTTTTCCCGTCAGCTGACGATCAAGGGCTCCTACATGGGGACGCGTGCGGAACTCGTGAAGGCGGCGGAACTCATGGGGCAAAAGCGTTTGATTTCGGTGATCGACCGGACCTTCCCACTTCAGGACGCTCGTGCGGCACAAGAACTGATGCTAAGTCGCAAGTTTTTCGGTAAGATAGTGCTGACAGTCTGAAGAGGGTCGGCTGGCTTTTATCTATGCCGCGCATCAGCAATACCAAAGGGGGAATGTATGTCCACAGTAGCAAAGATCATGACCAAACAGCCCAAGACTGTAGGGCCTAGCGTATCGATTGTGAGCGCGGCCAAGAAAATGAAGGCTGCGCGAGTGGGGTCTCTGTTTGTGAAGAAGGGGAAGAAGTTGGTCGGAATTGTGACCGATACGGATATTGTCCGCCGGGCTGTGGCAACCAGTAAGCCTCTTGGCAAGATGACGGTCGAGAAGATCATGACGAGCCCCATTTGCACGATCGAGGGGGCGCAGTCGGTGGATGAGGCGCAGGATATGATGGGTGACTTGGGCGTACGCCATCTTGCGGTCACCAAATCTGGCGAAATTGTCGGGGTGGTCTCAGTGCGGGATGTGATGATGTTTTATAAGCGGTATGCCCAATCGAGCATTAAGCCGGAGGCACCATATTCTGAACCGAAGATATCGCAAGACTGACGGATGTTGAAAACGGTCCCCAACTTCGTTCTCGGTCGCACGTCTCCCTGCGGCCTCGTTGGCTGACCGTTTTGAGCATCCGTATTCAGGAGGCGGTGCAAGTCCGGCTCTGTCTGGTCATGAAACCTACTTTCAGAAAATGAAATGGGAAGACATCCAGGGGACGATTCGAACTTGTCGCCAGTGCGCGAGCCTGGATGGAGCATTCTTTGCTCCTTTTCGTGGAAGGTGGCCCGAGATACCACAGCCACGACTGCGATCCATTTTGTTCATCTCGGAAGCGCCGCCTCAAGATGGCGGGTTCTGGACCATTCAGGATCAAACCAGCAAGCAAGATGACTTGCGGGGAAAGCTCCTGCCTTTACTCAAACTTTCCTCTCATGGCCCTG
>JANOMG010000023.1:0-6071 GCA_031420175.1 Nitrospira sp.
GCTCAAGAAACTCGGGATCGAAAAAGGCGACCGGGTCACGATCTACCTTCCGAAAGTTCCCGAACAGATCGTTGCCATGCTCGCTTGCGCGCGCATCGGCGCCATTCATAGTGTGGTCTATTCAGGATTCAGCGCCCCGGCCCTTGCGAACCGCATTCAGGATGCCGAGTCCAAACTGGTCATTACAGCCGACGTCGGCTTCGACAGAGGAAAAGTCCTCAACCTCAAGCCGGTGGTCGACCAAGCCGTAGCCAATTCCCCCACCGTTGAACATGTCGTAGTCTTACGGCGTCAGACTCCGGGAGCGGCATTGGCGGCGCCTAAGGAACTCGATTGGCATGACTGGCTGAAGGACGAGAAGGCGGTCTGCGAGGCCGAACATCTGGATGCCGAACATCCGCTCTACATCCTCTATACGTCCGGCACCACCGGGAAGCCCAAGGGCGTCGTCCATGTCCACGGCGGCTACATGGTCGGGACCTACATCACTACGAAGTACGTCTTCGATCTCAAAGAAGAGGATGTCTACTTCTGCGTCGCCGACCCGGGCTGGGTCACCGGCCACAGTTATATTGTGTATGGTCCTCTCCTCAACGGTGCCACAATCCTCACGGCTGAAGGCAAACCGGACTATCCAAACCCGGGTCGCTGGTGGGATCTCATCGAACGCTACGGCGTCTCGATTTTCTATACGACCCCCACCGCCATTCGCCTGCTCATGCGCTATGGAGAAGACTGGCCCAAGAAATACGATCTCTCCAGTCTCCGCATCCTGGGCAGTGTCGGCGAACCGATCAATCCGGAAGCCTGGGAATGGTTCCATCGCGCGACCGGTGGAGACAAACCAATCATGGACACCTGGTGGCAGACCGAAACAGGGTCCATCATGATTACCCCCCTGCCGACCGTTCCGTTGAAGCCCGGCTCAGCCACCAGGCCATTCCTCGGCATCGAAGCCGATGTGGTGGACAGCGCAGGGAACAGCCTCCCCGCCAACACCGGCGGCTTCGCCGTGATCAAGAAGCCCTGGCCAGCGATGATGCGGACCATCTACAAAGATCCGGAACGCTATAAGACCTATTGGAACCAGATCCCGAACTGCTACAGCGCCGGAGACATCTGCCACAAAGATGAAGACGGCTACATGTGGTTCATGGGCCGCGCCGATGACGTGATCAAAGTGGCCGGCAACCGGCTCGGCACCGCCGAAGTGGAAAGCGCGCTGGTCAGCCACCACGCCGTGGCGGAAGCCGCGGTGATCGGCAAACCGCACAAGCTCGTCGGCGAGTCCATCAAGGCCTTCATCATTTTGAAACAGGGGGAAGTGGAAAGCCCGGCGCTGATCCAGTCGATCAAGGATCAAGTGTTAAAGGAGTTGGGCAAAATCGCCGTGCCGTCCGAAGTCGACATCGTGCCGTCACTCCCCAAAACCCGGTCCGGTAAGATCATGCGGCGGGTGCTCAAAGCCAAGGAGCTCGGACAAGACCTTGGCGATATCTCGACGATCGAAGATTGATTCAACCGACTGGAAGACCGGTGATCAATGAGACGTCTGTGCGCTCAGCAAAGAGATCGGAGGCCGGTCATGTATACAGCAACAGGTTCCAGAATCACGATCGCAATCGGAGTGATCGCAATCTGCCTGGCAACGATCAGCCCGGCCGACACCTGGGCCGCCGAACCAGTCAAGCAGGAGAAGAAGGCAAAAAAACAGGCCCAACCACGCGCAAATGCGCTCGCCCCACAAGCGACCAGTCCGAAATTTGACTCGGCGGGAACTGCGGGAAAAGCCGAATCCTGTTTCGGTGAGGCGCCAAGGCTCGATAAACTCACACCCGACGAAGGAAAAGCCGGAGATACAGTCACCATCACCGGAACCAACTTCGGCACGGCAGACTGTTTACGGGGCGTCTCCTTCGGCCCGGGTCATCCAGCTCAGTTTCAACAGACCAACGGCAGCATCACGACGACCGTACCGAGTGGCGGGAAGAAGGGCCTGGTCCTCCTCACCGTCACCACCGCCTCGGGAGAAAACTCAAAGGCGTTCCTCGTGAAATAGAGATGGGAGGGCGGACTAGATGATCTTCTGTGCTCGTGCAACGCGCGGTCTCAGAAGACCCTCGTTGGATACGCGCAGTGGGAGATCATACTAGCCCACCCTCAAGGGAGAAGATAAAGAAACGGTGGTCGCTTGATGCGCGTAGTGAAGGACGGGTTGCCTGCTCCCTCTGGAGAAATGGAAGTACTACCTGATGGGGATTGTCGGATATGAAGCGTAAACCAGGCGAACCGATCTATCTTATGCGTCATATGCTGGGTCTCGCCATGGCCCTGCTCGCCTCCGTTCTGTTCCCACTTCTCTACCACCGCTATGTCGAACCGCTGAGCTTTTCCACCCGATTTGTCGCAGGCCTGCTTATCGCTCTGATAGGAAGCATCGCGCTCTATTTCGCCTACAAAGCTTCGGCACAAAACCAGTTGTAGAAAGTCTGCTAGAATAACGGGCGCTAGCATTCTGCTGGGTTAAGAGTCCTTCTCTAACAGACAATGTCAGGCCGGTCATCTACGACACCACAACCCCATCCACCATCCATGATACACCGGGGCAACCACACGCCACCGGAACGCAGGCTCATCCGATCAGCCGGGCAATACCAAACGCCGCCGCTGCCGCCAAGCCTCCGACGAGGACGGTTTGCCCTCCCCCGCGCCACGGCGAGATCCCGGTGAACCCGCTCTTCACGTAGCCGAAGAGAAACAAGGCCACCGGCGTCACGGCCACCGATCCCCAAAGCGCCGTAAGAAGGTCATCACACACCATGTAGGGCAGGAGCGGAATGAGCCCGCCCAGCATGTAGGACAGGGCAATCGTCCAGGCACTGATGCGCGCACGCGTCGGATCCGGTACCTCAAGCCCCAACTCGAATCGCATCATAAAATCCACCCACTGCGTAGGGTTGGCCTGGAGCGCCGCAACCACGGGTGCAATCTGCTCATCGCGCAATCCATAGCTTCTAAAAATGTCCGCCACCTCCTCCGCCTCCCGCTCAGGAATGTGCTCGGTCTCACGCAATTCCCGCATCCGTTCCGAGGCATAGTGTTCAATATCGGTCTTCGCCGCAAGATATCCGCCCAGCCCCATCGCAATCGAGCCAGCCGCAATCTCAGCTAGCCCGGCAGTCACGATAATACTCGACGACGCCACCGCGCCAGATAGCCCGGCGGCGAGCGCGAAGGGCACGGTCAACCCGTCCGACATCCCGATCACAATATCGCGAACCGTGGCCGTCGCTGTGAAATGCTTCTCGATATGTGAGGTCAGGGGCATAGGGCACTCCTTGTCAGAATAAGGCGGCGAGACTGCCGCCTCACGCGACCAGCATAGCAGGATGCGGAAAAAGACCGCCAGCGGCCATGGCCTGTGACGCGTGAGAGCTGGATAGTTTCTCTTGTTTATTTGGTGTAATTGGTCTGTTTGGTTGAACTAACCTAACCAGATGAACCAGATCCGCTCGTCCCGCTTGTCTCGCATGGCTATCCTGCCGGGGCGCTCTCCTCTTGTCCCAGGCATGTATGCCATCGAGGCTCTGCTGTGTCGAAATAGATTTTCCGCAGCCTGCGAACCGTGCGATGTCACGACAAACGAAGGGACACGCTCTCCCTCTGAGGTATAGAAACCGGGATCTCACACCTGTATGCTAAACACATAGACTCGTCGACCGACAAACCATCTGCCCAGGAGGTACCGAATGAAGCCCTCCGTCATTGTGCCAAAACACGTCGCGCTGCTGTTCATGGTTTCGCTGCTTATGAGCATTGGTTGTGCGACCACCTCAAAGCCGGCGCCCACCACCGTAGGACCGCAATGCCACATCGCGTGGGATAAGGTGAACGACCCGAAGGTCACCGGGTATCAGCTCACCGTGACTGACGAGAGCAAGCACGCGAACAAAGTCGTGCGGTTCATCCCCGCAGATACCACAAAGGTGTCCTGCAAGGACGCTGGCGCCAGCCATGAAGGACTGTGGGGCGTGACCGTGCAATCCTGTTATGACAAAACAACGTGCGGCCTCCCCACCGAGGTCGCACGCATGCGCATCACCGCCAAGTAGCCGACACACTCGTCCTCGTCTCTCCGCACCAACGCAGCATTCTATGTTTCTGTTGTGGTTGACCCGATGGAGCCAGCGCCGTTATCCGTTGCTGCGGCTGTTTGTTTGATTTTTGTGGTTCGTCTAGTTCGAACCACAAACGAAACAACACAAACCCATAGACCAGACAAACTGGCCCCTGCCCCGCACATCTCGCCCTCTTCCCTACCAAGTCAGATAAACCAGACAGACCGAATCAAGCACTAGACCGGCCCACCACCTGACAAATGGCCAAAACGGCATAAACCTTGTGAATTTTTCCTATTGACTCCTGAGGAATATTCACCAAGGCTGTGCATAAGTATGCGCTTCTCCTTGGCACCCCACATTCGGAGAGCGGCTTCAAGCATGAAATCAACCGCTCCTCAAGAAAGTCCCACGGCTTGTAGCAAAACCCAAGAAATACCCGTCAAGCCACAAAATGTTGTGGGTTCATTCTGCGGGCCACAATGCCTATTTTTTAGGCAATCAGCTCGCAGGTCTCTCAATATCGGTCATTGCTCAATTAAGAGGGCGCTTGTCCACATAGTTGTCCACAGAAGTTGGGGACCCGCATCATAGAGCCGTCGGCACTCGGTCAAATAGAGCCCAAACGGAAATTTTATCTCGTCGGAAAAAATATTGTAAGCATTCACAGATCAGCCAACTACCCGTCTGAAATAGCGAGAGAATTCCCCACGTATCACAACAGGAGGCCATTGGAACGAGGGTGAGGAAGCCCCGCCTCGTTTCATCTCTTACAGCGTACGTTTCACGCCCCCTAATGCAGGATGATTTCTCCAGGGGAAAACGGTATTCTTTCCAGCGAGCGAGTACCAAGAGCGGGCACCGCCTCAATGAGTGTTGGTAGGGAGAAGGAAGGGAATCCATGAGTTCGACCGCAGGCATGACTGCAGCACGTCAATTTAGAAAGCTCCTCTTGTCGGAGCAGCTTGAATTTATCTGCGAAGCCCACAATGGCCTCAGCGCTAAGATTGTCCAAGAAGCCGGATTTCAAGGCATTTGGGCCAGCGGCCTCTCCATTTCAGCCCAATTCGGCGTCCGTGACAACAACGAAGCCAGCTGGACCCAGGTGCTTGAGGTGCTGGAATTCATGTCCGATGCGACCACGATTCCGATTCTTCTCGATGGCGACACGGGATACGGCAACTTCAACAATATGCAGCGGCTCGTTCGCAAACTGGAGCAGCGTAAGATCGCCGCAGTCTGCATCGAGGACAAACTCTTTCCCAAGACGAACAGCTTCATCAAGGGCGGCGCCCAACCCATGGCAGACATGCAGGAGTTTTGCGGCAAGATCAAAGCCGGCAAAGACGCGCAGACCGATCCGGACTTTTGCATTATTGCCAGAGTGGAGGCCTTCATCTGCGGCTGGGGGCTGGCAGAAGCCTTACGACGTGCCGAGGCCTATCATCAAGCGGGCGCGGACGGCATCCTTATTCACAGCGCCCTGTCGGTGCCCGATGAAATCCTATCGTTCAAACAGGAATGGGGGAATCGATGCCCCGTCGTGATCGTGCCCACCAAATATTACGCCACGCCCACTGATGTGTTTCGGCAGCATGGGTTTTCGATGGTGATTTGGGCCAATCACATGCTCCGAGCTGCTGTAGCCGCCATGCAGAAAACCGCACGGACCCTCAAGGAGCATGAACACCTGCTCTCCATTGAAGACAGAGTCGCGCCGATCTCCGAAATATTTCGTCTGCAAAACGCCGCGGAGTTACAAGAAGCAGAAGACCGGTATCTTCCCCGAGCCGCCGAGGACACCTGTGCCATCGTGCTGGCCGCATCCCGTGGCGATGAATTGGGGGAACTCACCGAACACCAGCCCAAAACGATGGTCAACATCCAAGGCGCACCAATCCTCTCCCACATTGTTGACGCCTACCATGCGGTGGGGATAAAAAATATCGTGGT
>JANOMG010000024.1:0-2456 GCA_031420175.1 Nitrospira sp.
CTCGCCACCGTGCCGGTCACCCTCCGGTGCCTTGAGCGCATGCAGGTCTCGCCGCAATCGGCGCGTCTCGCCGCCTGTGTCGGCACCAATCTCAATAACGACGGCATTACCCTCTATGAAGCAATGGCCGCGCTTTTTCTCGCCCAAGCGTTGGGCTTCGATCTTCCGCTGGGCAATCAGCTGTTGATCGTCGCTGCGTCGATGATCGCAGGGGCCGGTATTCCGGAGGCTGGGATGATCGTGTTGCCGCTCGTGCTCTCAGCCGCCGGCTTGCCGACCCACGTCATCGTCGCAGCCATTCCACTCATCCTGACGGTGGATTGGATCATTGCCCGAGCCCGTTCAGGCGTGAACGTCCTGAGCGACATGCTGGTCGCCATCCTCCTCGATGTAGGGCGTGCCACCGAACCAATCGCGCTTCGGCCCCAATCTGAAGTCACCAATCCCACTGAGCCGCAGCCATCCTGAGGAGCGTAGAGGAAGCACCTTCCCTCTCTTTACAACAATGGGAAGATAAAATATTATCCAGCGCCGTTGGATCATTGATTGAGGAGTGGTGGATAGACGATGAGCAAAATTCTGGTCTCCTACCGTCGTGAAGATAGCGCCGATGTCACAGGGCGGATCTACGACCGGCTCGTCCAGAAGTTTGGCCAAGGGGCAGTCTTCAAGGATGTGGATTCGATTCCCTTTGGCGTCGATTTTCGCACCTATTTGGACGCTCAGGTGGCCAAGTGTGAGGTGTTTCTCGCGGTGATTGGACGGGATTGGATAAAAAAACGGGGCAGTAAGGGCGCGTCAAGGCTCGAAGACCCTGGGGATTTCGTCCGCATCGAGGTCGAGTCGGCGCTGAAGCGCCAGGTTCTGGTGATTCCGGTGCTGGTGAGCGGGGCCTCAATCCCGCCGGCTGAGCGGCTCCCGGCCAGCCTTCAGGGTTTGTCCTATCGTAACGGCATCGCGGTGCGATCAGGTCATGATTTTCATCAGGATATGGATCGGTTGATCGGCCAGCTGAAAAAGCTCCCTCCTGCCGCGCCAGGAGAGGTGCCCTCACACAATCCAGTGGAAGCCAAGCAGCCCATTGCTGCCCAATCACTCATCCCACGTGTCAAGGTGCTGCCACGTGAGGCCCTTGTCGACATTGTGAAGGTGCCGAAAGGACCCTTTCTGTATGGTGAGATGAGAGTCCGTGAGGTGGTCGATCACGACTATTGGATCGACACATATCCCGTGACGAATGAGAAGTATCGCGCGTTCATCGTAGCAGATGGCTATGGGAATCAGGCCTATTGGTCATCTGAAGGATGGAAGTGGAAGACCAAAAATAACATCACAGTTCCAGAACGTTGGAATGACAACGAACGGAACAAGGCGGATCACCCTGTCGTGGGAGTCAGCTACTACGAAGCAGAGGCCTACGCGAAATGGGCGGGCAAACGTCTGCCGACTGAGCGGGAATGGGAAAAGGCTGCAAGGGGCGAGGACGGGCGAAAGTATCCTTGGGGGGAGGAGTTCGACAAGAGCAAATGCAACAGCAGCGAGGCAGAGATTGGTCACACGACGCCGGTGACGCAGTATCTCAAGGGGGTCAGCCCCTATGGGTGCTATGACATGGCTGGAAATGTCTGGGAGTGGTGTGCGGGCTGGTATGACGAAGGGGCGGCCGGCGCGTGCTCCGTGGCGGTTCCTGGGGCAGCGCACCGGGGGACCTGCGTGTCTCCGACCGGGACGGGGGCGATGCCGACCTCCGGGGCAACGGCATCGGCTTCCGTCTCGTCCAGGACACTCCCTAGCCCTGTGCCCTTTGCTCTTTGATCCTGTGCCTCTTGTTCGGTGTGCTCGTGCCCGTAACCGTGAATGTATTAGGCATCGGCCCAAATGGCGTACAAAGCGTTTGTCTCTTCCACATTTGAGGATCTCAAGGATCACCGGGCTCACGTGATCCGCTCGTTGCGGCGCGCGGGCTTCTTCGTGGACCCCATGGAAGAGTGGCCTGCGGACAGCGAGGAACCAAAGAGATTTTCCCAGGATCGGCTTAGTGGTTGCGATCTGTGCGTGCTCCTTATTGCATTTCGTCGAGGCTATGTGACCTTCCCCCGATTCCGTGGACACCCGGTTAAGCCACCGCCGTCCTCGCTTCGAACTTGGCCGGGGAATCGTCGCCGAGGGTCGAGTGACGACGCAGCCGATGATAGAACACTTCGATGTACTCAAAGATGTCCCGTGTCGCCTCATCTCGTGTGCGGTATTGACGATGAGAGCTGAGCTCGCGCTTCAGGGTGCCGAAGACACTCTCGACACAGGCCTTGTCCCAACAGTTTCCCCGTCGCGACATGCTGCCGGTCATGCCGTGCATGGTGAGCAACTGTTGGTACGCGGTGGCGGCATACTGGCTCCCCCTATCTGAATGGTGCAGCAGTCCTGCCTTGGGCATGCGATGGTGGATCGCCATGGTC
>JANOMG010000025.1:0-6572 GCA_031420175.1 Nitrospira sp.
GATACGCTCAGGACTGGCCCCCAGTGACTCTGCAAACAGAGCCAACACCGGCATCCGAACCATGTTGTAGCTGATAAAGCAGAACACGCCGACGGTGCAAAGCAACGTGAAGCTGCGTGACGTCGTCATGGTGCAACCGGCCTGGTTGGTGTTGCACCGCCAGCAGGCGGTCGTTCCTTCAACGCGTGCTTCAAGAAGGCCACTGCATCATTCGGCAACGAGGGCGAGTCGATCGCCTCGAACAGGACCCGGTCTGGATGCTCCCGTATTTCCTGTCCCAACCGGTTCACGACATGCACACCGTGGGCGAGCTTCCGTCCCACAGTACTGCCGACCAATGGCCGAATCAGCGACACCAACCCAGCCAGCATGCGACTATCCAGCTTCGTATAGACCACGAGTGTCGTGTCGACCGAATCATCCCCCTGTGCGTCATTCACTGGACTCACTCGCACGAACACGACGGCCTTTCCTGTGACATGTGGCAAGATCGAACTCGCATGAACCCCCTCCACATAGTAAATCCGATTGGTACGATCCTGATAGACCAGTTCGAGGATGCCCGACGTCCCCTCACCATCGTCTCCCCAAAAGCGGCCGGGGCCACGCTCCTCCGATTTGTGAAGACCAAGATCGAGCCGATTGATCAATGCAGCAGCCATCGGTGGCCGGTCCAGCAAATACAGATAGACCGGCTCGGACAGCGAGACCTGTATCGGCCCAACCTTGTTGGCTGTGGTGTATCCGTCGATGATCGCCTGTAAGGGACAGGCCCATCGCGCCTCGACCTTCGACACCGGAAACGTGAGGCCGACGTGGTACGGCGACAGGACACAGGACTCCGCCTGTGCCGGAGCGATCCACAATCCGACGAGAATCCCCAACAGAGCCCAGAACCCTCTATGAGTCATCCCTACGGCGCTCATGGAGCCTGCGTCAATACCTGAATGGACAGCTGAACCGAGAAGAGCTGGCGTGCATCCTGACGCAAACGCGCTTGGCGTAGCAGCGTCTCAACGGTCGGGACCACCTTCCCTTCGAAAGACACCTGCTTATTCGTGACGATCGTCACGGGCTTGGAGAGGTCGACCAACTGGTCGTTCAAGAACAACGTATAGCGCCGCACAAGATCAGTTTCGACCTCGATCCGATTCGGGGCTGTCACCGACGCATCCAGTCTGGCATAGCGTTTCTTCCTGGTCAGCTCATCGCGTTTGGAGACCAGGTCTTCTGAGAATGCTGCAATCGCGTCCGTGGTGTCGATGCGGACCCAGCCGAACGATTGAAAATGGCTTGCCTCACGCACGACCGTCACCGTCGTTGGGACTGGATTTCGGCGCTGCGCGTTAAACCAGGTCACCAGGTCTGGCAATTCCTCCCTGGGGAAGTAATGCCCGCCCGCCATGGGATGCTCGCGATCATGTTCGCGATAGACATGCGCATACCCAAGGGCCTCCAGCTCCCGTGCGATCGTTCGGCTCAACGCCACCGGCATCACCTGATCCCTTGCGCCATGAATCATGTAGACCGGGGTCGTACGCAGATTCGCCAGGAACGGCATCAGGACATCATCGAGTCCGCTGGCCATTGGCGCAATGCCGGCGAACAGGGGCGCATCATGCATCCCGATCACCCAGGCGCCGATTCCGCCGTTGGACATGCCGGTGAGAAACACTCTGTCAGGATCGATGTGATAGCGCCGTTGCACGGAGCGAATCGTCGCCAGCACCAGCTCCTCCGCACCTCTCGTAAACCAGGCACCCATCGGAGCGGTCGGACAGGCTAAGACATAGTCCTCCCCCAATCGAGCCTGCCATCGTTCTAGATAGGCCTCACCGGTAAATCCTGCGCCATGCAGGCAGACCACCAGTCCATACCCCTTCGCCGGCTGATAGGTCAGGGGAACGGAAAGCGCCAGGTGATAGGCACGACCCTGTACATCGACTCGCTCGTCGGGAATGGTTCCGGTCGGCTGCGGGGCATAGTCCCGCTCGGTTTGAATGATCCGTATCGCCCGGTCAATCGTCAGATTCGGATCGGATAGTATTGCCTGAAGGGTACGAACTGCCACGTCCGTATCTGTGCTGTCCAGGTAGCGGAAGACCTGCGTCTTAAGATCAACAGAGGAGGGTTCAGCCGCCGCATCCGTTTCATGACCGACGAGCGCCGCCAGGATGACGACAAGGACACCTGAGAGAAGCCTGCGCGTCACAGATCTCCTTCCACGACCAGATCTTCCCCGATCCGGCGAACCGTAACGTGGCGTAATGGCAGTGCCTGGGCTAAGCGCTTCGGGCTACGGTCGCCGATCACCGCCTTGGCATCCTGCCCCCCCATCAAGGTAGGCGCAAGATAGAGCACGACGTGATTCACCAGTTTCTCACGTAACGCCGCAGCATTGACGGTGCTGCCTCCCTCGATGAGCACAGAGGTGACCCCCCGCTTACCCAGCATCGTCATGAGCGACGGGAGCGAAACACGTGTATTCTTCAGCGGGAGGGAAACGACCTCCACCCCTGCCAGTTCAAATGGACGACGACGCGACTTAGAAGCACGACTCGTGGTGGCGATCACGGTCCTCGCCTGATCCTGGTTGACGCAGACCCTTGCCTTCGGCGGCGTCCTGAGTTGGCTATCGAGCACGACGCGCAATGGTTGCCGCGGTGCCAGCTTCAGTGGGCGATCGGACTGTCGAGCAGTGAGGGTGGGATTATCCTTGAGCACCGTGCCGACCCCGACAAGCACGGCATCCACCTGACTCCGCAGGCGATGCACATCTCGGCGTGCGAGCGGTCCCGTAATCCATCGAGATTCCCCCTTCGCCGTGGCCACCTTTCCATCCAAGGTCATCCCGGCTTTCAGGATGACGTAGGGACGACCGGTCGTCACCCAATGGAGATAGGCGCGATTCAACTGCCTGGCTACTTCTCGTGCAATACCAGTCGTCACCGTGATCCCGGCCCGGCGTAAGGCCGCGATCCCTCTTCCTTTCACCATGGAATGAGGATCAGCCATCGCCACCACCACCTGTCGCACGCCGGATTGGATGACTGTCGGCACGCAGGGTGGGGTTCGTTTGAGAAGGTGGCAACAGGGTTCGAGCGTGACGTACAGCGTCGCGCCCTTGGCGCGTGACCCTGCTTGGTTGAGCGCAAGAATTTCTGCGTGGGGTTGCCCTGGTCCGTGGTGATAGCCGCGTCCGACGATGCGACCATTGTTGACGACGAGGGCGCCAACCATGGGATTCGGACTGGTCTTGCCCTGGCCCTTCGCCGCGAGACGAAGCGCCAGGGCCATGAAGTGGAGGTGCTGTGCGGTGGCGGTCACCGCTTCTTGCGCATGACGCGCGATCGGCTGCGAGGCCGCGGAGCCGACTTCGTCTTCGTGGTTTTCGTCGTCTTCGCCTTCTTCGCCTTCGTACGCGGCACTGACCGCTTGCGCGGAGAAGGGGCAGCGCTCGCAGCCGCTTCGGCTAAGGCCGCATGGGCCGCCGCAAGCCGCGCAATGGCAACGCGATAGGGCGAGCAGCTCACATAGTCCAAACCAAGTTCATGGCAGAACTCCACGGAACTGGGATCGCCACCATGTTCACCGCAGATGCCGAGCTTAATCCCAGGACGGGTTTTCCGGCCTCCAGCGATGGCCTGCTTCATCAAGGCTCCTACCCCTTCTCGATCGAGCATCGCGAAGGGATCTGCTTCCAAAATGTTGTTGGTTTGATAAAAATCGATGAACTTCGCGGCATCGTCGCGGGAGAACCCGAACGTGGTTTGGGTGAGGTCGTTCGTCCCGAATGAAAAGAACTCCGCCTCTGTCGCAATACGATCCGCCGTGACGGCAGCCCGAGGCAATTCGATCATCGTGCCCACGAGATAGGAGAGCTTCACGTTGTTCCGCTTCATCGTCTCCTGCGCGACTTCACGGATCAAGTCTTTCTGCGCCTTCATTTCCGAGACCATGCCCACCAGCGGGATCATGATCTCCGGGACGATCTTCTTCCCTTCCTTGGCCAGTTCGCACGCGGCTTCCATGATGGCTCGCGCTTGCATGCGGGTAATCTCCGGCATCGTAATCCCGAGTCGGCAGCCACGGAGCCCGAGCATCGGATTGAACTCGTGGAGTTCCTCGACGCGCGCCAGCAATCGACGCTTCTCTTCGAGCCGAGCTCCGTCGCGCCCGGTCAATTCCAACTGCGCAATCTCCACCATCAAGTCTTCACGCTTCGGCAGAAATTCGTGCAACGGCGGATCGAGCAAACGAATGGTCACCGGAAAACCTGCCATCTCACGATAGAGCCCGATGAAATCCTGTTTTTGCAGCGGGAGGAGCTGATCGAGAAACTTTTCCCGCTCCTCTTTAGTCCGCGCCAGAATCATCTTCTGCATAATCGGGATGCGATCCTCGGCGAAGAACATATGCTCGGTCCGACAGAGTCCAATTCCTTCCGCACCGAAGCCTCGCGCAATTTTCGCCTGATCCGGCACGTCGGCATTGGCGCGAACGCGAAGTTTCCTGACGCTGTCGGCCCATGACAGAATCAACGCGAAACGCTGGTATTTGTCGGACTGTTTCGCATCCAACTTGCCCTGGATGACTTGAATGATTTCAGATTCGACGACGGGCAGGTCCCCCTCATACACATTGCCAGTCGAACCGTTGATCGAGAGATAGTCCCCCTCGCGAAACACTTTGGCGCCGATGCGAACGGACTGAGCGTCCAGCACCTCCACCGCATCGCAGCCGGCGACGCAGACCTTGCCCATTTGCCGGGCGACCACCGCCGCGTGAGAGGTCATCCCGCCTCGTGCTGTCAAGAATCCTGTCGCCGCGTTCATCCCATGAATATCGTCCGGGCTCGTTTCCTGGCGAACTAATACCACACGGGTACCAGCTGCTTTCATCGTCACGGCCCGATCGGGAGTGAGGGCAATCTTCCCGGCTGCCGCGCCAGGGCCGGCAGGGAGCCCCTTCCCCAGCGGATTAGATTTCGACTCTTCGTTCGTGTCGAAAATAGGATAGAGATATTGCGCTAATTGTTCCGGCCCGATCCGCTGGACCGCTTCCTGCTTCGTAATGAGGCCTTCTCTCACCATATCGACCGCAATTTTCACAGCGGAAATGCCGGTCCGTTTACCGACCCGGGTCTGCAGCATGTAGAGCTTGCCTTCTTGGATCGTAAACTCCAAATCGAGCATATCCCGGTAATGTTTTTCGAGCTTCTTGTAAGTGTGCTCCAGTTCCTTATAGGCCTCCGGCACATTCTTCGCGAGCGCATTCACCGGAAGCGGAGTCCTGATGCCCGCCACGACATCCTCGCCCTGGGCATTCATCAAGCACTCGCCAAAAAAGTTCTTATCGCCGGATGCCGGATCGCGCGTGAACGCCACACCGGTGCCGCTCGTCTCCCCCATGTTGCCGAAGACCATCGCCACCACATTGATGGCCGTGCCCCAGGAGTCGGGAATCCCATAGAGACGCCGATAGGTGACGGACCGCGCGCCGAACCAGGAGGAAAAGACGGCGTTGACGGCTAAGCGAAGCTGCTCAAGCGGCTCATCGGGAAATTCTTTCTTCGTCTCCTCTTTGACGAGCGCCTTGAAGCTGGACACCAACTCACGAAGATGACGCGCATCGAGATGGGTCTCGTGTGTCACACCGACTTCGGTTTTCTTCTGCTTGAGGATCGCTTCGAAATGTTCGCGAGGCACGCCCATGACGATGTTGCCGTACATGGACACAAACCGCCGATAGCTATCCTGGGCGAAGCGATCGTTGCGTGTTTTTGCCGCCAGCCCCTCAACCGTTTTGGTCGTCAGACCGACATTCAGCACCGTGTCCATCATGCCCGGCATCGAGGCCCGGGCCCCGGATCGGACCGAGACCAGCAACGGCCGCTCAGGATCGCCGAACCCCATGCCCATCGATCGCTCGACCCGCTTGAGCGATGCCAGCGCGGCGTCCCACATGCCGGGAGGATACTGTTTCCCGTTCTTGTAATATTCGACGCAGGCCTCTGTGGAAATCGTGAAGCCGGGCGGAACGGAAATGCCGAGATTCGTCATTTCGGCAAGCCCGGCGCCCTTCCCGCCGAGGAGCTCTTTCATGTTGGATGCGCCTTCGGCTTTGCCATCGCCAAAATAGTACACGTATTTTTTTGCCACGCTGCCCTCTCCTTCGCGTTGAGTTCAGTTCAATGGACGAGTGATGCCCCATGACCGGCGGCGGATTCGAGACGCAGCCGATACCGGCTGACCAGATACCATTTCACCACCAGCCCGAACGCAATGACTGCCACCACAAACAACACCGATATGAGCAACCGATAGTCGGCGTGAATCCCCCGATCCACATAGTACTGGCCGTCTGGACCTTGTCGAAGCTTGATCTCCCGTTGAATCTGATGCGTCTTGCCAGACGGATCGGATAGATTGATCCACTCCGAGCAGAGGCGCACCGGTTCCGCCGCTCCCGTGACAGACTGCCAGCTGAGCCGTAGACAAATATCCTGTTTAGAGTTGAATACATCGGGGGTCGTTGCCAGTTCATCAAGGTTCATCCCACTGGCCCATAAC
>JANOMG010000026.1:0-1616 GCA_031420175.1 Nitrospira sp.
CGCAGCGCCCCTGCCGATTGCAGGGTTTGCCCGACAGAGCCCAACGCAGGAGCATCGTGCTGGTGCCGCACGACAAACCGGCCGCTCTCCTCCAACAGCTCCAGCACGATGGCACAGTCCCGGAGTTCGAGGAGCTCCAGCGCCGCCCCTTTTTGAGCCCGGGCGAGTGGATCCCGAATATCCGGAAACACGAGGGGCGGCAGACCATCGCCTGCATCCTGCAGCCTCCCCATCTCTGTCGTTTCCTGTTGGCGCCGGACGGCATCCTTTAGATCGCCGGCCAATTCGAGCACACGACAACGTGCCGCCCCCATGGTCGAGCGGGCGTGACCGGCAAGTGCCTCGAGCAATCTCGGCCACTCTAAGACCTTCGTCGTTTGTTCGAAAAGATTCACTGGTACCTCTGGAAGCACGTTTCAAGCTGGGATCGACGAACTCTAACGAACCCGGAGACAGAGACGCAAGGCAGCGGTCCACGAACCTCGCCGTCACTCTGCTGAGACCCAGTCCAACTGACAGCGAAACTTCTGTGATCCTGCGCGGAGTTACCGCTTTGGTATGGCTTGACAAGGTCTAGGGTGGTCGATACTATCGCCATCATTGTGGCCGGTGATGGGACCGGCTCATTTTTCTTGAGGAACTACTCGTCATGGCTATTCGGATTGGTATCAATGGATTTGGACGGATCGGACGGAACGTCCTACGGGCATCACTCGGTGATCCCAGCCTACACATTGTCGCAATTAACGACCTCACCGATGCGAAGACGCTCGCCTACCTTTTGAAGTACGACTCGGTCCACGGGACGTTACAGGGAAGCGTCGAGGCCAAAGACGATCAGATTTTCGTCGACGGCAAGCCCATTAAGGTGCTGGCGATGAAGGATCCCAAAGACCTTCCCTGGAAGGATCTGGAAGTCGACATCGTCATTGAATCGACTGGGCGTTTTACCGACCGCGAAGGCGCGGGGAAACACATCGCTGCCGGAGCCAAGCACGTCATTATTTCTGCGCCGGCGCAGGACCCGGATGTCACCATCGTATTGGGCGTCAACGACGAGGCCTACGATCCGAAGGTGCACCACATTATCTCCAACGCCTCCTGCACGACCAATTGCTTGGCCCCCCTGGCAAAAGTGCTGTTGGATAATTTCGGCATCAAGCACGGCGTCATGACCACGATCCACTCCTACACCAACGACCAACAGTTGCTCGATCTGCCGCACAAAGACTTGCGGCGCGGGCGCGCGGCAGGTATGTCGATGATCCCGACCAGCACTGGCGCAGCGAAGGCGCTGCATTTGGTGCTGCCGCAGCTCAAGGGCAAGATCGATGGCCTCGCGATCCGCGTCCCCACACCGAATGTCTCGCTGGTGGATCTGACCGTCGAAACCGAAAAGGATTGTGACCTCGCCTCCGTCAACGCCGCCTTTCGAAAAGCGGCGAACGGCCCGATGAAAGACATTTTGCTCTATTCTGAAGATCCGATCGTCTCGATCGACCAGAAGGGCGATCCTCATTCGGCCACATTCGATGCTCCGCTCACGATGGTCATCGACAAGCGGCTCGTCAAGGTGACAGCCTGGTACGACAATGAATGGGGCTATTCATGCCGGG
>JANOMG010000027.1:0-18953 GCA_031420175.1 Nitrospira sp.
ACCCATTCATGGGTCGACCCGTCTTGGTGCAGTCTCATCCCAGGCAACGGTTTGCGGGGCCGCTTCTTGCGCGGCGCCCCGCGTCGAGTGGCCCGCGTGACCTGCCCCGCCGCCTGGAGCGTCTTCGTGGTCCAGCGAGAGGAGTGGGGTGCCGCCATGCTCGGTGTGCCACGGCTCGTGGACGTGGGTGACGGTCCAGCCGGTAGACCGCGTCTCATCCCGCGTGACCATGCGGCGCGCCTCATCCCCCGGCCCCGCGCGGGCCGACGCGCGGCCGAGCCGCCGAGCCTGCACCTCCGGCCCCCTCGAAGGCATCGCGGCCACTCCTTGAGGGGCCACCCTAAACCGGACAGATCACGTGCTGCAAAAACCGGACAGATGATGTGCTAGCTACAATGCCGTTCGGGTCGCTTGACAGTCTCGTTCCTACTCAGTAGAATCCCACCCCTAGCACCGACTGTGATTGAGCGGGAATAGCTCAGTGGTAGAGCATCGCCTTGCCAAGGCGAGGGTCGCGAGTTCAAATCTCGTTTCCCGCTCCAATAGTTACGCAGCGTTGGCTCTGGCTCACGGCCTCCCTGTGAAAGTTTTGTGCTAACGCGGGAGGGTGGTGTCGTTCGAGGATTAACACCCCTTCTCGCAAACTCTCCGGTGAGTGGTAGGCATAGCGCTGGGTCATGGTTGGCGACTTGTGACCGAGCCGCCGCTGCACCTTGTAAGATCCACGCCAGCCTGCGCGAGTCTCGTGGCAAAGGTGTGCCGCAGATCATGGAAACGGAAATTCGTGATCTCGGCTTTCTCCAATGCCGAATAGAATGCCCACGTCAGGTTCCGGGCATCAATCCTTGTCCCACAGGAAGTCGTAAACACAAAGGAGTCTTTTGCGCTGATCGCTGTCTTGTGGCGTAGAAGCCCCACAAGGCAACTGTTCAGAGGCACCGTGCGCTTCTCTCCGTTCTTGCTTTTCATCACCACGAGGACTTGACGGTTCAGATCGACGGCTCGCCATTCCAAACCGAAAATCTCACCCCTACGCATGCCTGTGTTCAACGCAAACACAAGAATGTCTTGGAGCCAAGGAACCGAGTGCGTGAGTAACCGTGTGTCCTCGTCGGGAGTCAGCCACCGGTCACGTTCATTGCGGACCTTCTCTAGCGAGACCTGCCGCATCGGATTATCGCGACACCATTCCCACTCCCGTATGGCGATATTGAAGGCATGCCGGATCAGCCCGAGTTCCTTATTGACCGTGGCCAGCTTGGCCTTCTGCCGTCGCTGGACTTTATAGGCTGCAGGAGCTGCGGTGTCACCTCAATGAGCCTGAGCGGCCCAAATACCGGCCTCAGATGCCCGAGGCATTGCTCATCTCGCTGGTGGCTTGCTGGAGCCTTTGTCACCGATTGTTCGATGAGATAGCGGTCCATCATCTCATTGAACGTCCGATCTTTCTCTTCGAGTACGTCGAGAAAGCGGCCCTCAGCGATCTTGACTCTCAGCTTTGCAAGAATGGTTTCGGCTAACCGCTTGTCTGTTGTTTCCGTGGACCGTCTCACCTGTCGGCCCTGATACATCAAACACATCCACCACACCTTATGACGTCTAAATAGCCCCATCCAAATCCTCCTTCTCGATGAGGCTTGATATCGGTTTGGTTTCCCCATGCGGGGGAGTATAGGACTCCCTTTTGGTAGCCGCAATGAGGGCATCCAGGTCAGGCGCTGCAGAAGAAGTCTTTTGTAACTTCGGCAGGGTTTTGGGGTGTAGCTCAGGGAAGAACTCAAGCCACCGTTGGATGACTTCTTGCTCGAATCGGATCAAGGAGTGAATGCGTCGGCAGGGAATCTTCCCTTGTGTGGCCCAGAGGTACAGCGTGGATGGCTTAATCTTGAGCCAATCTGAGAGTTCTTTGACCGTTAACATCATGTCCAGATCCTGAGTAGGGGGAGTCTTACGACACCCCCTCTCCCCCCTGTGATGGTGCGCCCGCGAGTCCGCCGGCGTCCTTCTTGGAACTCGATGGTCTCTCATTCTTCAGCAGCCCTCGATGCTTATTGTTCCATCGGCGCTTGCCCGCGAGGATTTGGCTCTCCAGCCAGGCTTGCCCACCGGGATCTTCTGCATAGATGACCGCCAGCATCGGGGCCACGGACTGACTCACCCAGCGCTTCACCTTCAGTAACGTCTGGGCCTCCTTCTCCACGACAAGACGGCCCTTCTTGAACCCGTCGGTGAGCAGCAGCCACCAGTCCAGGAGTGGGGCGCGATACCGAAACTCGTCTTCCTCGTCTCGGGTTGTGTCTCGGAAATCGACATAGCCTCGTAGCACCCCGACCATGAATTCAAGCCAGTCGGCTTCCTCCAGGTAGGACAGGACCTGTCCACAGACTTGGGCTCGGTCCTTCTTCAACTCCAACTCCCAGCGGATGCCGTACTCCTGCCACTCCTCTCGCTCCTTGGATTGCAGCTCCAGGCGTTTATCGTAGATGCGCAGGAGGGTCTGACTGTGCGGACTTCCGAGATAGAGCGTCTCTCCGCTGGGCGTGTCTGTATGGATCGACCTGGACGAAATGCGCTGCATACGGTCCGCCCGCGTCACACATTGCCCGATCTCAATGGCCTGTCTGATTGTCGAAAGTGGGACGCAGCTGTTCCGATCATCGAGCGCGCAATCGAGACGCGTCAGATGGCCGTCTTGCTTCAGAATCCACTGGAGGACCGTACGGACCTTTCCTGACGGCCACGGCGCGACAATTCCAGCGGAGAGATCGACATGGACTTCAAGGGGAGCACGAGGCGCGCGAGTACCCAGTTTGCCCACCCCTCGGCTGGCACTCGCGGTGATCCAGGACGCGGGATAGCCGCGAAAGCCAGCTGTGCTTTTGGTCCAGTCGCCTCCTAGCATCTGCATCGTGTCCTGGGCGGAGCCTGCCGGCAGGGTGAAGGCGAGCCAATCAATGGTGAGGGTGAAGGGTGAACTCATAGACTCTCTAGACCTCCTGTAACGATCTCTGTGGGTAGTGCCCCCGTGTCACCAGACGGGGGCGGGTCGGCCTGCGCGCGGCCGGCACTGCCGCCCGGCGCGCTGGCTGAGCGTGCCCCAAATTTGGCCTCCGCGTTCCGCCGCATACACGTGAGAACTTTGCGTAGATCAAACCGTAACGCGGTCTTGACCCTTGTTGCCGGAATCTCACCCTTGCGAGCCGCTCGCCGAATGGTATCCGTGCTCACGCCAATAACGGCTGCCAATTCTTTGATCGACAAATCCGATGTATTCATGCGCCCTCCTCAGTTTTAGAACCTGGTCCCACCGTACGCCGGAGTTTCCGCCCTGTGAATTAGGCAGGAGACTGCTTATGGCTGCTTATGCATGCTTTGGTGCGCTCTAGTGATCATTTCATCGCGCTCAGGTGACCAAGCCAGCATCTGCTCGGCGTCATCACTGAGCGTAGGGCAAAGAGGAGGAGAAGGGAATTAGGCAGTTTAGGTCTGTTTAGGACTGTTTAGGACAGCTTGGGACACGGGCCGCATTGATTCAAGCACAAGCGCATGATCAAGGCATGCTGTGCTCGTGGAGGGTGGCGGGCATGTGAGCACCGCTGACTGGCGCAGGTGACGGAAACAAATCGTGTCGCGGGCGATCGCATGCGGGGTCAGATTCTCGAATACGTGTATTGTAAGTAGGCGAAGCCCTTAAGGATGTGGACCTCCTCTATCCCCAATGCTCACTGGCTGGCAAGACTTCCCCGTTCCAGGACGTGGCCCCCACCGGCCAGTCCCGGCGATCCATCGCTGCTCCGGTATTATCCTTGCTGGAGTGCCCCGCCACCTTTCTGCCTAAAAAAATACCTTGACAACTATTCGGTGCGGGGAACATACAGTAGCTCCCACGGGTAGGCCGGAGCCGTTCAGATCTGCTGAGGGCGTTCCCATGTTGATCCAGAGCCAGCCAGCCGCAGTCTCCTGTTCACGCCAGGCTCCAGGCTTGCACTCACTCACAGATCTAACCTCACTCGCAACTTTCCGTCTCAGCGCTTCGCCGATACAGGGTATCACCGTTCACTGGATATCCTCGGGTCCTAGCGTCTCGACCACAAACAAAGGAGGGAGTGTCATGAAGACCAGGAGACACGCGGTCGCGCTTCTGAGTGGAATCATTATCGCAGTAGCTTTCAGCATGGTGCCTGTTGCCACGCTGTGGGCGGACCCGCCACAGGCTTCTGTGCCGCCATCACGTACGGTAGCCGACGCGCAGTCTGTCTATGGTCATCTGCCGCTGAGCTTCGAAGCGAATCAGGGCCAGACGGATCCCCAGGTCAAATTCCTTTCTCGCGGCCAGGGCTATAACCTATTCCTGACCTCGACGGAAGCTGTGCTGACCCTAACAAGTCTGGACCGAACGATAGGCAAGGGGAGCGAGGTAGAGGATCCCAGATTGTCGAATGAGACCAGACAGTCAGTTCTTCGCATGGGCCTGGTCGGTGCGAACCCTGCGCCAGCGATCTCCGGACGTGATGCGTTGCCGGGCAAGGCCAATTATTTCATCGGCAATGACCCACATCGCTGGCGGACGAATGTTCCCACCTACATGAAGGTGCACTACAAGGATGTTTATCCTGGCATAGATCTCGTGTTTTACGGCAACCAACGACAGTTGGAATATGACTTTATCGTGGCGCCTGGTGCTGATCTTACTCCCATCACGTTCTCCTTGGACGGGTCCGATCAGTTGACAGTTGATGCGAAAGGAGATCTGGTGCTGCGCTTCGGAGACTCCGACCTCCGCCTGCAGAAACCAGTGGTCTACCAAATGGTCAATGGCTTCAAACAGCCTATTCCGGGGAATTACAGATTAGAGGATCAACATCACATCGGCTTTCAAGTGGCCGTCTATGATCGTAGCAAGCCGTTGATCATTGATCCCACGCTCGCTTACTCCACCTATCTCGGCGGGAGCGGCGGTGATCAGGGCCAGAGCATCGCTGTTGATGCAGCGGGAAACGCCTTTGTGACAGGTCATACCCAGTCGGTTAACTTCCCCACCACCGCAGGACGCTTTCAAACTACGTTCGGAGGTGGTTCTGAGGACGTTTTCGTGACCAAGCTAAATCCTACTGGGTCCAGCCTTGTCTATTCCACGTATCTCGGCGGCAGCGGGGATGATTTTGGACTCGGCATCGCCCTTGACTCCTCTACCAATGCCTACGTGACGGGCCTGACCGCTTCGACCAATTTTCCGACGTCGGGAGCCTTTCAGCCAGCGCTCGCTGGTTCGTTCGACGCCTTTATCACGAAACTGGATTCAACGGGTTCCATGCTTATCTACTCATCTTTCCTTGGAGGGGCCGACCTAGACCGTGGAAACGAAATCGCCCTTGACTCTCTTACCAATGCCTACGTGACAGGACAAACCTCCTCGACCAACTTTCCGACGACTTTGGGCAGCTTCGATACGACGTACAATGGCGGAGGCGATGCCTTCGTGACGAAGATAAATCCGACCGGCTCCGGCCTGGTTTATTCCACCTATCTCGGCGGCAGCGGCGGTACTGATAGTGGGCAAGATATCGTTGTCGATGCCGGTGGCAATGCCTATGTGACGGGGAGTGTAGAATCCAGCGACTTCCCAACAATTACGGGCGCCTTTCAGACTGCGCACGCTGGCGGCACGGACGCCTTTGTGAGCAAACTGAATGCGACCGGATCCGGCTTGGTCTACTCCACCTTCCTTGGTGGCAATAGCCTTGACTTTGGCGGCGGCATCGCGATTGACTCACTGATGAATGCTTACGTAACTGGATACGCCGCTTCAAGCAACTTCCCTACGACCCCTGGTACTTTTCAGCCGGCTTTCAGCGGCGGGGGCCGCGACGCCTTTGTGACGAAGCTGAATCCGACGGGGTCTGGGTTGGTCTACTCCACCTATCTCGGCGGCAACGGAGATGACTTTGGATTCGGCATCGCCCTCGACTCCTCTACCAATGCCTACGTGACGGGCGGCACCGCTTCGACCAACTTTCCGATCATGGGAGCCTTTCAGCCAGCGCTCGCTGGCTCCTTCGATGCCTTTGTGACGAAGTTGAATGCCACCGGCTCGGGGCTCATCTATTCTACGTACCTCGGGGGCTCAAGTGTGGAGGCGACGGGGGACGCTCGCATCGATTTAGACCCATTTAACAATGCCTACGTGACTAGCTCCACCGGGTCGACCAACTTCCCCACAACTGCCGGGGCGTTTCAGACAACTTTGGCTGGTGGCGACGACGCATTTGTGGCAAAACTTGTCGACGTTGTGTTGCCACCGGCGGCCACAGGCAAGGTGACCGGCGGCGGCACAGTCAATGTCCCCGGGGGAGTTGGCAACTTCGGGTTTATCGTCCAACGAAAAGATGCGTCCGATCCAATAAAGGGCAATTTAAATTACCACAACAAGGCCAGTGGTGCGAAAATCAAGGATTCCAGCTTTACTAGCTTCGCCATTTCTGGAAACATGGCTGTGTTCGAGGGTACGTGCACGAATAATGGCGCGGCATGCACTTTCCGAGTCACCGTGACGGATAATGGTGAGCCAGGGGATACGGACAAATTCACCATTTCTATCTCAGGCGGTGCCGACGAAGGTGGGACACTGCGGAGCGGGAACATTCAGATCCATTAGGCGCATAGGCCAGAAAGGGACGGAGGACGTTCTCCGTCCCTTTCGTCCGCAGGCTCATCAAGGGGGACCGGTAGACAGCACGAGACCTACGGGTCTCCCAGGTCTCGTGCTATTTCTCGGTGGATCGGGACGCAGGGGGTGCGCGCGTGATGGAGAGGGAGGCTGTGGCGATGACGGCAGAGCGTGCCCTGGTCATGGAGGAACGACGGAAGAGGCACCCCAGGCTGCGTCCATGCCTCATGTCATGCTTCTTCGCGCTGAGTCTTGAACTGGTTCTCACGCCACTGGCTTGGTCGACCGAGTTTGCCGTGACTCCCGTTGATGGTCCCAGCGCCTCCGCCACAGAACTCCATGGCATCAATCACACCGGTCAGCTCGTCGGCACCTTCCGGGATGCCAAGGGGATCCATGGCCTTGTCTACACGCCTCCGGTGGACGCGCTGTGTGCGCCCCACTTTCTCACCCCATTAGATCTCTGGTTCAATGGCTTTAAAGCCGTGTCGACGCATGCCCAGGGCATCACCACCGCTGGTCGGATGGCCGGCTTCTTTCTGGATGTCAAGGGAGAGAGCCATGGGTTTCTCTGTGCTGGATTCCCCACGAACTTGGAATGTCATCAGGTTGATGTCACGATCGACCACGTCCTCATGGCAGACACCCTGATCCTGGGCATCCAGGAGCAAGGCCAGTTCGTCGGCAGCTACCGCGACGCGCAGTCCCGCATCCATGGGTACCTCTCTACCGAGGGAAGTTTCACCCGCATTGACGTGCCTGGCGCCCTGGCCACCGTGGTTGCTGGTGTTGCAACGACGAACGGGAAGTCCACTGCCACAATCGTGGGCTTCTTCCTGGATGCCAAATTCTCGATGCATGGCTTTCTCTGTATCCTTCCGGCGAGTCAGAATTGCTTTACCCTATTCGATGTCACGCTGAACGGGGTTCCTCAGGCGATGACACAGGCGACCGGTATCAACCAGCAGCAGATCGTGGGCTCGTTTCGCGATCCCGGCGGGAATGCGCATGGGTTTCTCTGTGTGTTGCCGGTCACCTCGGAATGCTTTACCCAACTGGATGCCCGCAATGGGGCGCACACTGAGATTCTGGGCCTCAATGATCGCGGACAGTCGGTCGGACACTTCCGCGATACGACGGGCCTGCAGCACGGCTTTACCGCGATGGCACCGGGTGCGTGGTCTGTGGGACGACTTCCGTGAGAAGGCTCTTGGGTTCCCCTAAAATCCCGTGAGCACTAAGTAACAGTGGATTCCACCCGCGGCTGGAAGCCACCTCCTCAGAACACCCTCTTGTTTTAGTCGCACCCGTTTCTGACTTGAAGAAAATGTTCGAAGCCTCTGAAGAATAAGGGCGAAGTCGTAGTCGGGTTAAAACACGGGTTCAGATCCTGAGCAGACCTTAAGAAATCCCATCGAGTTTGACCTGTGCTAATGAAATGGACCCAGCCTTCTTCCCACATGAGTCTCACACGAGGCACAATGGGTGTTGTTGCGCGCGCAACCCACACTCATCGTCAGGAAGAAGGGAGGGGCTGTTATGCACACCACGACATTGGGGATTGATTTGGCGAAGAACGTGTTCCAGTTGCACGGGGTGGATGCGCGAGGGCGCGCGGTGCTCAGCCGACGCGTGAAGCGCGGTCAGTTGTTGCAGGCGGTGGCGAGTCTGCCGCTCTGCGTGATCGGGATGGAGGCGTGCGGGAGTGCGCATCACTGGGGACGGGCGTTCGAACAGCTTGGGCATACCGTCAAGCTGATGCACCCCAAGTATGTCAAGCCCTACGTCAAGACCAACAAGAATGATGGTCGAGATGCGGAAGCGATCTGCGAAGCGGTGAGTCGGCCCACCATGCGATTTGTCTCGATCAAAACGGTGGAGCAAGCTGACCTGCAGGCCGTGCATCGGACGCGATCGCTCTTCGTGAAACATCGGACCGCCGTCATCAATCAGATCCGGGGCTTGTTGGCCGAGTATGGGTTGGTGATTGCGCCATCCCCGGGGAAGGTCCGGCCCGCCCTCGTCCGTTTTCTGGATGACACGGCGTCGGGATTGACCGCGTTTGCCCGCGACACCTTCTCCGAGTTGTACGAGCAACTGACGGAGCTCGACTCGCGTATCGAGAGGGTGACGCACCGGGTGGAGCGCGTGTACCGGGCGCATCCGGTCTGCCAGAAACTGGCGGCGGTGCCGGGGATTGGTCCGTTGACGGCCACAGGGCTGGTGGCGACCGTCGGTCGGCCCCAGGCGTTTCACAACGGCCGGCATCTGGCGGCCTGGTTGGGGCTGGTGCCTCGGCAATATTCCAGTGGGGGCAAGGAGCGCTTAGGCGGGATTTCGAAACGCGGTAGTCGGTATGTGCGGACGCTGCTGATTCATGGGGCGCGCGCCGTCGTGCAGCGGGCCGAGCGGCGGACCGATACGCAGGGACGGTGGCTGTGCGCGCTCAAACACCGCAAAGGCACCAATGTGGCCGCGGTAGCCTTAGCCAACAAAAATGCCCGGGTGATCTGGGCCTTGTTGGCCCATGATGAGGCGTATCGACCACCCGCCTCGGCGCCGGCAGGGTCGTAACGGTCTTTGCGAGGGAGCAGCGAGCCGCATTACACCAGGAGGATTCACACCAAGGAGTGCAGCGCGGACATCCGTGATGACACCAGAGGGACACCCAGCGCGTTCAGACCCTGGACAAATTGTCGGCCCCAACAAGGCCGTTATGCTAATGAGGAAAACGCGCGCGTATTTCATCAAGGCCCGGACACATCTGTGGTCCACCGAGAGGCCGGATATATAAACGCAGCCCTGTTTTTACATGGTTCATCGCGTGACACGCCGTCGTTGCAGCGAAGGCTGGGTCCATATATAATTTTGTGATGAAACTTTTAGAAAGAGACAGCTCTCCATGGACATGCTGGACTGAATAGAATTTCCGAAATATGCTGACTAATCAGAGAAAAGTGGGGAAACCAAGCTCCGATCAAGCCTTTTCATAGCATTACTTTCCGAATTGCCAAGGCGAGGGTCGCGGGTTCAAATCCCGTTTCCCGCTCCAATATTCAGTCTTCTTCTCGAGATGCCTTCCTCTCCCCGTGCATGATGGTGACCACTACTCCGTTTCCCGGTCGGAGTGCTGTCCTCCGCAGGTCGTGCAGACCACAGACATGATTGACGTAACCTTTGCATCAGTCGAAGAGGCAGTTCGTATTCTGCATGGCGTTGTGCACTACACTCCGGTGCTGACCAGTTGTCAGCTTGATGTGCTATCTGGTGCGCGGGTCTTCCTCAAGTGTGAAAACTTCCAGCGCGTCGGCGCCTTCAAATTTCGCGGGGCATACCACGCGATCGCCCGCTTGATGTCCTCGCAGCCGTCTCGTGTGTTTGCGACGGTCTCGTCAGGGAATCATGGGCAAGGACTTGCGCTGGCTTGTCGCCTTCAGGGAGCCACCGCGCATATCGTGATGCCCAAACCGTTCTCTGCCATGAAGCAGCGTGCGGTTCTGGGCTATGGGGCTCAGGTGCACGTGGTCGAAGATCGGAGCTGTGCTGATGCAAAGGTGCGCGAACTCGTGGGTGACTATCAGGCGGTCGAGGTCCACCCGTTTAACGATCCGTTCGTAATAGCCGGTCAAGGGACTGTGATGGTCGAGTTTGTCGATCAAGTTGCCGATCTCGACATCGTGCTAGCGCCAGTCGGCGGTGGAGGCTTGCTCTCCGGTCTCTGTCTCGCGGCACAGGCACTCCGACCGCGCATGGCTATCTTTGCCTGCGAGCCGGTCGGCGCCTTGGATGCGATGGACTCGGTCAAGCAGAACCGTATCGTTCCCATGCCCAACCCGAACACGATTGCCGATGGCCTTCGAACGAGTCTTGGGGAGCTGACCCTCCCGATTCTCCGTCGGCACGTGACGGGATTCTTTGCGGTGGGAGAAGAGGAAATTGTACAGGCAATGCAATTCGCCTATGAACGACTCAAGCTGGTGATCGAGCCCTCGAGCGCAGTGGCGTTAGCTCCGTTGCTCAGGCAAGAGCCTCAACTCCTCGGTAAACGGGTCGGCGTGGTGCTTACTGGAGGGAATGTGGAGTGGTCGTGGCCCCGGCCATGCCTGGGAGAGACCGCGACTGGCTGTTAGCGGGGTGCGTGTGCGAGAGATTGTAGCCGCCCCACCTGTTCAACTGCACGAGAGAGTTCGTCCGGGGTGAGCGGGGTTCGACTAAATCGTCCCTGATGGTAGAGAGCGGTTACGTCAGCGACCATGGGACCGGCCGCCTTGCATTTCTGTTCAACCAGTCTGGCAAATTCACTGGGTGTGGCGGCTGGAAGTTTGCTCACGCCGTGTCTCTCCACCGTGCGAAGCATACGGGTATAGAGTTGGACGATCGCAAGCTGTGGGTGCGATGTCGGAAGATGTGTGGTGGCCCAGAGCCCTATCCTATCCCGAAGCATGAGGAGGAGCAAGGCCAGGCCGACCACCATCACTCCCGTGACGAGTCCCAGCATGCCAGGCTGGAACGTTCGGGCCATGCGTGTCAGCCGACTGAAGACCTGGCTTATCGTGGCACTGAGCGACGAAACCCAGCGACTCACTCTTTCACGCAACGCATCACTGCCTTCTCGTACTCCATGAACGACTGCCAGTTGATCCTTCGCGCTATAACGGACGAACAGACGATCCCACTGTAATCGAAGGGATTCCCCGAGTCGGCGAATGGATTCCCATCGCGAGGTCGCGACTGCTGCGCTGACGGTGGGGGTTGGATCCATAGTGATCCAGCCTGAGCGGGGAAATTAGACCTCGACCCAGGCATGGGCATCCCGCTGGCGCACGGTAAAATATCCTCCAAACTCGTTCCATTCCGTAGCCAGGAATCCTGTCACCAGTCGAGCGGGAATCCCTATCGTGCGTAGCATCATGACCATCGCGGTTGCGTAATGTTCGCAATACCCGGTTTTGCGCGTGAAAAGAAATTCCTCGAGCGGATGACTGAGTGTGGCGGTGTCGGATTCAAGGCTGTAGCGATAATTTTCCAAGAGATGTTGCTGGATCGCCAGCGTTTGTCCGAATGGGGTCGTGGCCTCACGGATAACTCGACGCGCCAAATTTGCTACCTGCTGTGATTCCACGGGAACCTGAAGGTAATGGGAACGGATTGAGTCAGGGTAGGCTAGTTCGGAGGCAGTGCGTTCGTCTGCGACGAGTTGCGGGACTTGAGAGGTGATGGAGTATCGGAGACGGGAAGAGGGAGGAAGTGGCAAGTGGAGTCCGCTCATGACATCGGCCTGCACTGCGCTGAACTCGCCGCTGACGAGTTCAGCGAACGGGGCGGCAAATAGAACTGCGGTATCAAGCATTTCCAGCAGGATATCTTGACGAATCGGTATGGACAGGTTGCCTGGAGGACGGCCGCCAGCTGGGCGAGCAAGGAATGTTCCATCCGCCACAAGACTCAACGAGCGCCGGCGGTTTCCACCGTGGCTCCATGATCGTCCATTATATTGATCGTAGGCGAGGCCCCTCAGGTAGAGGTGATCTTTTCCGACAGCGGGTTGGTCCGGTAATTCAACTCGCATGACGACCTGAGGATCTTGTTTGACTGACCCGATCGTCCCCAGGTCGACCCGATCGGAAAACCCCGACGTCCGCACTGCCCCCCCGCTCGTCTTCTGCAGCACGCCTGCACCGATTCGCGGGATGAGAAAGAAAATGGCGAGCGTCAGGGCAGCCGTCAGAACGGCGGTTCCGTTCGTCAACCAAAAAAAGCGATAAGTGATCCGGCTCGGCAATGTCGTGTGACAGGCTGCCATGCTCGTGGGCATGACGACGGCAGAGACTTCGGTCGTTTCTTGGGTCAAGTGATACAGCAAGAGTGTCCAGACAGCCCCGAGCAGATACAGCAGAAAAATCGGCACGTACCACGCATCAGTTGTCAGTGCGGCGGAAGCCAGGATGGCCATGAGACTGATGGCGTAGAGGTGACGATAATCACATCGCTGTCGAAGTGTGAGCAACTTGATACCCAGTAGCGTGACCAAAAAGTGGATACCAGCCTGGAGAAGATCTCGTGATACCACTGTGAGATCGAACAGAAATATGATAAAGGCGCCGATCAACAGGACGTTCCAAAGGGTTGGGGAGACGGTGACCTGTGCCATCGCCCGCCGAACGAGAGGAATCCCTCCCGCATCACACAACGTGACGATTAGGATAATCCCCGCAGGAAGGGCGATCCAGAGTGGGACACTTTGCACAAACACAAGTCCGCTGAAGGCGATGGTGGCGAGGAGAACGGAGCTGAGCCTAAAGGCCTGATCAAAAAGCATGGGTCAATTCTTCAAGCTGTGTGGCATAGAGCACCCGATCGGCATGCACCATGCTTGTGGGTGTCGCCTGCTCAGACCAGGGTACGACCGCCACCGTGTAGCCCCTCTCGGCTTCGTGGGCATACGGTGGGTGCTCGCCGTCATAGTTGACCGCACTAGTTTCAGGCGGCTGCCGTTCGCAAAGCGCCAACAGGCGTAGCATCGCGAAGAGATGGGAGGATCCCGATCCGAGCCCTGAGTCCTCTCTCCCGACGAGGAGTCGAACTGGATAGGCCCGCTCGGTCAGTTGCCAAAGGAGCGAAGCGACGAACGTTACGCTTCGTTCGAATAGCGGTTCGCATTCGTCGGGGGCCACGATCGAAAGAATGACCAGGATGCGTCGCTGATCTTCCGCTTCGGTTTCTCGCACGATGAGCTGGGACGTGCGGGCCGTCGTCATCCAATGGATGGCTCGCGAGTCATCGCCCGGTTGATACAAGCGGAGGTTGTAGAGTTGGGTCCCATGTCCTCGTCGCGAGAGAGACTCTCCTTGTCCTTCGCTGACCAATTCATCCATGAATCGCAAGGTGAGGGGCTTGATGGGAGGACTGACAAGCAAATGTACTTCCGTTGAGTAGAACCCTTTCTTCAGAAACAGGCCAAAGGGAAACAGCGTCTGCGCCCGGATGCCTTTGAACCGGATCCAGCCCCGTTTTGTAGCGAGCAGTGGATAGGACAGGAGCACGGAACTCTGCGGGGACAGGAGGTGAATGACAAGTCCTCGATCGACATCCTGACCTTCGACGACATCAAGTAGACGCAGGGAAAAGCTGGGCAGGTGCAGATTTAGGTTGGTGACCGAGAGTGTGAGGGTGGTCGGCTCGTTGGCCATGATGAGATCGGGCACATGCCGTCGAAACTCCAATCGCCGAAGACAGTGCTCCGAGAGCAGTCCAGATATCACGATGAGACTGAGCATCATCGCCAGGAGTAAGTAAAACAGATTGTTGCCGGTGTTAATGGCGGCAAGCCCGATTCCAAATGTGAAAAGAAGAAACCTGGCCCCTTCAGACGTAAGTCGAATCGACCGCCGGCGGGACAGACCTCGCAAAGACGAGAAGACCGAGGAGACATGGAGGTTGAGGAGTGGATGCTTCACGCGGGCAATTCATCCAGTTGGCCGAGGTGCCTATCCGTGACTGGCTAGACAGGGACGGAAACGGTTTCAACGATGTCGAGCACCATGCGTTCCGCCTGTTCGAAGCTCTGGGTTCGCATACCATGGGTCCGGTTCAGCATGACGCGGTGGGACAGCACGATTGGCGCCAGCTCCTTGATGTCGTCGGGAAGGCAATAGTCTCGCCCGCGGACGACCGCTAAAGCCTTGGCAGCCTTGCTCAACGCCAGGGCTCCGCGGGTGCTGACGCCCAGGGATAAGAGTTCGCTCTGGCGGGTCGCTTGCACAATCGCGAGCAGATAGTCCGTCAAGCTCTCTTCCATATGAACCTGATCCACGCGGGCCTGTAATGCCAATACTTCGTGAGCCGACAACACCGCTTCCAGGGTTTCAGCCGGATGCAACGAATGCGGACGGTCGAGCACCTTTCGCTCTTCCTCGAGCGAGGGATACCCGATGGAGAGGCGCATCAAAAACCGGTCAAGTTGAGATTCAGGAAGGGGGAATGTCCCATGATATTCGGCAGGGTTCTGCGTGGCGATGACCATAAAGGGCTGCTCAAGCGGATGGGTCTGATTATCGACGGAAATCTGTGCTTCACTCATCGCTTCCAGAAGACTGCTCTGGGTCTTCGGCGTGGTGCGATTGATCTCGTCGGCTAACACTACGTTGGCGAAAATTGGACCAGGGATGAACTCGAACCCCTGTTTTTGCCGGTTAAACATGGAGACACCGACGATATCGGAAGGCAGGAGATCGCTCGTGAATTGAATGCGCTTGAACGAACAGTCGAGCGATCGGGCCAAGCTGTGCGCCAGCGTGGTTTTGCCGACTCCAGGCACATCTTCGAGCAGAAGATGTCCACGGGCCAGAAGGCACACCACCGCCATCTCGATGACATGGGATTTCCCCTTGATGATCAGCGCAATATTGTCCTGGATCGCCCGGATGGTGTGCGCTGAGCTCATGTTGGGATTAGTGGTCCTGCTAGTTTGGGAATGCCTGGTGATCTGACACAATCGAAGTCTAACAAAGGGTCTGGAGACGGTCAATTTTCACGTGAGTTTTTGCATCGGCCAGTCTGGAGATGGCAACTGGCAGTGTTTTACGCCGGTGGGGCTGTTCGCGCTCTGCTCTATTCTGGTACGAGGATCAGCATCCAGGGAGGTGTTTCTTCCACCATGTCAGAAAACCGTCGAGCGGTACTGCTGGCAGGAATTCCCGGAAAGACGGCTCCACGGCGAATCTGAACGGAGCGGAAACGATAGGAGGGGTCCTGCGTCGGGTGAAGGGGGAGGACTCGTGGAATCTGTCTGCGTAACGTGCCGCAGTCTGACAGGTTCAGAGTCTCACTGAGTGCAAGGCGCGAAAGCCGCTCGAAGATCTCGCCGAAAATCATCGGGAGATTATCTGGTGTGAACGGCTGATTGTCCGGTCGATAGCGGGCGTCGTCGAGGAGTTGTGCCAGGATTTCCCAGAAGACCTGTGTATCGACGGCTCCGAGGACACAGAGGAGGCCACGTCGCGCCAGCAGGTCGAGCAGGGCGAGGGGGCCTCGAATCTCGAACTTCCACGGTGGAAACAGCAGTGCACGGTCTACATGCTGAACCTCCAAGGCCGGTTCGCCTGAAAAATGGGTCTGCCGAAACGTGCCTTTGGTTCGATGGAGCTCTTGCGTGATCGTCTGATCGGACAATCGGGTCGGTTCGTAGGCAAAGGTGGGGGTCGCAGGAGCCCAGCAGGTTGAGATCGTATAGCGCGGCGCGAGCTTCCCGGCTTGATCCAGGTTGCCCAGGTCGAACATGTCCTGGTTCCCGTAGAATTGAAACGAGAGCCCGGTTCGAGACCTTAGACCATTGAGTCGTTCCCGTTCCGGATGGAGTGGGCCACCCAGCTGTGAGCCTGGCTGAAGCCGGTCAAGTGCATGAAGAATCAACTCGCGCTGTCGCTGTTGAAGGGGAGCCACGTATTGCTCGACTAATTCAGTGGCAAACGAGAGGTCGCCGGCGCCCACATCGAGCAGGGAAGCCACGTCCGCATTGAGCAGCAGGTCAAAAGGATTCACGTGGGAATGGGCGAACGCCTCAATTTCATCGCTCCGCAGGGAGGTCATTGGCCACTGGGACGTCGGACCCTCAACCACACCGAGCCATACGCACAGAGCCCGCACGGCTTTTGTCGGAGGGAGGCCTGTGAGTTCTTTGAGTCGGGGGCCAGGGAGATCCTGAATACGTACAGCTTCTGCATTCCCCAACGCCAGGGTGATGGCGTCGCGGATGGTGACAGAAAGATCGGCGCGATGGGCTTCTTCAATCAGCCGTTTCAACGTCGCAGTGAGCCGGCTCGCCTCAACAAGTTTGCGCGAGGCCTCCCATTCCTTGTCTCGTTCTTGCAAGAGCTGCGTGACCTGTGAACGAAAATCTGCAAGGACCTGTGCTGTGGAATTCATGAGTCGGTTGGTGCGAGGTTCGTATTGGTAGATTTGTCTATGTTCAGTCGGCGAATGTCTGTCAGCATAACGACCTGAGCCATGAGCGTCAAGGATCCCTTCTTGCCGCGTCGCGAGACCTATGTTAGTTAGAGACCATGCATAACACTGCTGTGCTGTTCGCGAGACGAGCGATCTTGGCAATGTGCCATCTGACATTGGTCGTCGGGGCATTGTGGGGCTCCGTAGCCTGCACGAGTGGAGGCGGTGCCGGATCTTTTGCCTCCTCGCGGGACGAGCGTGGTACTCCATTCCGGGAATGGCAGATCATTGAGACGGCGACGGGTCAACCGGTCTCTCTCGACCGGTGGACATCGCTGTTACTGCAGCAGGACATCATCTATCTGGGTGAGGAACATCACAATCGATTTCACATTGATGCGGCGATGACGGTGCTGCGGAAGCTGAAGGAGGAGGGACGCACACCGGTTTTAGCCATGGAAATGTTTGGCTGGGATGGCCAAGCAGTATTAGATCAGTATCTTTCCGGTTCCGAACTGACCCGCCAGGAATTTCTCGACGCCGTCCGGTGGCAACAGAACTGGGGTGGTTCGTACGAGGACTATGAGCCGTTGATCCGGTTGGCAAAAGAGCAACATTGGGCTGTCAGCGCCATGAATCCTCCGAAAGCGTTGGTCCGAAGCGTCGCTCAACATGGCTTAGCCCAGGCACAGTCTGACCCAATCATGGAGCAGTGGAGCATGAAGAACGAGGCCATCGTCGATGATCCGGTCTATCGAGCCCGCATTCTCCAACAACTCCAGGCCTGTCATGGCGGCGGGAATGATCGCCTCTATCAGACGATGTATGAAGCCTCCATGGTCCGCGATGAAGGAATGGCCAAGACCTTGGTTAATCGCCTCAACCAGATTCGCTCGGGAACAAATCCGATGACTGGGCCACTGGTGAGCTATACAGGGGGCGGACATATTCAGTATAACCTTCCGGTTCCGAAGCGAGTGACTCGTCGCCTAACCGATCCAGTTCGCCAGGTGAGCATCTATATGACGTCGTTCGAGGTGGGACGTGTCGAGGAACTACAAGACATGATCCGTGAAAAGATTGCGGATTATCTGTGGCTGACTCCTGTCAGTACGCAGGGGCCGCCCCGCCGATGCCGGTAGAAACCAGAGTCGTGAGTGGCACCGAACACTTCGTTGTGGTCGCCTCACGAATGTAAGTATGAAGGAGAAGTGATGTCGGGAAAACCAGTGATTGCCCAGCGAACTCCCTGCACGATAGAAGTGGGTCCGGGAACCGTCTATTGGTGTCAATGTGGTCGCTCGAAAACACAGCCGTTTTGCGATGGATCGCATACAGGGACAGAGTTTTCGCCGATGGAGGTCCATTTTGAAGAAAAAAAACGGGTCTCATTCTGTGGCTGTAAGCACACGAAGAAGCCTCCCTTTTGCGACGGCTCCCATTCGAGGATGTAACGAACAGCCATTCGTCTGGCGTGAGACAGCGCCATGTGATTTCGGAGTAGGCTCGTTGATGACTACGGGAGAATCTCGAGGCATTATGACTGCCGGTGAAAAACCGACGACCTCTTGACAGTTCAGTCTACCCGTCTCAGACTACGCGGGAACATCAGTTTGGAGTGGTTTGCGATTGGAAACATAATGCATGCGAAATAAGATTCCCTGCTCCGCTGAGCGATTAAGCCTCCTCGACCCTCCCATGATCCAGGCTGTGGTTGATCGCAATGCCTTTGACATCGGTAATCAGTACCTCTCTGAAAATCGCGTACGGATCGTTGAGGCCGATGACGCTCAGATTTCGTCCGCCGTCATTGGAAACTCCGGCCTCTACGAACAGACGATCCGTCTCAAGGAGGGGCATCTCATCTCAAAGTGCAGCTGCTCACTACCGGAAGAGCCGATGTGCCGTCATTGCATTGCGGTGCTACTGGAATATCATCGTTGGGCGCAGCCCAGAAACGGGCAACAAAAGAAGGCGAAACCCTCTGCCCCCCCGCAGCCGGCGCCAACCTCTCCTAATAGTACTGGTGCATCTGCACCAAACTCCGCTACGACGACAGACTTGAAGCTGGGCGAAGTGATGGCCTTCATCGAATGGCTGCAACCGGCGATAAAGGCGTTGGAGCGGGGGCAACCGTTGCCTGATTCGCCAAAAATCGGCGGCGATCTTGCTCCCTGGACTCAAACCATTCGCAATTTAGAGGAGCGCCGGCGCGCGAGCGAAGATGTACGGATCAACTTGGAGTCCGACATGCGAGACCGAGAGGCCTATGTCGGCCGCTTGACGAAACAGTTGCAAGCTTCCATGGAAGAGATTAAGGCCACCCAAGCCACTTCTCAAC
>JANOMG010000028.1:0-9960 GCA_031420175.1 Nitrospira sp.
GCAGGCGGTCCGGTCTCGGACCCCAACCCTTGCACCTGAATTGCAAAATCTGGGTAGAATTCCCGTAGTTTGCTTTCCCATCGTTGAGTGAGAAGCTTCATTGTGTCAGACCCGGTGACGGTGAGAGTTCCATCTATCGGATTGCCTCGCACATAGGCCTGGATCTGTGAATCGATTGTCGGTTTGAGTTGAGCAATCGCCGGCGCTGGCATTCCGATGCCGGCGATCGCGCTCAGAAGGCTCAATATGCCGATTCCTCGCACTATTGTTGTGTTCAATGTGTCCCCTTTCCGCTCGTCTACGTGTGAGTATTTATAAGTGTGACACAGTACCGAGGACGACAGTACATTCCGAAGATTACCGACACAAAGCCACCACGTTACAACCGTGTTAAATCTTAACCCGTTCTTAATGCATTCGTTCTTTCCTTGTCACGCATAGGCACACTGTCTTCTTTCGCATCAACGGAAAGCACGGAATACTCTTGCGCGCAACAACAATGAGTACGTTGGAGCAGCGCCCCTTCCACATTTGCTCCGGCCTCTACAGCCGCCGCTCCATTCGTTGACTCTCTTGAAATATGACGTCCAGACCGCGGATCTGAACATGTGCAGGGTGACTTCATTGTCTGCGAATTAACAATAAGTTTACATCCCTGTGACAGTGCCGGAATGGACCGGCTATAGATTTACGACCGTGCAAGCGAACTTTTGCAAAAGAGGCCCAAAAGGCCTGCGGCACAGCGATGTGTCACAAGGCCTTCAATGGAAGGAAGACATATGCAGGTTGTACGGTTAGTGTGCGGTATGGCGATGGCCGGGTTTCTGGGAGTTTTCGGCTCAGGGAGTCACCTGGCTCGAGCCGACCAAACGGCTCTCATAAAAGTCGATGGGTCGAGCACGGTGTATCCGCTCACGGAGGCGGTGGCGGAAGAATTTCAAAAAGCGAACCGGGGTCGCATACGAGTGACGGTAGGCATTGCTGGCACAGGCGGCGGATTCAAGAAGTTCTGTCGAGGTGAGACCGACATCGCGGATGCCTCCCGACCGATCCTCAAAGAAGAAATGGACCTCTGCCAAAAGAACGGCATTGCCTATTACGAGCTGCCCATTGCCTTTGATGCCTTGACGGTGGCGGTGAGCCCGAAGAATACCTGGATCACCTCGATGACGGTCGAAGAGCTGAAGAAAATCTGGGAACCGGCGGCGCAGAGCAAAATCACCAGATGGAACCAGATCCACTCTGACTGGCCGGACGCACCCCTCGTACTCTTTGGCGCTGGCTCCGATTCGGGCACCTTCGATTACTTCACCGATGCGATTATGGGGAAACCCAAGGCAAGCCGTGGTGATTATACCGCCAGCGAGGACGATAACGTGCTCGTGCAGGGGATCGAGAGCAATAAGAATGCGTTGGGGTACATCCCCTTTGCCTATTACGCCGCGCACATGAAGAAGTTGAAAGCGGTGGCCATTGTCGGAAAGGGCGGACCGGTGCTGCCCAGTGCGGAAAATGTCATCAAAGGCAGCTATCAGCCCCTCGCCCGCCCCCTCTTCATCTATGTCAGCGAGGCGGCAGCCAAGCGGACAGAGGTGAAAGATTTCGTCGACTATTACTTGACGGAAGGCCCCAAGCTGATCGCTGAAGTCCGCTATATTCCTTTGCCGGAACAAGCCTATAGTATGGCGCGTGAGCGGTTCAAAAAAGGCGTCGTGGGAACTGGGTTTGGCGGTGTGCCTGAAGTCGGACTGGCGGTTGAAGAAATCATGAGTCGTCCCCCGAAGCGGTAGGCCCCCGTGGGGGGTCCTGTTCTAGCGGGATTCATGTGGCGTGCATGGGAAAAGGTTCGTCTATTGATGAGTAAGTCTATCGTGGCGGGGCAGGAGGCGATTCATACCAAGAATCAAGACGCCATAGCGGAAGCGGCTGCGCGCCGCCGTGCGCGTCAGCGACGCGAGCGGGCGATCGAAGGCGGATTGTTTTTTGCCGCGCTGACGTCCGTCGCCACGACCGTCATGATCATCGGCGTGCTTCTCTCCGAATCGGTCGGGTTTTTTAAGACCGTGCCGCTCACGGATTTTTTTACCGATACGCTCTGGACTCCCCTCTTTGCCGATCCTCACTATGGGATACTGCCGCTGCTTGCCGGTACGCTCGTCACCAGCGCGGTCGGTCTGCTCGTAGCGATTCCTCTCGGGACGGTGGCAGCGATCTATCTCTCCGAATTCTCCTCGTCTCGTGTGCGGGAAGTCATGAAGCCTACGTTAGAACTTCTTGGCGCTGTCCCGACCGTGGTCTATGGGTATTTTGCGCTGCTCGTCGTCACCCCCGGACTCCAACGCTTCTGGCCGGATCTCCCAGGGTTTAATATGCTCGGTCCCGGCATCGTCATCGGCATAATGATCATGCCTTTCGTGATCTCGCTCAGCGAGGATGCGATGCGCGCTGTGCCGATGGTGTTGCGGGAAGGTTCCTACGCGATGGGAGCGACCCGCCTGCAGACGGCCTGGCGCGTGGTGGTGCCGGCTGCCACATCCGGCCTCGTGGCCGCCTATGTGCTCGGGATCTCGCGTGCGGTCGGCGAAACCATGGTGGTGGCGATCGCGGCGGGGCAAAACCCGAATCTGACCTGGAATCCTCTGGAGCCGGCGGCCACCATTACTGCGTACATTGTCCAGGTGGCGCTCGGCGATCTGCCCCATGGCAGCATCGGCTACCAGAGCATTTTTGCAGCCGGGCTGGTGCTGGCCGTGATGACTTTTGCCTTCAATCTCCTTGGACATATGATGCGGAAGCGATTTCGGGAGGTCTACTGATGGCGGCACAAGCCTCGCCACATCCCCACCCATCTATCGCACGACGCAAGATCGCCGAGGCGCTGTTCAAGGTATTGGGTCTCTCCTCACTCGCCATCGCAGTCGGCACGCTGGTATTGTTGTTCGGGGCGCTTGTGTTCGAAGGTGCCTCGCGAATCGACTGGCATTTCCTCATGGCCTATCCGTCTCGTCATGCCGCACAAGCGGGTATCCTTCCGGCGTGGGTCGGTTCGACGTTGATCATGCTGGTCACGGCGGTCGTGGGTGTGCCGCTGGGTGTCGCCGCGGCGATCTACTTGGAAGAGTACGCGCGGAAAACCTGGATGACCGAATTGATCGAGGTGACGGTCACGAACCTGGCCGGCGTGCCATCGATTATCTATGGCTTGCTGGCGCTCGGGCTGTTCGTCTACATCCTGGGCTTGGGCGAGAGCATTCTTGTGGCTGGCCTCACATTGGCGCTGTTGATTCTCCCGGTGGTGATTGTTACGACGCGTGAAGCGATTCGCGCGATTCCGGTGGAGATCCGCGAGGCGGCCTACGCGTTGGGCGCCACCAAGTGGCAGACGGTCGCGCATCATGTGCTGCCCTACTCCGCGGCTGGCATCCTCACCGGCATTATCCTGGCCTTGAGCCGCGCAATCGGTGAGACCGCCCCTATCGTCACCATCGGTGCCCTCACCTTTATTGCCTTTCTGCCTCCGGCTCCGTTCACGACGCAGCCGCCCTATATCTCGTTTGACTGGCTCCAGTCCCCGTTTACGGTCATGCCCATTCAGATGTTCGGATGGGTGTCGAGGCCTGGCGAGGACTTCGCCGGCAACGCGGCGGCTGCCGGCGTATTGTTGGTCGGGATGACCCTCACCATGAACGGGGTGGCCATCTATCTGCGATATCGCATGCGAAAGCAGGTCACCTGGTAGCATGAATCTCGTCACGTCACCCCCCGCGCAGGATTGGCCCAAGTCCCTCAAGGCGGAGACACGCGCCTTGAGTTTTTCCTATGGCAGCCGGCTGGCGCTGAAGAACTTGTCGGTCCCCATCGCTGAATACCAGATCACGGCCCTGATCGGGCCGTCAGGTTGCGGAAAATCGACCTTTCTCCGCTGTTTTAACCGGATGCACGATCTCTATGCAGGGAACCGCTACGACGGTGAAATTCTGCTCTACCCCGAGCGCCGCAATATCCTGGCACGCGAGGTCGATCCTATCGAGGTACGGATGCGGATCGCCATGGTATTTCAAAAGCCCAACCCCTTTCCCAAGTCTATTTATGAGAATGTCGCCTATGGCCTGAGGGTGCGAGGGACCACCGAACGGCAGGTATTGGATGAGAAGGTCGAACAGGCCTTGCGGAGCGCAGCCTTGTGGGAAGAAGTGAAGGATCGGTTACTTGCTCGGGCGACGTCTTTATCCGGAGGCCAGCAGCAACGACTCTGTATCGCCCGTGCCTTGGCCACCGACCCGGAAATGCTGTTGTTGGATGAGCCGACGTCGGCGCTCGACCCAATGGCCACGGCCAGTATTGAAGAATTGTTGCTCGACTTGAAACAACGTGTGACAATCCTGATCGTCACGCACAATATGCAGCAGGCGGCAAGGGTCTCCGATTGGACGGCGTTCATGTACCTCGGCGAACTGGTGGAGTTTGGCCTCACGAAGCAGCTCTTTACCACACCTTCCAAGAAACAGACTGAAGACTACATCACCGGACGATTTGGTTGAATTGTATGCGACAACGCCACTTTGACGAAGAACTCGCAGCCTTGAAGAGCAAGCTCCTGCGCATGGCCGGTCTGGCGGAGGATCAGATCGACAAAGCCCTCACCGCACTGGTCACGCGCGACTCGACCCTGGCGCGCCAGGTCATTGAACGGGACCACCAGGTCAACGCATTAGATGTGGAGATCGACGAAGACAGCATCCGGTTGCTGGCGCTCCATCAGCCTGCCGCGCGAGACTTGCGGTTGGTGACGACGGCGATGAAAATCGCCACCGAACTCGAACGCATCAGCGACCTGGCGGAGAATGTCTGCGAACGGTCGATCGAACTGAACGAAGAGCCGCAGCTCAAACCCTACATCGATATCCCGCGGATGGGTCATCTGGCGCGGATGATGGTGAAGGAAAGCATCGATGCGTTCGTCAAGGATGATGCCACGCTCGCTCGGAAGGTGCTCACGGACGACGACTTCGTCGATGACCTGATGGAGCAACTATTCCGTGAGCTATTGTCCTTCATGCTTGAGGACACACACACGATTTCACGCGCCATTCGCCTGAGCTTCATTGCCAAATACCTCGAACGGATGGCCGATCATGCGACCAACATCGCCGAGCTGGTAGTCTATCTCGTCGAGGGCAAGATCATTCGCCACACCACTCCGCCAGGATCTTCCACAAACGGCCTCTCGCAGCAGTAATACATTTTCCCCCTTCCCTACCGAGCCGAGTCAGGGTGACGACTCCCTGTGCACAAGGGGTCAACGCAAGAAGGGTCCACACCCTTGTTTGGACTGTGGCACGCGAGGCATGAGAAAAAAGCGAGAGGGAGGTGAATCTTGTGCGGTGCGCGGTTGTGAATGAGGCGTGCTGGCAGGTATTCAGCCGTACATGGCGTGGCTATGCCACGAAATGGTTCGAGAAAAGCGTGTAGGCAAATCGGTGTCGGCGCAGCACGATCTTGTTGCATCGGGCTAGCTGGTCGACGCAGTGGAAGATTTGGTTCCAGGTGTATTGAGGCATGAGGAAGATGAGCGTGTCCAGACTGATGACCGTCTGCTCATTGAGATGGTCGAGAATGGTTGCCGTGAGCGCATCGGTATCGTGACGCTCCCCTCGCAACGGATGGACTTCCGGATCTGATTCAAGAAGAGAACTGATCGACATAGACACCTCCTAGTGAGATTGTGAAAGTGATGGCCCTGATTGACTGGTCTGCTGCGTAAACCCCGTTGGCGACGGGCTGTAACGGATGGCCACAATGCGCATGAGCCCCAATGTGATGACGATGCCGCCCAGTATCGCGAATGGATGCCACTCCCCGCCTGTAAACCATCGTGAGATGATCTCCGTCAGCATGACGACGAGCACGGTGTCCACGATACAGGTGACGCGCACTCGTCCATCCGAACAATAGGTCAGCGCGGTTCTCAAGACTTCCACGACCGCAAGCAAGGTTAACGCATCGACAATAATGTGTCGGAGCACGACCTCAAGATCGGCGGAGAGGAGAAGCCGCAGGTCGAGAAACGTTTTCATCGCGCCGCCTGCGAGACCAAGAAGGATCGTCAGGGTGAGCAGGCTCAGGATGAATCGCGTGCCAGCTTCCCAGACTCGCGTCATGTCATAGGCCGTAAGTGTCGCGACAAATCGCTTAGGCCAGCCGTGCGAGAGAGTCTGTTCCATAAGGGTTTGGGTCATGGTTCTATTCGTACCCCGAACAGGCGCTCCAGGCATCGCGACCGAGTGAGACGATGAACAGCATCACGCCGAGTACCAGAGCAAAACGTGCACCCATCGCAAAGATTGAGGTGAAAAGATCAACTGCCATGTCTACGAGTCCCCTTTCTTGTGACGTTCGCCACGAACTCTCAAAACTCATCGATTGAAACCGGATGCAATAGATCGCGGACGGATAAGATCCCCACGATCGAGTCGTCCTTGAGTACGGCTAAATGGCGCGTGCCGTGCTGCTCCATCAGATCGGCCGCGTCGGTCACAGACCGGCGGCCGTCGATGCCGATGACGGGGCTGCTCATGATGTCTTCCACGGGGATGTAATAGGGCACCCGCTCTGCCCCGACGACTTTCCTGACAATATCCGGCTCCGTCACGATGCCGACGATGTGGCCGTGTTTTGTCACGAACACACTTCCGATTTTGTGGTTCTTCATGAGCTTCGCCGCCTCAATGGCTGAGGCGCCGGCTTCAATATTGACCATTTGGCAAGTCATGAGCCGATCGACGGTGAGCATAGGGCCTCCCTTGGTTGTGTCAATGTGGTATGGCGCGAGTCGATAGGGCGATCGAAGGACGAGGCGCAGTGGGGGCAGACGACTACATCCATGCTTCTGACGGATGTCATCAACGTGCTGTAGCTCTGCCCCGTCTGCATCCGAAGCACGGGGAAGATGACTCGTGCGCGCATAGCCAATAATGTCTGAATCGCCTGAACGATGGGTGTGGCGAGCAAGAGAGAGATCGTGAGCACGAACAGATAGGCCTCTGCGTTCTTCATGACCTGCTCCATGGTGGTGTGAGTGGATTCTGCATATTCTTGTGCCTCTACCTTACCCATAGGACATTCCAGTCCTGTGAATTCCCCGTAAGGTCTATGTAAATTGTGTCGTGAACGGAGCGAGTAGGTCGTTCCGGAGGTCGCGTAACATGGCCGGTCACCCCGGAGTGGCGACGGCCAGCAGATGACACCCCAGGAGTCTAAGTAGTAGATGCTCGTCGAAGAGGAAAACGAGGCAGAGAGGTACGGCTTCTATTTTTCGATCAACCGCCAGCCTTCCTTTTGGATGCAGCGTTCCGTGGCGTTGATGACGAGGAGCTGACTACCCTGCTGGAGCTTGGGGTCCCGGGATACATCCATCCCACATTTATTGTAATCGTTGGTGAATTCTGATGAGGGTTTGTTGGGGTGGACCCATTCGGTTGAGGAGCAGGCAGTGAGTAGGAATCCCGCCACGACCAGGGCCCAGTTTGAAATCTTGCGCATCAGCTCCTCCTCAATAAATGAATCGTAGAGGCACGTTAAACCTGTTATCGAGGAATCGTCAAGCCAGAGAGCCACGTGGTATCTCCGAATACGCCAGACCGAACGGGGCAAGCCTGTCGATCATGGATAGAAGTAGGATAGCCTGGTGTAAGTCATGGATGCATGGCAATAATCGCGCATTTTATTATGCATTTACAGTCTATTCATGAACCATAGCCTTATCCACCCATTCGTATAATTGTTGTGTAGATCACGGGTCTGGTACCGTACGGCCTCGATCACACGAATGGGAGGCTCCTGTGACAGCTGTTGATAGTCTGATGCTAGATGCGAAGCAAGCGATCATGGAGGAACATCATCGTCGTTTTCAAACCTTTCAGCAGGAAGGACGTTGGGAGGAGGCGCTCCAACAAATTCACATCACGCTCAGCTGTGCAACTGACCTGCTCAATGAGTCGCTCCGAGTCCTCGACGAAGCCCTTGAGACTCACAACCCTATTCCTGCCGGCGACTCCACTCCCCCTCCCAGCACGACATCGTAATTGAACCGCGCCACTGTCGGCTCTCTGCCATCTCTCATACCCGTTCTGAGTTAATACAACCGTAACATGGGAGGTTTATCCTACGGCATGGCCAGATTGCCCTGAGATTCAGTCCAGCGCAGCACCGATGGAGACCTCATGCCCATTGCCCCCAAGAAGGTTCTGATCGTCGAAGATGAGGCGGACATCGCCCAACTCGTGAAACTCTACTTAGAGAAGGAAGGGTTTCACGCGAGTATTGCGCGGTCTGGGGCCGAAGCGCTAACGCTCATGAAGTCCGGGCATCCTGACCTTCTGATTCTTGACCTCATGCTTCCAGAAATGGACGGTCTTGAAGTCTGCAAGAAAGTCCGCAACGCGCCGGACACCGCACTGCTTCCGATCATCATGCTGACGGCCAAAGCCGAGGAGTCCGACACCATTGTCGGCCTCGAACTCGGCGCCGACGACTATGTGGCAAAACCGTTCAGCCCCAAAGCGTTGATCGCCAGGGTCAAAGCGCTCTTTCGTCGCCTCGAACGGACAGACGATCCCAAACAATCATCCTTTAGCTTTGGACCGCTCTTCATGGAACTCTCCCGACACGAAGTGACCGTGAAGGGCAAAGAGGTCGCACTCACGGCCAAAGAGTTCGGTCTGCTCGAACACCTGCTGCGTCACCCTGGGCGTGTGCTGACACGGGATGTCTTGCTGAATGCCATCTGGGGCTACGACTACTATGGGACCACGCGAACCGTGGACGTGCATGTCCGCCGGCTGAAGATGAAAATCCCGCTACTCAATGACGCCATCATCTCGGTCAAATCGCTGGGGTACAAACTGTCAGATCACGCGGCTGAGAAGCAGCGCTAACCGGCGACGGTTGCACATGACTAAGACGTGGTATCTGCTCCTTTTTTCCGGCTGCCTCCTGTTGTCCCTTCTATCGTGCAGTCATCCCCGAGTGGAAGAATTCGAAGCCAGCATCGGACAGATCGGTCAGGACGACATGATCCGACGATTCGGCTATCCGCAGCGGCTTAAAAGGCTTCCGACTGGAATAGAGGCCTGGGACTATGAATTTCTGTCAGAGAATTCTCGCTGTGTGGGATATCGCGTCTACTTTGACGAAGACCGGCGATCTACGTACTGGGAGGCACGGTCCTGCTACACACGAGCTCACTAGACTTGAGGGGAACAGACGAACCGTCCATGCTGGAGACAGAACTAGTACTTGGTTTTCGGCGGAGTTCCAGTCGCATTTTTTGTCGGAGGGGCAGTGTCGACGGGCTCTTTGATCTTCAGCCCGATGTCTTGCAGCGCTTTCCCGTACTGTCCGCAATATTCGCGAGCACGCGTTGGTGCCTGCTCGTACTTCTCCAAACAGGCCCGGTACGACTGCAGCAGTAAGGTCGCTTGGTTATACGCCGCGGTGGCAGCCTCATCCTGCTTGAATTGTTGACATTGAATCGCCACCTCCCGATCGAGCAGCGTCTCGCCAGGCATATTCCCGCACGTAATGTCGATGAACTTCTGGGGGCGCACGCAGCCCACCATGACACACAGCAGCGCACTCACCACCAACAGGCTGAAAGTCCGCATCATCGTGGTTCCCACTCAAATCTCCAGGGTCATGGCTGTCGCTTCCGGATAGCGCGCACATCCAAAGCCCGTCGTAGTTCAACTTGAGCATCGTAGGCTTGCACCATTACGCCTAACACAAGGGCATGTTACAAGTTCGTTAACTTCTTCCACGCAGAGACAGACATCCGCAAAGAAACCCTTCACTCTTCACGTATTGCGAGGATCACGGTCACCTCTCTCCTCACTTCCCGCAGGAACCAGACCCGCGTTACACAGATTTGATCCGTTGCTGATCGCCCCGTGTCTTAAACAG
>JANOMG010000029.1:0-7155 GCA_031420175.1 Nitrospira sp.
CGTTGATCGGAGGGGATGAGGGAGAGCCCGCCCTTGATGGCAAGGGGTTCGTCGAACCACCGGTGGCACTTCATGATAGGAAGAACGACCTGCGAGACCAGCATCGAACGCTCGTTGGTAACGTAGCACGAAAGACCGGCATCGATCATCGACAACTCAATGCAGAACTCATCAAGCGAACCGGTGGGCGGGTCGAGCAAGCGACCGTCGCGCAACTGGAGCGCCGCATCGCGCTGTTGGAAAAGTGGCGCGATGCAGGTTTCGACGGCGGCCGGGCGCGAGTCTAACCCCCTCGATAGCCATGAGCAGTGCGTCAGGCCCTGCCGCGGGCAGCTCGAGCGCTGCTTCAGAGCCGCACCGGGGACAACGGAAGCCATCGGGCCAGCGCGACTCGGCCAGATAGAGCCAGCAGGCCTCCTCATCGACGAAGCGCCGCTGAAACTCTTCGAGTGTGCGCGGGAAGTCCGGTCTGGGCATAGCCAGGATACTGCCCATTGGGGTCTGTGGAGTCAACCGGATAGGCATGTCTTCGGTATACCGACGTCGTTTCACCTCTGCCATGATGCCCTCCGATTTCACCATTCTCCCCCTTATGGAGGTGTCTGTAAAATCGGGGGAGGGTCACCTTCTTCGTGACGGATGGGGGGGGCGGCCTGCGCAAGGCGCTCCGGGAACGGTTCGGCAAGAAGCTGGTGCATCAACGCTGCGCGATTCATAAGAGCCGGAACCTGCAAGAGGCACCTGGCCAAGCCCTACCGCAACGAAGCCCATCGCAAGCTCACGACCGCGCTGGCGCAGACGAGCTACGCCGATGCCAAGCGCATGCTGCTGGAGCTGGCGACGTGGCTGCGGACCAAAAACGAGTCGGCGGCGGATTCCCTCCTGGAGGCCTTCGAGGAATTGCTGATGCTTCATCGGCTGAAGGTGCCCGCGCTGCTCCGTCAGACGCGGCTGTCGACCAACCCGATCGAGAGCCTGTTCTCACTGGTTCGGCACAGTGCGCGGAATATCACATGCACACGAGGGAGTGCGAGGCTTCAACGCTGGTTGGGGACGGTGTTGCGCGACTGCGAGCAGCCGTTCAACCGCGTGAAAGGGTGTGCAGGGATTGCGCAGGTCCTGGCGACCATCGAGGCGGAGCACGCGGAGCCGCAGTCCACTCCGACAAAGAAGGCGGCGTGAAACAACCATGGGAACTGCTCAGAAAATTTCAACGGACATCGTGACAACTTCGCAACAAGCGAGTGGGTGCGGCAAATGGAGTATCTTTAGCCTCTGGTCCTTGCAGCATCCCATCCCGTGGTTTGAACAAAAGACAACGCTACTTGCAGGTATTTCCATCGAAGTACTTGCAGGTCGTCTCTCCTGATTTTATTTTCCAGGTCTTTAGCAGGGGCGGTTGCCCATTTTTTCTCATCTCCAGAACAAAATCCGCGAGGCCCGATATCGGAAGTTTCTCGAGGTGTGGCTTGGCGGCATCGGGAACATCGATCCAGAAGACGGCCCCGAGGGTGGAGATCAAGATCTTGTGCTCTTCCAAGTTGACGCTGATGATGGGGCTGTAGAAACTCTTGTCCTCGGCAAATCCTGGTGTCGCGATCAGACTGAGGAGGACGATACTAAAGAAGCCGGAGAGAAGAGTCGTACGCAGATAGGGCATGACGAGCACTCCTTCTTATGAGGACAATGAGGAGCGCATTATCGCATTGGGGCTGATGGGAAACAAACTGAAATTATCGAGCGGGGTCTCTCAGGTTGATTTGGTCTGTCTGGTTCATCTGGTTCAAGCTAATCGACAAGACAGACCAGATAGACTAAACAAACGAGATAGGCCAGACTTAGATCGCAGTTGTGATGTGTGCCACCGCGACCGTCCCACCGTTGATCCAGTAGCCGCGTATATCCGGCTTCGACTTCTCCATGAGGGAGATGATCAGATAGGCGGGGATGGGCAGGTTGATCTTGGGCCAGATTTCTTCGTAGTCGGTGGCAATCTTGATGTCGGTGATGGAGGGGCGAGCTGGGTCGTGAGGGTGGGAATGGTAGACCACTTGTAGCTCGAGCCCTTTGTTTCGAATATCCTTCTTTGCGGCTGAAAAGTCCTGCATATCCATGACGAAGGCAATCTCGGCGCGTTCGGCCGGTGAGAGTCGTTCCAGGTGTGCAGCCTTTGCCGGGTCAAAGGAAGACAATTTTTCGGCTCCCTCGATTGCCACGATATTTTTGATCCGATAGATATGGGTGACAGCCCCACTGGTTCCAGCCAGCAGTCCACAACATTCGTAGGGATCGAGTTCCCTGGCATGGGCCACCATGTCGTCGAGGATCGCTTGAGGGATAACGAGATCAGCCACGATATCTGACTCCAAGGTTAAGCGGGAGGCTCAAAGCGGCCGTTCAGCAAGGCCGCAGCGAGTGAAGGGCCGAGGCGTACCCTCTGGGTACGTTGGGGTCTGAACGATGCGAGTACGCAGCTGGCGGGCGTTTTCAGCCTCCTGGCACCGGTTAAATGGTGCAGCTGACGACATAATCCATGCTGAGATCTTTGATCTTCGGATTCTCGCCGCAGAGCGGGCAGGCCGGGTCCTTGGGACGGCGGACCTTCCTGAATTTCATCTCCAGGGCGTCGTAGATCAGCAGGCGATCGGCCAGGGTTTCGCCAATGCCGAGAATTTCCTTGATCGCTTCCGAAGCTTGCAGAATGCCCATGGTCCCTGCGAGGACTCCTAAGACGCCCGCTTCCTGACAGTTCGGGACTAACCCAGCCGGCGGTGGCTCCGGGTAGAGGCAACGGTAGCAGGGATAGCCGGCATGGGGCTTGATCGTTGTGAGCTGACCTTCAAAACGGAACATGCTAGCGGAGATGAGTGTCTTCTTTGCGAAGAAGCAGGCGTCGTTCACGAGAAAACGCGTCGCAAAGTTGTCAGAGCCGTCCAGCACGATGTCGAACTGGGACACCAACGGAAGGATATTCTCGCTGTCGACGTTCTGGTGATACGTCTTGACCGTGATCTCCGGGTTGATCGCAGCCAGGGTCTTGCGGCCAGATTCCACTTTCGGCATGCCGACCGTGGCTGTGGAGTGCAGGATTTGCCGCTGTAAGTTCGAGAGATCGACGACATCGCCATCGACCAGACCGATGGTGCCGACACCGGCGGCAGCGAGATAGAGCCCGGCAGGCGAGCCGAGCCCACCGGCGCCGATGAGCAAGACCTTCGCCTTGCTCAGCTTCATCTGGCCCTTGCCACCCACCTCGCTGAGAATAATCTGGCGACTGTATCGTTGAATCTGTTGTTCGGTGAGTTCCATAAAGTCCGTGATCAGTGATGTGTGATGCGTGACGAGTTAGGATTCAAGATTTGGATAGAGCCTTCTTTGAGACTACCCATCACACTTCACTTTTCACTTCCCCTACTCCACCACATCCAATTCAATCGGGTCGACGATGACACCTTTTTTTCGAAGGCCTGCGACCGCCCGTTCGATTTCCGCGCTCTCCCCGGTCAGTTCGAGATCCATCCAGCCGGTGGTTTCACGAACGTCCGCTCGCCGGACGTTGGTGACAACCTTGAATTCGTGGCCGATCTGATAAATGACCGGCTCTTTAATTTTGTCTTCTGGAAACCGAATATGAACTTTCATGCTTGCCATGACTAGCCTCCCGCAATGGCGGGCACAATCGAGACTTCGTCGCCGTCTTTAAGCGAGGTCTCTTTGCCCTTGAGGAATCGAATGTCTTCCTCGTTAACGTAAATATTCACGAAACGGCGTAACTCACCCGTGTCGTCGCAGAGGCGATCCTTGATCCCGGGATGAGCGGTATTCAAGGTGTCGATCATCTCAGTGATACTTGTAGCCTGTGCGTCGACCTCTCCCTGTCCCTTCGTGAGGGGACGGAGCGGGGTTGGAATGCGAACTTTAATCATGCGTCACCACCACCGTTCTTCCCCATCTTAAAGGTTTTCTCAAAACTCGCGAGATTCGGCTGAATGCGGTGAGGCTTGCCGACCGCATCCATCACCGCTTCCTGTGTCTTCAACCCATGGCCGGTAATATAGGCGACCGTCACGTCGCCTTTCTTGATCGTGCCTTGTTTCACCAGCTTCTGGAGCACGCCGATCGTCACACCGCCGGCCGTTTCTGCGAAGATGCCTTCCGTCTGCGCCAGCAGTTTGATCCCTTCCACCACTTCGTCGTCCGACACCATGTCCATAGAGCCCTTGCTCTCGGCCGTCGCTTTGAGGGCGTAGTACCCATCGGCGGGGTTACCGATCGCCAGCGACTTGGCGATGGTCTTCGGCTTCACGGGTTTGAAGAAATCCCGTCCCGCCTTGAAGGCCGTGGAAATGGGGGAACAGCCTTCGGCTTGCGCACCGTTGATTCTGGTGCGCACGTCGTCGACGAGACCCAAGGTTTTCATTTCATGGAGGCCCTTCCAGATTTTGGTCAAGAGCGAGCCCGACGCCATCGGGATGACCACTTGGTCCGGCGTGCGCCAGCCGAGTTGTTCCACGGTTTCATAGGCGAGCGTCTTCGAGCCTTCTGCATAGTAGGGGCGCACGTTGATATTTACAAAGGCCCAGGCATATTCGCCGGCGATTTCGCTACAGAGGCGATTGACGTCGTCGTAATTGCCTTCGACCTCGACCACGTTCGGCTTATAGATCAAGTTTCCGAGCACCTTGGCGGCTTCCAAATCGCCGGGAATAAACACGTACGCGCGCATGCCAGCGGCAGCCGCATGGGCGGCGACGGAATTCGCCAGATTGCCGGTCGAGGCACAGGCGATGGTTTCAAATCCCAACTCGCGCGCCCTGGTGATGGCGACGGCGACCACGCGATCTTTGAACGACAGGGTGGGATGATTCACCGTATCGTTCTTAATGTAGAGCTCGTCCAACCCGAGATAGGCGCCAAGATTCTTGGCGCGCACCAGCGGGGTCATCCCGGCATGGGGGCCGAGAAAGGTCGGCCCTTCTACCGGCAGGAGATCGGCATAGCGCCAGATACTCTGCGGCCCGTCCTGAATTTTCTTGCGGGAAATGTTCTTCTTGATCTCCTCGTAGTTGTACTTGACTTCGAGGGGACCGAAGCACATCTCGCAGACGTGGATCGCCTTCGTCGGATATTCTTTTCCGCACTCGCGGCAGACTAATGCTTTCATTTTGGCCATGGTGACTCCACCTCGCTGCGTCAATGGTTACGGCCGGACGGCACAGCCGGCAAAAGGATCGCCGTCATCGAACAATTCGGTAATCGTCGGGTGTGCGCCGCAGAGCGCGCAGTCGGGATTACGCTTCACGTTGATTTCTCTGAACTGTGTCTTGCGGGCATCGAAATCCAGGAGTCGGTTGGTGAGCGGTTGACCGATGCCCAGGATCAGTTTCAAGGCCTCAGTCGCTTGAATCGTTCCAATAATGCCAGCGAGCACGCCGATCACGCCCGCTTCCTGGCAGGAGGCCACCAGCCCAGCCGGCGGCGGAGTCTTGAAGACGCAACGATAGCAGGCGGACTGCTTCGGTACAATGGTCGTCACGCGTCCATCGAAGCGGAGGATGCCGCCGTGGACCAACGGCTTTCCGGCAAAGAAACAGGCATCGTTGATCAAGAACTTAGCCGTAAAGTTGTCGACTCCGTCGATGACGACGTCGTACTCGCTGATGATCTTCAGCGCATTGCCCGCCGTCAGCCGCTCTTCGTATGTCGAGACCTGCACATCGGGGTTCAAGGCCTGAATCTTCTCTTTGCCCGAGACGACTTTGGGGCGGCCGATATCCGACGTGTGGTGCAGGATTTGCCGTTGAAGATTGCTCAGGTCCACCACGTCGCTATCGATGAGGCCGATGGTGCCGACCCCGGCCGCGGCCAGATAGAGGGCAGCAGGCGAACCAAGGCCTCCCGCGCCGACCAGGAGAATCTTGGCCTTGGCAATCTTCTTCTGCCCCTTGCCACCCACCTCCGGCAGGAGAATGTGGCGGCTGTAGCGGCTGATTTGGTCTTCAGTGAATTCCATGCTGGCCCCGTTAAACGTGAAAGGTAAAACGCGAAAGGTTGTGCGTTCTTTCTAGAAGGTGCTCTGAACCTTTTACGTCTCACGCTAGATGTTGAAATATTTCTCTATACTGATGTATCGCTCGCCAGTATCGCACAGGATGGTGACCACGTTCTTGCCAGGCCCCAGTTCTTGGGCCACTTTCTGCGAGGCAAACACGTTGGCCCCGGCAGAAATTCCCACCAAGAGACCTTCCTTCTTCGAGAGCTGCTTGGCTGTTTGATAGGCCTCGTCGTCGGTCACGGTCATCACGCGATCGAGAATCGCCCGGTTCAGCACTTTCGGGACAAACCCCGCGCCGATGCCCTGAATCTTATGGGGCCCTGGCTCTCCACCCGATAAGACTGGAGACCCAGCCGGTTCAACCGCGATCACCTTCACGTCGGGATTCCGTTCCTTGAACAATTCGCCGCATCCGGTAATGGTGCCGCCCGTGCCCACTGCCGCGACGAAGGCATCAATCTTACCGTCGAGCGCTTCGAGAATCTCGAGCGCCGTGGTCTTCTTATGCATGGCCGGATTGGCCGGGTTTGAAAACTGATCTGGCATATAGTACGACGGATTTTGCGCGATGATACTTTCCGCCTCGCGGATCGAGCCCTTCATCCCTTCCCAGGCCGGCGTTAACACGAGCTGCGCGCCGTAGGAGGATAAGAGACTTGCCCGCTCCATGCTCATGCTCTCCGGCATCACGAGGATCAGCTTATAGCCACGGACCGCGGCGACCAATGCGAGACCGATCCCGGTGTTTCCGCTCGTCGGCTCGACGATCGTGCCGCCCGGCTTCAAGTGGCCCAGTCGCTCTGCCTCGTTGATCATGTTGAGGCAGATCCGATCCTTGATGCTTCCGCCAGGATTAAAGAACTCGACCTTTCCGTAGATCGTTGCTCCGCCGGTCGGAGAAAGCCGGTTCAGACGGACAAGGGGAGTCCGCCCGATGAGCTCGGTAATGTCTTTGTGCAGCGGCATCGTCACCGGCCACCTCCCATATAAAACAAGAACTCGACCCGGTCGCCGTCGTTCAGGCTGGTGGTGGCGAGGAGATTCCGGTCCAGCATGGTGTCGTTCACTTCGACCGCAACCATTTGCGGTTCGATCTTTTT
>JANOMG010000030.1:0-2244 GCA_031420175.1 Nitrospira sp.
GGCGGTCGATCCGGCAACTGGACAACAGGTCTGGACCGATCATTTCTCAGCGGGCTCGGGTACGCTCGCTCGTGCCGAACGTATCGGCAGAGCGGTCGTCGGTCAGACAGAAGGGTTCTCGGCTCCTTCGCAACAGATCGAGTTTCGGATCAGGATGTTCGATGATGGGAGCCTGAAGATGTTGTGGGAAGATACGATGCAGCCGAGCGCGGAGGAGATTGAAGTCACAGTGGGGCAGGATGATGCTGCCGAGATTCTGCCTGCTTGGCGCAACGCGGGCCTCGAGGAAGTGAAAGAGGAAGCGATCTAGAAAGGAAAGAGAGGGAGGGTTTAACCTACCGAAAGCCAGACCACTGCAAGTAAACAATTACACGTTGATCGATGAATGCACAACGCTAAAGCGACAATCGTTTGCTTCTTCATCGTTCATCGCGCACCGTTCAGCGTTTCTCTGCTAGCTCTTTCTCACCTGCACCTGATCAATCCACCGAGACTGGAATTGCTCATACGACAGCGATAACTGCGATTGCATGGCAGTAGAGAGCGTTTGCTTGGCCTTGAGGTGTGAGAGAAGGCCGCGTACCTGGTGCATGCCGAAGCGATCGATCAGATAGCGTGCGGCCGAGTTGGCTTCCATATAGGCGAGGGCAACGGCATCAGCGGGCAACTCTCCCCATGCTCCTTCTAAGGCAGGCAGAGGAATCAGCGTGTAGTCCTGTTTCATCATCCGGTCGAGATCCGACCAGCGATCCTCGGACAATTCCATGGCTAACCCTTCATTGAGCCAGGTTGGAAAGGCGCTGCTGGCTGGGCCTTGTTGGTCGTGCAGGAGCGCATGGACGAATTCGTGCCGCAGCACCCGCCTGAGCCAGGCACGGTCTACCAAGGTGTCCTGCGCAGGGACTTGGATGCGCCCGAGCACAGGATCGAAGAGTCCATCGGCCCAGGCCGGGCTGCCGGTTTCTGATTGGAACGTGGATGTGGCATGCAGGACGACGACGATGGGCTTTGACGGGAAATGTCCGAATCGTTGGCCGATCTCTCGATAGGCCTCTTCAAGAATCTCCAGCACGGCGACCCAGGTCGCCTGATCGGCTTCTCCGTCGAATTTGACGGTAAAGTGGGTGCTGTCCCGGCTGGTGAGCCGCGCATCGCTCTTCTCGGTTCGGCGGACTTTGGCCGTGACGGTGCGTAGGTAGGATTGCACGGCGGGATCTTTGCCCGCGCGGGCCGTGGCGAGATCCAAGTGGCGAGCCGCTTCGCCGAACTGATTCCGCTCCTGAAAGAGCTCGGCGAGCGCCAGATGGGGGAAGGCCTCGTTCGGAGCCAGGGCGACGAGCTTTTCCAGAAAACTCTGCGTCATGGCTGGATCGCGCAGTTCCCAGTAGGCATGGGCGAGATTGAGATGAATCGTTGGGCTCTTGCTGTCCAGCAACGAGGCTTTCCTGAAGGCATAGACCGAGGCTGAGGTCCCACCGGCTTTTTCGAGTTGGATGCCGAGATTGTTCCACAGCACCGCGACATAGGGACGGGTCTTTTCTTCCGATGATAGGCCGGGGGGCAGATCGGTCAGCTTGACTTCTGCGGTTTTGACGTTTCCTTTTTCGATTTCGTCACGAATCGTTTCCAAGAGGTCGTGATGCGTGGTGTCCGGGACCACGCTGGGGTCTATCAGGCGAGTCTGTTTCGGTTCCGGTTCCGCGGGGCCCTCGTAATGCGGTTCAGGTGGCGCCTCCTCCTTTGATGCTTCCACGATGGGAGTCGGCTGACTTGGCGGTGGGGGAGGGAGATAGGTCGGTTTGAACCAGGCTTGATAGACGATGAACAGCCCCAGCAGGCAGGCGACGGGATACAAGATATGACCAATATTACGACGGTACATAGAGACCTCAGTGGATGAACTCCACTGTAGCACCCTCGGGAAGGGAGGCAAAGAACTGTCGCCAAATTGTACGGGAGACAGGGAGGTAGGCTGAAGGCTGAAATGTTTGGAACGTCGAACCCAGAACGTCGAGTCGCGCCGTTCTCGCAAGTCTCGCACTTCGCGCGCCACGACCTGCGGGCTGTCGTGGTCGTTGAGGAGGGGGAGAGGCTGTGTTACGATCCGCCACTGTGATACGGCGCTCGTTCGAGCCCACAGCCCCTGAACAGTTTCAGCAATGGCTGGACCGAGTCGCGCGTCCGATCGAATTCGCGACGCGCGATGCCTTCGCACATCTTCCCACCGTCAAGAATTTGGGCCAC
>JANOMG010000031.1:0-3358 GCA_031420175.1 Nitrospira sp.
ACTGTCTCGGTTCGGTCGTTGAAGGTACCGTTGAACTATTGGTCGATGGGCAACCACCAAGAAGGGTGGCAGCCGGGGAGGCCTACAACAATTTGCTCGGCACCGTTCATGGCTTCCGAAACGTCGGCGATGGGCAGGCTAGGCTCCTCAACAATCTCGTGGTAGACAAAGGTGTGCCACGCACTCAGATGGTCCCCGCGGCTACAAAGCCATAGATCCACCTTTGCGAAAGAGGCGGCTCAAGGCGCTCCCTCTAAGTGATTGATTTGTAATGATGATTTTGGAGCGACTTTCGGGCGATTTGCGGCCTCGTCCCGATTATTCCGCTAACCCCTCATTGCACCGCACGGCTCGGCCGCCGGTGAATTTGAACGTTATGCCGATGGCCGCCAAATGGAGGAAATCGATGCCTTTCTTCAAACGAAGTTTCATAGCCGTCTACTTGCTAACACTTCAATGCCTTCCACAAACTGCGGACCGGGAGGACTCCTTATGAGCACCGTCGGCAAGTCCCGCGATGGTTTAAGGCGCGACTGGGGCATCACGCCAGGCTACTGGCTTTGGTCGAGTCAGATAAGAATCCTGTTTGTCATAGACGGGAGCATCAATCTCAGCTCGGAGAGCGGAAAATTCGGCTTGGGGCAGGTGTTGGAGACTCTTCGTACTTCGTTCTCGTGGTGGGCGAGCTTCACCGTCGACGTAGCAAAGCGTGACGCACCAAAGCCAGGAAGCCCGGACTTGGCGGGGTTGGCATATTGCGATTTCAAGTTCACGGACGCCGGTTTTGACATCAACGCCTACGATCAGATTTGGTTTTTCGGCGAAAACCCTTGGGAGGACTCCGCTACAGACAACGACATTCCCCGCGGATCCCCGCTTGACGCCACTGAGCTGAAAATGCTGGCGGAGTGGATGGATCGTGGCGGCGGTGTCTTTGCTGCGGGCGATCATGGCATCCTTGGCGCCTCGATGTGCTCGAAAATCCCGCGGGTCGGGACGATGCGAAGATGGAAGCATCAGCAGGACGTACCGCTGGAACATGGATCGACGCAACATAAGACTCTTCAGCCGACTGCCGAAAGCGAACTGGCTCAGGAAGAGGACATCCTGCTGCAACCGGTCGAGCTCGTGTTGCGGCCGTTTGTGCATCCGCTGTTCTGCTCTCACCGAGGGTTGATAAACCGGTTTCCGGACCACATGCACGAGGGGGAAGTCATCGACGACGACCTCGTCGCGCTCGACCGGCCGCTCGACATCCCTGGTTACTCTCGCCCGGAGTATCCGTTCGTGGTCCCGGAAATTCTGGGTTTCGGACTCACGGACTTCGGGCCGCTGCTGCAAAGACCTCGACCGCATGTCGTCGCGTACGGTCGAACGACGAACCTCTTCTTTAAGGAACCGGAGATTCACCCGGGGCTCATGGCAAGCCTCCTGGGACCGTCCGTGTTCGGAGGTCTTGGCATCTACAAGCGCTACGGATTGGTCAGCGTGTACGACGGCGATCTGGTTGGTCTCGGCAGAGTCGTCGTCGACTCCACGTGGCACCACTGGTTCAGTTTCAACCTGGTCGGAATCCAACAGAATGACCTGGCGGCCTACGAGAAGATGCAAGCCTATTACCGAAACGTCGGCATGTGGCTGGCAAGACCGGCGCAGCGCAAAGGCATGCTGGTTGCTGGCATCTGGGGTGTCCTCACGAGCCTCGCTCCCATGGCGTTCTGCGACCGGGATGGGCCGTGGGAGATCGGGGCACGGATCCTGTCAGTCTTACCGCGGACATTGACTTTTTGCATGCTCAGAGACTTCGTCGCAGGGTTCTATGACTTGAGGGTGCTTGCATCATCCGCGCCTAGCGAGCTACCTCGCCCTGAGCCTTCGTGGGCGAGCCTGCCTGAAGATCTCGTGAATCGCGCACTCGTCGGGGGCATCGGCAGCGCGCTGCTCGATCTCGCCTTGGGCCACCAAGCAGCCCTCGCGCGAGGGGAGCGGCCGCGGCTCAATCCCGAAGCAATCCGTCAAGGTGCCGTCGAGGGCGTATCGCGGGCACATGCTCTGCTCAAGCAATCCGTCGACGATGCCGCTAGCGCTTTCGGCGCGCTCCGCGAAACGCTCGCGACAAGTACCGTGCCGCCCGTCGAAGTCCACATACCAGTCGATGTGCGCCGGCTGCGCGTCGTCGCGGAATCGCTGCAGTTCCCCGACGCCACCGATCCCGCGCTGTTTGTTCGCCCTATGACGCTGACGATCAGGATCAAGCTCGACTCTACGGTTCTGGCGTATCAGATTGTTGAGAGCGATCTCCCATCCTTCACGGCACAGGGCGGCATCATGGAGCTGAACCGCCAGGTCGGCGAGATCGACGTGCAGACAGGCGAGAGTTTATCTGTCGAAGTGCTCGTGGGGCGGTGGAAATCGGAAGTTGCAGACTCCGAAGCGATTCGTTTTAGCGACACGCTTCGGGGCAATGCTTCAAAGTGGATCGGCAAGATTGCCCCGGCTCGATTGCAGGCCTGGCGGCTCTGGTACAGCATCGAGGACGTTGCAGATTGCGCAAAGAGGCATTGACGCCGCGGCACCGCGCCGACAGGCACCCGCGCACCCCCGGATAGGGTGTCCTTCGCCAAATGGGATCGTGTCAGCAGCAAATAGAACTGTCCGGTTTTAAAGCAAATAGATTGTCCGCTTTTGTTTGATTGATCTGCGCCGGGGGCTTACAGCCGTGAAGGGCGTAGCCCGTAGCGGCTGTCACACAGCGTGCCGGTGCGACCCTGGGTTTTGTTGATGAACTGCACGTAACGTCGACCCAGAGCCATGATGAAACGGCTCACCGATTCCGCTCTCTCGGGCGTAATGAGCAGGTGCGCGTGGTTGGTCATTAACACGTAGAGGGGGGAGTCATTGGGTCAGGTCTTGCATTGTCATATATTGATCTGCATTCAAATTCTGGCAAGGTCTTTACGACTCGAATTCGCACGCGCGCTCCATCACGTCAACTATCGCAGTGACAGGTGCGAAGATGCTTATCACGACGATGCTGATTGTTTGAATGGTTGATGCGACAAGGAATGACCTGACCCCGGGATCCTGGAGTTGGTGACAAAGCTGGGGCATGACGTGAACATCGTGATCGCCCCGGTGCGACGCAGGCCAGGCCGGATCGAGTTGCAGTTTGCCTGATTCTGGGCGGTGAGTGCCCGTGCCAGCGGCAGGGTCCGTGCTCATGATCACCGGCGGCCACTCCGAGGCCGTGGCGATATGGGCGCTGCGCATCCGGGTCTGGGACTTGCTGGTCAAGCCGGTGTCCAGCGGGGAGCTCAGCCAGCGCCTCACCGCGCTGATCGAGTTGACGCGCCAGCCG
>JANOMG010000032.1:0-1535 GCA_031420175.1 Nitrospira sp.
ACGAGGTACCACACACACACCACGAGAGATGCCTTGCAGATCGCCTGATGTCAGGATAAATGCCGCTACGCCTGCTTTCATGAGCGCCAGCCGTTCGACGTGTCGATACCGGATGCGATGGTCTTTGGTCAGGACAATCCAGCCGCGCTGCCCGGCCTCGGCGAGCCAGTCTTCATCCTTGGCATCGGGGGGAAAGTGATCGTCGTGGATGTGAAGCGTGGCGCCGGCCTGACGGAGCGCTGTAGCGACACGGTTCTTCCCCAGAGAACGATCGAGGAAGAAGACGGGGTCAGGCCGCTTCGACGGAGAGTTCGCACCTGATGGCTTCTTCAATTTCGAGCCGCCGCCGTCCATAATCGTCTGCCAAGTCGTCCACGGATTCGCCGGCCTTATAGCGCTCCGCGATCACAGCCGTTGGAATGCCGGTGCCTGCCAGCACAGGCCGGCCAAAGGATACTTGTGGATCAATCACGACGGCCCTGGGCTCTTCTTGGAGGTCGCGTTTCCGCGTGAACGGATACAGTCTGACTGGGATGCCCTTGAGATCTCGTTCGATTCGATGGAGGTGTGCCTGGAGGATTTCTTGGATAGCCAATTGTCCTTCTTGAGAGATGTTGATCAATTGACTGAATTTCTTGATGAAGAGGTTCAATCCATCGGTGTCGAATTCCTGATCGGCCAAGGGATGTCTCGAGGGAAATTGCTTCGAAAGGTAGCTCATCGCGGTTCTGACTTTTTCTAGTGGGATCTCATGCTTGCGGCGAATGGCATCGAGTACGTGGATCTCCACGAGGTTCATGAAGGAAAGCAACTTCATGTTTGGATCGGGCACCTGGATGATCGGTCTGGAGAAGCGCATGCCGGTGGTGCTGCGGTAATGCCGGCCTGAGACCCAGTCCCGGATGGTCGTGCGTGGAATGCGCAGATAATGTGCGGCTTCCATGACGCCATAGGACGCCACTTCTCGCGCATCAAAATGTTTATCGAACGTTATAGCCTTCTGTTTCATACGATTGGTAGGCACTGTATCGCTCTCTTGATGACCGGTCAAGTAGCGGGAAGCTGAATGCAAGGAATCGAACGTCTTTTCTCGCCGGAGTGCCCAGGTTATCCTTCACTGCAAACGAGAACAATTCCTGGCCGGTAAGCGACCACTGGCGCACTCTCCCTCCCGTAGCGGTTGCACCGAAGTCATAGTCACTGGTCCAGAAGGTCTGCGTGGTCGTGTCATACGTGATGCCCTGCGAGGTGGACTGAGCGGCGCCAGGCAAGTTGAACACCAGCGTGCCGGGGCCCGAGAAGTTGGCGTTGTAGCGGAAAATCCCGGCACTCCCGAAAAACCCTGCCACAATGTACGCGTTCTTCCCGTCGAATGCCGCGTCGATTACGCGCCCGTATCCCCCATGGGCGGAGAAGTTCAGGCTGAGAGAGCCTAGCGGCGTGCCAGCGAAGTTATACTCTGAACCCGGCACTGGCACCGACCCGCCGCTGAAACCGCCCTTCACCGAGCGCACTGTGTTCGTGTTGCCGTCGAC
>JANOMG010000033.1:0-1756 GCA_031420175.1 Nitrospira sp.
GGCAAGACTGAGATTGTCAGAAAATCTGTGTTTGCTCGTTATTTAACCCCTTGCTGGAAAGTACTCTCTAATGACTCAGTATCGTGTCCTTCCAGGCCCGGAACATTTCCTTCCTCCATCGGCTGCCAGCATGGGCATTAGTTTGCCGAATCCTGGGGAAGCTCACATCAACGGTGTCATCGTCCCAGAAGAAAAGGCCTACGAGGAAGCGGCGAAACAATTCCTCATGGCCAAAGTGCCGACCCTCTTCCCTGGCCCCTTAGTCCTGTGGGCCTGGAACGAGAAGGCGGCCAAGAAGGCCACGGCCGTCCGCCACTTGTACAACACGCTCAAAGAATGCGTGCAGCCCGGGCAAACGCCCATGCTGATCCCGATGCCGGACTACCGCCCCAAATACCCCAAGATCAATCCTGAAGTCGAAATCAATCCCAACCACCCGAATCTGACCATCTGGCACAATAAAATCGATTGCTGCATGTTCATTGGGGTCCACTGCCATCAAGCGAATTTGTCGCTCAAAATCATTCGGGGTGGCACATCCTGTTACACGATTGCGATGTGCGCTCAGGCCGGCCATGAAGATGCGATGCTCTCGTTTCGCGACGCATCGGTCGAAAAGATCATGAAACTGGCCGAATGGGTGAGAAAGTTGAAAGGGACAGTCCAACCACGGCTGACATCAGCCAAGCGCGGAGCCTCAAACTAAGCCGTTTGAGATTCTGAAGATAGTGAAAGGAGCCTGATCCATGGCAGACACACATTCAGTCATCGGCACGAAAAATAAAAAAGGGCAGACCTTTACCGACACCTGGAAGATGATGAACGACGCGCCACGCACACCGTCGTTCTATACGGGTAGCGAGGTCATCAAGGAAGCGCTTCGGCGGGCCAGTTGTGACGTGATGATTGCGTATCCGATTACACCGCAGAGCGAAGCAGCGGCCTTGATCGGCGAGCTCTTTGCCGAGGGTTACATCGGCGACTACTTCCGGGGCGAGAGCGAATTCGCCGTCATGTCGCAATGCGCGGGAGCGGCCTTCGGCGGGGCTCGCGTATTTACAACAACCGCAGGACCCGGCACGATGCGCGCAATGGAGAACTTCCCGATGTGGTCCGGCTCACGGCTGCCGATTCAGATGATCGTCACCTGCCGCGGCATCAACTCGCCGCTGTCGATTCAGCCTGACACACTCGAGATTGCCTATCTTCTGAATACCGGCATGCTCGTCTGGCATGCGGAAACCGCGCAGGACTTCTTCGATTGGATCCTCAAGGGCTACATGGTGTCGGAAGAGCCGGATGTGCACCTCCCCTTAGCGCTGTGCTGCGACGGATTCTTCGTCACGCACACCAAGGACGTCGTCAATCTCACCCCGGCCGACATGTGTCTTCCACCCTATGACCCATACCGCTCGCCTGTGCCCTGCATGGACATGGAATGTCCGCCGGTCCGGATGATGCGCGATCCGTTTGTCATGAAGAGCAACTACATCAGCTATGCCACCCACGCGTCCTGGCAACAAGAAGTCTGGGCGGCAGTGGAACGGTCCCGCAAGCACACGATCAAGTGGCTGAACGGACTGATCGAGACGGAAAATACCGATGCCGAGGTCATCATCGTCGCCTCTGGGACGGCAGTGTCGCAGGGACGTGAAGCCATCCGGCTCCTCGAAGACGAAGGCATCCGTTGCGGTCTGGTCAAGGTCAAGGTCTTGCGGCCCTGGCCAGGCGAGGAAATCCGTGAAGCCACAAAAAA
>JANOMG010000034.1:0-9252 GCA_031420175.1 Nitrospira sp.
CGAACCCGCCGACTTCACTCTTCCCATCGATGATTTCTTCATTGGCGAGCACCGTCCCCAGCGCGGGACACCAGTTCACCGGCACTTCCGCCACGTAGGCCAGCCCTCGCTCGAACAGCTTCAGGAAGATCCACTGGGTCCAGCGATAATACTCAGGATCGATCGTGCTGAGCTCGCGTTCCCAGTCGTAGGAGAGACCGACGCGTTTCATCTGGCGTTTAAACGTGGCGATATTCTGGGCTGTCGTGACGACCGGGTGAATACCGGTCTTCACCGCGTACTGTTCCGCAGGAAGCCCGAATGCATCCCACCCCATCGGATGCAGCACATTGAAGCCCCGCATCCGCTTGTAGCGGGACACAATATCCGTCGCGGTATAACCTTCGAGGTGGCCGACATGGAGGCCCGATCCGGAGGGGTAGGGGAACATGTCGAGGCAGTAAAATTTCGGCTTGGTCCGGTCGTCAGCCACGCGGAAGGTCCGGTGCTCCTCCCAATAGGCCTGCCACTTCACTTCAAGGGACTGATAATCGTAGGACTTGCTCATGCCGTGATAATCCGCAACTGTATAGAAAAAGAGGAAGGACTCTAACATAGACCTGCGGGAGCAACAAGAATCGAGGCAGGGAAGGGCGCGCGCGAGGAGCCGGTCTTTACAGGAAGACCGGCTCCTGGGTTTAGAGAAGGAGGTCGTTAGAAGTGATAGCCGACACCGAAGGCGAAATGATGAAGCGTGGTGATGGCATTGATTCCAAAATGGCCGACGTCAGCCTGGCCAGAGAGATCGATGCGTGCGTAGTTGAACTTCCACTCGCCGAATAACGCAATGTGGGATGTGAGCCGATAACGAAGTCCAACCTGAGTATTGAGGCCCACCCCTGTGCTTGATTGCGCATAGTTCAGCCCCCCAACCACCGAGGTTAATTGCTGTTGGCGTAAGAAGAAGAGGCCAGGCCCAACACCGACATAGGGTTCAAAGGCCCCTGCCTGATAGCGCATCATGAGGTTGGGGGATACAACAACCAGCCGATTGGTGGCGCCACCTTCGTCCTGCTGGATAGTCCCAATGCCTGGGACCCCCAGCGTGAGCCGTTGCTGAGGTCGATGAGGAATGGTCACAAAACTTTCTAGCTCGACCCCCAACCAAGGCATTGAATTGAAATAGTGCCCCAGCTTCATTCCATACATCAGTGAATTACTGAGACGAACATCGGAAATCGAGGTGCCGCTCGGAAGACCCGCGTAGGTCGGATCATTGGCCTTTCCATGAGTTGTGTCCTGAGCCATGGTATAACCCACCTGCCCAGCGATGTAGGTTTCAGAATAGGCTGCTGAAAGGAACGACAGCCCCCAGACAAATATACTCCCGCCCAACAGCAGCCATTTTCTAGGCGGGGATACTTGTTGACTGTCGACATGTCCCATAATACCCCCTCGGCGATATCGAAGTTGACAAACCCTACGCCATACACTAGACGCCGCCTTGTCTTACAATAGCGCCAAGCGCCTGCACCGGCTATTCCACGATGGGGGGACGAGATATCCTACCAAGGAACTATGGGACTCTACGCCACACAGATCTTCCCCCGTCTGATGGACTGGGTTATGAGCGGCGACGAATTCCAGCAACTCCGAAAGTTGTTGTTAGAAGGCGCGCGCGGAGAAGTCTTGGAAATCGGACTGGGCACCGGGCTCAACCTGCCCCACTATCCGGGAGGAGTGTCGTGGGTGCATGCCGTGGACCCGGCGCCGCTCCTACCAAGCCGCGTGGCACAGCGGAGTGCATCTGTTGGCTTTCCTGTTCAGATCACGCACGTCAGCGCGGAAACGCTCCCCTTCAACGATCAAACCTTCGACTGCGTTGTCAGTACCTGGACGCTCTGCACGATTCCCGATCCGGTGAAGGCACTCCGGGAAGTTCGTCGAGTCCTGAAACATGACGGAGTATTTCTGTTTCTAGAGCATGGCCGGAGCGACGATGCAACACTTGCGGCCTGGCAAGACCGCTTGAACCCGCTTCAGCGAGTGATCGGGTGTGGCTGCAACCTCAACCGGAAGATTGATCAGCTCATCGGGCAGGCGGGACTCGCGATCACCAAGCTGGACCGGTTCCACATGCAACATGTCCCGCGATTGGGCGGAGAAATGTACCGAGGATCGGCAAGGCCTGCGCCGTTATAACTCTTGAGAAGGATGCGGCGGGAGAGGCCCCTTCATCAAGGTCGACAAACTCTCAACCGATCGAAACGATGCAGAAAATGCCGGCGGCAGCTGCGAACTAGACTTCGCGCTGTGGACGAGATGCGCGATGCCGAACTGCTGGGCGGCCGCCAGACAGCCCTCATCATCATCGATAAACAGCGCACGTGTGGGATTGAAGCCCACCAACTGCTGGCAGGTCGGCCAGTACGCAGGCCGCATTTTCAAGTACCCCACCTCGGAGGCCGTCACGATACGCCCTACATGCCGATCGAGACCGGTCTTGGCGATTTTCACCTCCACGCCCGATTGATGCGCGTTGGTGAGGATCGTTACCCGCCGCCCCAGGGTCTTGAGTTCCCGGAGGAACGATTCTGTGCTCGGCAAGAACCCGATCATGTAGTCCAGCTCCTTGTGCATGGCCACCACATCGATGCCCACTCGCTCGGTCCAGTAGTCTAAATCCGTCCAGGCCAGCTCCCCTTCGACCGACCGGTACATCGCCATCAATCGCTCGCGTGACCTCTCACATGACAGCCCGTGTATTAAGGCATACCGGCGCGGCAACTCTTCCTCGAAAAAGAAGTTGTCAAAATGGCGGTCCAGCAACGTGCCGTCCATGTCGAGCAGCACGTCATCAATCTCGTCCCAATTCAATTGAGATGGCGTCATTTCACTGAAGTGTACCCGACGGTGGTTGTGTTTGCCAAAATTCTTATGTTACGGTCGAGACACAATTTTTCATGCCACGCACTAAAAAGCCCAAAAACATCCCCGAAGAGACCGCACCGGAAGAAACCGCGCCGGTACGGCAAGCCACAGCGGCTCACCCGCCTATTGTGGCCATTATCGGTCGTCCCAACGTCGGCAAGTCGACGCTCTTTAATCGCATGCTCGGCAAACGAACGGCGATTGTGGACGACGTCCCCGGTGTCACGCGAGATCGTAACTACGCCGACGGTACCTATCGAAACCGGCCGTACCGCCTGGTCGATACAGGGGGCCTGGACCCGACCGCCTCGGAAAGCATGTTGATCCTCATCAAACGTCAATCGGAACTCGCCATTGCGGAAGCAGATATTTTGATTCTGCTGATGGACGGCCGAACCGGGCTCACGACCCCTGATCTCGCAGTAGTCCGTCTCTTGCGCGGCACAACGAAGCCCTTGTTTATCGTGATTAATAAGATCGACACGCCCAAGGTCGAACCCCTCGTGGCGGATTTCTATCAATTGGGCAAGGAAACGCTCTATCCTATCTCTGCAGAACATGGCATCGGCGTGTCCGACCTCCTGGACGCGCTCTATCCGCTCCTCCCGGTCCCTGATGAAAACCCTGAGAAAACGACGATGCCCCGCATTGCCGTCGTGGGGCGACCGAATGTCGGCAAATCCACGCTGGTGAATGCCGTGCTCGGGGAAGACCGGGTGGTCGTCAGCGATGTGCCAGGGACCACCAGAGATTCGATCGACTCAATCGCTCTCCATCAAGGACGGAATTATCTTTTCACCGATACAGCCGGCATTCGTCGGCGAGGAAAAATCGATCGGGGGATCGAAGGCTACAGCGTGGTCCGATCGCACCTGGCTATCGGACGATCCGACCTCGGAGTCTTGCTCCTCGACGCCACGGAAGGGGTCACTGAACAGGACACCAAGATTGCCGGGATCATCATCAAGCAAGGACGAGCCTGTTTCCTCCTCGTCAATAAATGGGACCTCCGGGAAGGCGACAGCCAGGCCCGGCAGGAAGTCGAACAGGAACTGCATCGGCGCTTTCCCTTCCTGACATGGGCACCAGTCCTCTTCGCCTCCGCAGCGCATCCCGATTCGCTTGGCCAGCTCTTTCCGACCATCGATCGGGTGTACGCGGCTTTCTCAAAACGAATCCCGACCGGAGCCTTGAACAAGTTTCTTCAGGAGATTCTCACCACCCACCCCCTACCGGTGCGGAAAGGCAAACCGACGAAAATCACCAAATCTGCCTTCATGACCCAGGTCGCGATCCAACCACCCGTCTTTGCGTTGTTTGTCGGTCACCCGGACAATATCACGCCCTCCTACCTCCGCTTTCTCGAGAACCAAGTCCGCGAGGAATATGGATTCGAGGGAACCCCGATTCGCCTATTGGTTCGCAAGAAATAGCTGGTTCAATTTCCGCCACCACCACACCCTCTTTGTGCGCCACCCGACTCTGAACATCACGTTGTGATCGGTATTCGTAGGATAGTCACGCTTCCTAGAGCCCTGCCATAGGTGCGACTCTTGCACAGTCCTGAAGCATTTCCCCGAAAGGATGCCTGTGCCACAACTATTTCCGGAGAGCCCGCTTCAGTTCCTACCAAATGATGTCTTGGCGGCGAACGAGGCAGTCTCACAGGGAACAGATATGATGCAACAATCCCTCCTGTCTTCCCCGGACTCGGGCATGATCGTGTTTTCCTCATCTGCTCGCATCCTACATATGAATGGACCGGCTCATGCACTGATGCCCTTGTTCGGTGATTCCCATGAGCTCTGGCCACAAATGGCACCAGAATCCATGCCGTCCTTCCTCACGGAATTCTGTCGCGACGTACTGGCACAACTCCGTTGCCGAGTCGAGACCGAGGACTGGGCACAGTTCGAGATGCGCCGCATTTGTCACATGGTCACGCCATCCCTCCTGCTCAGAGGATTCGGGGTACTGAACTCAACCAACCATGAGCTTCGGATCATCCTGACCCTCGACCCCCTGCTCTCTTCTCCTCACGCGACCAGCAGCCCCATACATCTTCAACCTTTCGCCCCGACACCCACCGACCTCGCACGCACAGCTGCGTAAGGACCGCACCTGTCCAGCATCTGAGATAATGGCATTCACCTTGACTCTCCGAAGGCATCATGTTATTCGCACCAGGTGACGATGCATCGCAGAAGGACACACCTCAGATGATTGGAATCTGCCATCCATCTCTTCGCAGGCTTCAGCGCTGTATCCGTGACACGTTCTACGCCGGTGTAATCGTTGGCACCCTCTTGGGCCCCGTCCATGCCGAGGAGTCACCGGCCACTACCGGAATGACCTCCTCCCCGGTCGCTGACACCCCTGCTGCCGGTGAGCCAGCCACGATCGATCCCTCGATAACGTTACGCGGCTCCGTCTGGCGAACCAAGGCCGGGATCGTCTTTCTTAAGACTCCGATCGGATTGCTGACCCTCAGTTCCACGACAACATTGAAGGATCTCAAGGCCTCACAGGTCGTGACCTTTTGGGTGCATGGGCGTCACACCGTCGTCGAGATCCGAAAAAGGGCCGACGGATCGTTGGTCCATCGCTATCTCAGCGGGCCCATGACGTCCGGGACCGATGAGCCGAAGACGTTGCGGTGGTGGGGGCCTGACGGTGAGCAGACCATTCAGCTCGGCACAGAGGACGAGCGGCTTTCGAGCTATCACGAGGGCGATCTGCTGACCGTCGAGGTCGACGACGCCAATACCCTCCGAGGAGTCCACGACCTGCAGTTCGATCTGCAGATCAGCCAAACCCCGCCGACCGGCGCCGATGTGCAGCTTCTCCTCTCGGGAACTGTGACCAAGCTCAAATCTAACTTCGTCTATATTCGTACTCCCATCGGCCTGGTCATGCTCAATGCAAAGATCGGAATTCCGCCAGTGAAGGTGGGACAAGCGTTGACCCTTCGTATCGACCATGAGCATGTCACCGTCACGCTCCACTCGACAAAAACCACAACTCCACGACCTGGCACTGCAACCATCCGCTGACCCTCTGCCATTGCACCATTCGGCCTTGACCGAACAGGATGCTCAAACAGTCTGTCCAGCAAGGCCGCAGCGAGCGAACAACTGAACGCTGAGCTCTGAGCGATGAACGCTGACGTGAACATCGTTTTTATGCACAGTTCATCACTCATCGTTCAGCGTGTCCCGGCTGGCAGCCTTTTCAGCATCCTGCCAAGTTGGCTTGACAGGTCTCAGCCAAGCCCCTAGACTCCGCGCCAGCCATGCGCACCCCCACTCCAAAGACGTCTCTTCAACGCCCAGCCACGCAAGAGCCTGACGGATTTGATAAGCTCTATCGAGACCATGTCGATCTGATTTATCGGTACGCACACCGTCTGTGCGGCGAAACGGAGTCGGCCAAGGATCTTGTACAAGAGACCTTTCTCAATGCCTACCGGGGACTCAAAGATTTTCGCGGCGAGGCACGGGTTTCCACCTGGCTCTATACCATCGCCTCACGGGCCTGCATACGGATGCGCCGCAAGCGTAAAGGGGAGCCCCAGCACGAGCTATCGCTTGAAGATTTCGTACCCACATCGGAAGGGGAATTTCGCCTTCAGATCCCCATGGAAGGTCTCAGTCCGGAAGAGGCGCTGCAGAACAAAGAGCTCCGGCAGGCCCTCGACCAGGCGATCGACAAATTGCCTAAAAAATATCGGATGGCCCTCGTGCTCCGCGATATGGAGGGCCTGAGCGCCAAAGAGGTGGGATCCATCATGGGTTTGAACGAACGAGCCGTCAAATCGCGATTGCACCGGGCACGCTTGTTTGTGCGGCGGGAACTCAGCGCCCGCGGCATCACCCACCACGATGACCACCAGTCGGGAGGCGTGCGCTCATGACCAAGAAAAAGACGGCGACGCCAACGAAACGGTCCAGGCCATCGTCTCACCGCCATACGCCTGGGCAAGGCCATTGCGTGGATCTTCTCCGGCAGTTGTCGGCTTATATCGACGACGAACTCCCCTCCGACATCTGCCGCGAGATACGCCAGCATCTAGGCGCCTGTCCGAACTGCGAAGTCTTCATCGCCTCCCTTCAGCAGACCGTCACGCTCTGCCGATATCGCCCAGTCCCACCGTTGAAGTCGTCCGACCGGGTAAACATGCGCCGTGCAATCCTCGACGCAGCCAAGGTGCAGTGAGAGGAGCGCTCTGGCTCATCTGCCTGGCTCTGCTGCTCGCGACTCCCGGCAATGCGCTCCCGACTGAGGCCGGGGCAGATTCGGTCACCGTAGAAATACACGGGCGAGCATTCACTCCCAATCGCGTCGTACTGCATACCGGACAAAAGACCGTGCTACGCTTCCGCAACCACGATGCGGAACTCCATGCCGTGGTCGCCAAGGATCTCTTCCTCGGCGTGAGCCTCAACGTGGGCGGCAACGGGGCTCCGGAGTTCGGCCCAGACGGACTCAAGCGGGTGATCATCCCGCCCGAGGGCCTCGTTGAGATCCAGTTCACGCCGGCACGTATAGGAACCTTCTCGTACCTCTGCGACATGCCGGGTCACAACATGCAGGCCGTAATCGTGGTCGAATGACAAGCGGCACTCGCCTACTTTCGCTCGCTGGTGAAATGTACTCGTTCCGCAACTCCGCCGCCCCCCTAGCTGGAAATCGGCGTCCCTGGCCCCTTTCAGATCCTCAAAGCAGCATGATAGAGTACCGGCTTCTTCTCGTCCTTCATACTAGGGGAGCTACGACATGATGCGTCTGCAGATCTTCCAACGTGGCTGGTTCACGATCCTCTTTCTTTCCGGAGCCCTGTCGGTTGTCACCGTGATGCATCTGGTCGAGGCCTCCTCGGCATTCGCCGCCGCTGCGAAGAAGCCGAAGAAGACTGCCACTGCCGCTGAAACGACGGCTCAGCGTTACGCTGAAGCCATGGGAACGGGAAATAAGATTGGCGTCGGCCGGCTCGACTTCGCCTGTCAGTATCCCCTCGTGGCGGCTGCCCCCCATGGCATCAAGGCCTATCCGGCCGACTCCGATCCCATCTACGACTCCTGCTGGCAAGGCCTGAAAGCCGCACATGCGCCCACGCTGGTCCGAAGCGACGTGGGCATGGAGGTCTTGTGGCCCAGTAATGGCGACCTCGTCTTTTTCAGTGAAGAGCTGAACCGCTACCCCGCCTCGGCCTTCGTGACCGACTCACTGGGCCTGACGCCGCCGGGAACCGGATTCCATATTCGCATTGTCGGCAGCACGCCGCTCCCGTCGGCCTCGTTCCGTCTTCGATCAAATGGCCCGATCGTAGCAGTGCCGACCACCTTGGTGAAATTGTCCGTCAGCTACCAGGATCCCCTGACCGCTCCGTTGACCTACGCAGCCGGTTCGGTCAAATGGACGAATACGATCAAGCGGACCAGACGCGCATTGAAAGAAATCACGCTCCAATGGGTCGTCCTCTCCGGGCTAAAGAAACACGGCTTCGCGGGGGACATAGCGGTCGTGAACCTTCCCGTCACCAGCGGAGCCGTCGCCGGCAGTGGTATCCAGGAGAAGATTCCGTTTGTCACAGAAACCAGTCGTGCCCTCCCTGACTCCCTGGTCTGGTGGGGACCGACGGACAGCCCTGGGCTTCTGACCGCCGCGGCAGCCCGCGCGGCGACCTTTCCGGAACTGCGCGACCGCGTCGCCATGTTGAATCGTGTGCTCATCATCGACGCCAATCAGACCGAAGCCCTCATGGTGTTGAGCCGGCACCTCTATGCCGTCGTTCTGCGCGAGGCCATTCCCTTTCACAAACTCATGGTGAAGGATCCGGCGCTGGCCTTGGTGGTGAATGAGCATTTCTGGAACATCTATGCCCAATCGACGCGCATAGAACTGTCGCTAGGGATGGAGATGGGTGGGTTCGACAAACCGACGACCGCCGACTACCTCTACCGCATGCTCTCCGCCATGCGAACCCTGGCGGTTGTCCATCCGGAACAACTCGATAACCTGTTCCGGTTAGGCGTCGCCCTGCGCTGGAACAACGATCAAGAAGCCTCGATCGAGACCCACCCAATCTTGGTCAAAGCCGTCCCGGCTGAGCGACGAGCCGGCAGAGCCGAAGCCCTGCTTCAACTCGCCTGGTCCCGCGTCAACAAAGTGGCCTGGAACCGCATCCTTGACGATTCAGACATTCGGATCGCCTATCAAGACGCCGACGAGGCGCTCGCGATCGCCGACCTGCCGCTCGATAAATTCATGGCCGAGTACACCAAAGCCTATAGCTTGCTGTTCACCCCGGATCGAAACAATCAGGCGCTCTTGGAGCGGCTG
>JANOMG010000035.1:0-21541 GCA_031420175.1 Nitrospira sp.
ATAAGACCTAAGAGGATTAGCACATCCATGGGTTGCAACTTATTAGAGGGGACCGACCCTGTCAGTCGGCCGTGAATGCCCCAAGACCCAGGGGCTATCCCCTACTGCCTGGGACCGGCAATGTGAACTGTGGCAGAATAACACGACGTGATAGGGATCTATAGGACCTGTATCCATTGGACAGTACATGTATCATAGGAGAGGGTGGTGAGCAAGCATGTGATAGAAACCAACCGCAATATCATACAGTTGTATTGCACGCTCGCAGAATATCTGATGAATTTAACGGACAGAACGAATGGATGAAGAAGGTCCTAATTGTCGTCTCGAAATACAAAGGATTGGAGCCCTAGAGAAGAATCGAGGTGGGATGCGGCAGCTTCAGCCTGGGCCTCCGTCGAAAACTGACCGATCTGAACCCGGTATCGTTTTCCTTCAGGCAGATCGACAATTTGGACTCTGCCTCCTGGGTAGAGATGTTTGCCCCGTTCTAACAGGTTGAGGGCATTCTGCTGATCGAAAAAAGCCCCGACTTGTACCCGCAAGACCCCCATATCGGCAGCCCGCCCTTGATACCCTACTACTTGTAATTCAATCTGATCGGTTCCTGCTCCGGTCATCCCGAGCGCTTGCGCCCCGGCGAGTGAGAGATCGAGCACTCGTCCTCTGGCAAACGGACCCCGATCATTAATACGGATGGTCACTTGCCGACCGGTACTCATCGATCGAACCACCGCAATTGAACCGAGCGGCAAAGTCCGATGAGCAGCCGTCAATTGATGCATGTCATACCGTTCGCCATTTGCCGTCTTGTTCCCGTGAAATCCTGGGCCATACCATGAGGCCACACCTCGCTCGACGAACCCCACAGGATAGCCTGGGAAATAGGTAGGCTTGGGAGTGCTGCCGCAAGCGGCCATGGCACCGGCCATGCTGATCACGAGAAGAACGACCGGCCAGCGGGATTGAGGTCGGCGAGACATGCCTAGAACTCGTCGAGCGATTGATCCTGCAAGACGGTGAGCGCTTTTGCTGTGTGTGAAACAGTCAGGACTACGATGGCACGTTTCCCTTCGCGGGATGGAGTGCAATAACCGCATTTAATATTGATGCGAGCCTTGGTCAGCAGATCCGCCACTTCCCTCAGCGCCCCGGGTTTGTTCGTAAGACTCAAGACCAACGCTGTTTCTTCTGTAAACCTGATCTTTGCAGCTTTCAACGCCGCACGGGCGCCCTCCAAATCGGCAACCAACAATCTCAGCTTTCCCGCTCCGATGACTTCCGGAGCAGAAAAGGCCTTGATGTTGACCTTCGCATCTCCGAGGACTTGGGCCACTTGAGCGATGACGCCAGGTTTGCTCTTTCCGCTAATGACCAATTGTGTTGTTGTGGGCATGGGGGTTACTCCGTGGCGTGAGGGTACGTGATGATGATCTTTTCAGCGAGTTTCAAAATTCACCATTTTCCGCTGAGAGCCGAATGGAATCAGTTCTATCGAGACTAACACTTGCACGGATGATTGATGCGCGAGCAACGTGCAAGGTTTTCCGCTCCCCTGCTCCTGGCCTTGCAGGGAGACCAGTGCCGGATTGTCATAGCCCATGACATCCACGGAAATGGCTTGACCAGAAGGAAGAAACGCAACCACGTCCAGCTGTTCATGCGCGGCAAGGTCACGCTGCATCTCTGCCAGTCGGGCTTTGAGCCGACCCACAAACTGTTCGGCCTGGCATAACTCATCAGAGCCTCGGGGCTCGATCGCGGGGACACTGATTTGAGGAAGAAGCCTCAAGAACCTCATCTCATCTCCATCGATACGAAAACCAGCCGAAGCAGCGCTCGAATCGTTGAACAGGCTACCGGTTAGAGCACCTGACAGAGATCCTTCACAAACGTGTACTCGTAAATACAGCTAACGTGGACGGCGGCATCTGCGGCCAACTTCTGTGCTGACTCTTTGAAGCCGCGTGGCACAAGCAGATAAAATGGAATACCGCGAACCATCACCCGCTTCCATTTCGACAGAGTCTCAGCATCTCCAACTGAGTCGGCGGTTTCCACCTCAGCCATCCATTCCATCGTATTGCCGGCGGAACTCACCTGCCACCCGACGATATCGCACTGTTGCTGAGGATCCGCCCAGGGATCCTGCTCAAGACTGGTGTGGATCGTGACCTTACAATGAAAGGCCTTGGCCCATCGCTGTGCGACGAGACTGACGACCTGATCATGAACTGTTTCAATACCCTGTTCTCGAAGAATCGTGCTCATGGAGTCCTCGCGCTATGAACAGCCGCTCGTGGTGCCGCAGGTTTCACACTTGAGACAGGTTCCGTTCCGTACCATGGTGAACTGCTTACACTCGGAGCAGGGATCTCCCTCATAGCCTTTTTGGCGAGCCATTTGAATGGCGGTCAAGGTCAGCGTTTCACGTTTCAGCTCGACGGTATGGGTGACGCTCGCATGTCCATTGCCATGGCCGTTGTTCTTATCACGCGGCGCTGTACCTCTTCGTGCGGGAAACATTTCTGTACTGATTGAGGAAGACGCCAATGTTTCGGGAGTGGCTTCCTCCTCGACACATTCAGGATCCTGTTCGTCCTTCTTAACCGAGTCCATTCGAAGATCTTCTTCCTTGACCTGTGCCAAGTCATAGCGGTCAAGATAGGTCACCGCCAACTCTCTGAAGATGTAATCGATGATCGATGTAGACATTTTGATACGGTCATTTAGCTTAACCGGCCCGTTCGGCTCGAAGCGGGTAAACACAAAGGCTTCGACGAACTCCTCCAACGGCACGCCATGCTGGAGACCGAGTGAAATGGCAATGGCGAAACAGTTCATGAGGCTGCGGAATGCGGCCCCTTCCTTGTGCATGTCGAGGAAAATTTCGCCGCACGTACCGTCCTGATACTCACCCGTGCGTAGATAGAGCTTGTGCCCCCCGACGACGGCTTTTTGCGTGTATCCATTCCGTCTGGTCGGAAGCGGTCGTCGTTTTGCTAGATACCGTACCAGCACGCGTTCGGTGATTTTTTCCGCAATCGACAATATTTCTGACGAAGCTTCGATCGTCTTACCACTGTCGGTTGAGGCCGACAACGGCTGGCTCAATTTCGAGCCGTCGCGATAGAGAGCCACGGCCTTGACCATGCTCTTCCAGGCAAACAAATAGGATGACTTCACTTCTTCCAATGTCGCATCGGCCGGCATGTTGATCGTTTTACTGATGGCGCCGCTGATGAAGGGTTGTGCCGCCGCCATCATGCGGATATGCGCATCGACGGCAATATACCGCTGACCGATCCGGCCGCAACGGTTGGCACAGTCGAAGATCGGAAGGTGCTCGGCTTTGAAATGTGGCGCCCCTTCCACCGTCATGGTGCCGCAGCAATAGTCATTGGCAGCAGAAATTTCCTCTTGTGTGAATCCCAATGCCCTCAACATATTGAAATTGGGTTCAGTCAATTGCGCATCGGTCAACCCCAACTTCTCCCGGCAGAAGTCCTCACCCAACGCATACTTATTAAAGGTAAATTGAATCTCCAAGGCCTGGGCCAACCCGCCTTCCATTCGTGCGAGTGCCGCGTCGTCGAATCCCTTCTGTCTCAGGACTTCATGGTTAATGAATGGTGCGGTCTGCAAGGTTTGCCGGCCAACGCAATAGTTCACCATGTCCTGAATCTGAGATTCGGTATACCCCAAGGCTCTAAGGGCCACGGGTATGCTTTGATTGATGATCTTGAAGTAGCCTCCGCCGGCCAATTTCTTAAATTTCACCAGCGCGAAATCGGGCTCGATGCCGGTCGTGTCGCAATCCATCACGAGTCCGATCGTGCCTGTAGGGGCAATGACCGTCACCTGCGCATTGCGATAGCCGTAGGCCGTCCCTAATTCGAGGGCGCGATCCCATGCACGACGTGCCGCGACGAGCAGCTCGGGAGGACAATGCTCCGGCTGGATCCCTATCGGGGTAACCGTCAAATCCTCATATTCTTCCGGAGCGGCATTGTACGAGGCGCGCCGATGATTACGGATGACGCGCAACATCGCTTCGCGGTTTTTGGCATAGCCCTGGAAAGGCCACAGTTCTGCAGCCATTTCAGCCGACGTGCTGTAGGCCTCGCCGGTCATGATGGCGGTCAAGGCACCACAGATTGCCAGCGCTTTGGGAGAATCGTAGGGAATGCCTTGCCGCATAAGTACGGTCCCTAAGTTGGCATAACCAAGCCCCAGCGTCCGGAATTCAAAACTCTTCTCGGCGATGGAGCGGCTGGGAAACGACGCCATGAGGACGCTGATCTCCAGCACGATCGTCCAGAGGCGGACGGCATGACGGAAATTCTCCAGCTCGAATTGGGCATCGGTCGAAAAGAATTGGCCGAGATTGAGCGAAGCCAGATTGCACGCCGTATCGTCGAGAAACATGTATTCCGAGCAAGGATTGGAGGCGTTGATACGGCCATCCTCCGGACAGGTATGCCATTCGTTGATAGTGGTGTCGTATTGCGTACCGGGATCCGCGCAAATCCAGGCGGCCCAAGCGATCTGATCCCAGAGGTCCCGCGCCTTGAGGGTCTTGCAGACTTTGCCATCGACCCGACGCTTGAGGTGCCAATCGCTATCCGCCTCTAACGCCGCAAAAAATTCGTTGGGAATGCGCACACTGTTGTTGGAGTTCTGGCCGGACACCGTCTGGTAGGCCTTGCCATCCCAATTCGTATCGTACTCATGAAACGCAAAATGCGTGAACCCTTGCTTCGCATAGGAAAACATCCGCTGGACATAGGCTTCCGGAACCGCATCGCGACGAGCGGCAGCCAGCGCCTCCTTGAGGATCGAATTCTGCTTGGCATCAATCTCAATTTTCATCTGACCGGCGCCATCGACGACGTGGCAGGCCTTGAGGACGGCATTGAGACGCTGGGCGCAGATTTTAGAGCCGGTTACCATCGCGGCGACTTTTTGTTCTTCCACCACCTTCCAGTTGATAAATTCTTCGATGTCGGGATGATCCAAATCAAGGCAGACCATTTTGGCGGCCCGCCTGGTCGTTCCGCCAGACTTAATGGCGCCTGCGGCTCGATCGCCGATACGCAGGAAAGACATCAATCCGGACGAACGGCCCCCGCCGGACAACGGTTCAGCATCGCCGCGAAGCTTGGAAAAATTGGTCCCGGTCCCTGATCCATACTTGAACAGGCGCGCCTCTCGCACCCAAAGATCCATGATGCCGCCATCGCCGACCAAATCGTCGTCAACGGATTGAATGAAGCAGGCGTGCGGTTGCGGATGCTCAAATGCGTTGGTGGCTTTGACGACTTCACGGGTCTTGGGATCAACGTAGTAATGTCCTTGCGCCGGCCCTGAGAGTCCATAGGCATAATGCAGCCCCGTGTTAAACCACTGGGGGGAGTTCGGCGCAACCATCTGATGCGCGAGCATGTAACAGAGCTCATCATGGAAGGCCTCTGTATCTTCCGGAGTCTTGAAATAGCCGAAATTTTTCCCCCACGAGGTCCAACAACCGGCGAGCCGCTCAAAGACTTGTCGGGAGTCGCGCTCTCCTCCCAACTGCGGATTGCCGTCTGGGCCGACGATCGGATTCCCCTGCTCATCGTGCTGGGGCACTCCGGCTTTCCGGAAATATTTCTGAGCAAGAATATCGATCGCAAGCTGGGACCAGGGTTCTGGAATGTGGATGTGTTCCAACTTAAATACGGTCGATCCGTCGGGATTACGAATTTCCGACGAACGTTTCACAAACGACAGGCCTTCATAGGGACTTTGTCCGCGATGTGTAAATCGGCGTTCTATTCTCACGATTTCCCCTCCCCCAGTCTGCGTAGTTGGTCTAGGACTGCTCTCAATCCCAAACAGGAACAATCAAGTTTCAATATTGATAAGGCTAATGCGCTGTGGGTGCCAAAATTTTGGTGTCTTGACGAGTGATCCATCTAATGAGCATCTACATATAGCGATCTGGACGAATTGTCAACACCAAGTGTAGTGGTTAGCTGGGGAAACAGAGGAATTCCTGTGGATAACTAAAAACGATTGTGCATCGCCATTTTGCGAAGGTTCCGCGTAGCTTATCCACAGAGTGTAGATCGAAAAATGAGGTATTTTTGACGCAAGATGAGTTGCAGAAATAAAAAATTAAAATACTCGGCGTCCGAGGGTCAAAATGGCCTCGTCTACCCCTTCAATCGGGATGAATTGATTGCCAACCCCGATGACCACAACCCGAGTGCCCAGCACCGTGGTTTCAAACCGACTAAAGAGCCCCCAATTGTGACGGATGGTGTGAGGGCGCACCATGCTATTGAGCAACTCCTGGCTATGCCGGCGAAAGATATTTCTAACTACCGTTCCTTCCCGTTCGGGGGTGGATTGATCCATGCGATCCATGGCCTTCGCGAGTTCGGCTTGGACGAAGACAAGATAGTGATCCGTGGTGGGATTCGTCTGCGCTAGCAGGACAGAGGTAGACAGAACCACGACCATCAGAATCAAACGTAGGAGACTCATTGAAATCCTCAGATTGATCACTGCCGAGCCGTGATCGTGACGGGCTCAATGGAAGCGGCGGTGACCTGCTCCCCTTTGACAAACGATAGACGCATGATTAGCCTACGCTCCACAGATCTGCTGCGGCAATGACGCTGCGCATGGCCTGCATCAGGAGGACTATCATGTTTGTATGGAGTAAACGCCTAGTCGCCACCCTCTTGGGACTCTTTGTGCTCATGCTGGGAGTCTTTCTCCTCAACGCAGCTCCGGATAGCACGAGCGGTCTCAAGATTCATACGACGCGTTGGATGGCCCTCAACTATGTCGGCTTAATAGCGTGGGTGTTTGTCTGGATGATCGATCAAGCCCGCATGCGAGGAAAAAATATATGGGTCTGGCTCGTTCCCTTCGTCCTGGCACCCCTTCCGACGCTCATGCTGTTCGTGTTATTTCTCCAGCGCCGTATCCAGTCGTCATAGATCGACTCAGCCAGCTCTGGCTTGCGCATCGCGACCGGCGTCTTGATGCAACCGCGCTCGGAGAGCCCACACCAGCCAGATGCCAGGAAGGGCGAACAGAAACGACCAGAAGAAAAATTGTGCCCAGCCGACCATTTCGACCAAGTCAGCCGACGGACGACCGGAGAACACTCGGCCGAGCGCTTCCAGGGAAGAAAACAACGCGAACTGGGTTGCCGTATACCGATGGTCGCACAGCGACATAATCAGTGCCACAAACGCGGCGGTGCCCATGCCACCGGTGACATTCTCCACAAGAATAGATGTCGTGAGTGCCGCGTAACTCTTTCCCATCCACGCGAGCCACATAAATCCCAGATTTGAGACCGCTTGTAAAACACCAAAGAGCAGTAACGACCGGACCATTCCGAGCTTGGCCATAGCGACGCCCCCTGCCAATGCGCCAATGAGCGTGGCCACGAGGCCAAGGCCCTTCACATACCCGACCTCACTGAGGGAGAAGCCCATTCCTCCGATGAGAAACGCCGTTTGAAGCGAAGCCGCGACGGCGTCTCCAATTTTGTAGAAGATAATAAGAGCAAGGAGCCCGAGCACCCCTGGACGGGCGAAGAGTTCTTGCAGTGGTCCACCAACCGCTTCAGCCAGACTGGCCGGCGGAACACTTGGCTCGGATAGTTCTGGGCTGACAAAGATCGTGACGACCCCTGTCGCCATTAACCCAGCAAGCAGTAAATAGGTATTCTGCCATCCAATATGGTCGGCTAACAGAAGGGCGCCGGCACTCGCCAGCAAGAGCGCACATCGATAGCCATTCACCCACACGGCTGCACCGAATCCCCGCTCCGGACGTAAGAGTAGATCGGTCCGATAGGCGTCGAACACGATATCGAGTGAGGCAGAGAAGAAAGCCACCACGAGAGCCACAACTCCGAGTATCTCAGGACGATCACCGGGACCAGTCACCGCCATGGCCGCCAAGCCGAGAGCGACACCAAGCTGCATCATGAGCATCCATCCACGGCGGCGTCCCAGCCAGGGAGGAACCAGACGATCCATCAACGGAGCCCACAAGAATTTCAGTGCGTATGGGAGACCGACGAGTGTGAAGATGCCGATGGTCTTCAGGTCGAAGCCGACAACGGCCAGCCAGGCCTGCAACGTCCCGGCTGTGAGCGCCAGTGGTAATCCCGAGGCAAACCCCAAGGGTAACATGATGCCGATGCGTCGGTTCGCAAGCGTCTGCATGAGCGATGCGGTTTTCATCGAGTCGTTTTAGTCTGCATGGGGGCGTAGCATATCATCGGAACGGAAGCGAGACTCAGGACATTCTCGAAATCAATCGACAGGGGGAAGGAGTGGGTCGAACAGACGATGAAGCATTACCCCTACATCGTCGCGCACTGAAACTCAGCAGGGTTGCCCATTGAAGGTGCATGGCTTATAGCGGGAGATATCGAACTCCATATTTTCTTGATAGACCCGTTCATTGCCATTCACGCCATCCTGCTCAGGATCGTTATACATGGTGTGGTTCCACCAGTAGAACAAGGGATAGTCCTCAGTCTGATACACGGGATTGCCATAGCTGCTCCGGGCATATTCGTGGACCAACCGGCCAGTGACATAATCAACGTCGCCATCCCCATGGAGCGAATACAACATCAAAAAGAGACGAGCTTCGTGATCGTAGTGTTCGTCAATCCTTGTCGCGAGATCCGGCTCGATCGGCAAGACTTCCTTCGTCCACCCTCCGGACCCAGTGAAGAGGAGGAGCAGGAAGACCGTGAGGATGAAAGCTGCCAACGGCGAAGGTGTCACAGCAGACTCACGATAAGTGGGCAGACGACGATGGACAAGATCCTACCATGGGATACAAAGGCCTTCAACCGAGGCCCAACCACAATGAAGAGCATTGGCTAAAGCGCCTTGCTCCTATCACGAAGATCTTCCTATAATGGCTCCGCTATGATGAAACCTGCCGAGACGATGAAGACCAAATCCACACCAACTCAGGTGCATCTTGAAACCTTCGGTTGTCAGATGAACGAGTACGACTCGGAACTCGTTCGCTCGCTGATGAAACAGGATGGATTTGTGTTTACCGACGAGCGGGAACGTGCAGACGTCATTCTCATGAATACCTGCGCCATTCGCGAGAATGCCCACAATAAAGTCTATACACACTTATCTGAGCTGAAAAAACTCAAGCGACAACGCCCATTGGTCGTCGGCGTTTTAGGTTGCATGGCGCAAAACCTCAAAGAGGAGCTGACGGACATCCAGCCACTGGTCGATGTGCTGGCCGGCCCTGACGCCTATCGCCAGCTGCCCATGTTGATCCGCAACGCAATGCTCGCGCAAGAAGAGGGTCTGGATCAGAAGGGAATCGCGGTCGACCTTTCAGAATATGAAACCTATCACGATGTCATACCCGATCGAAACGACAGGGTGAATGCCTGGATTGCCGTCATGCGAGGCTGCGACAACTTCTGCAGTTTCTGTGTGGTCCCCTATACGCGAGGACGAGAGCGCTCCCGTGATCCAGAAGGCATCGTGCAGGAAGCTCGCCGGATCGCCGAGCAAGGATTTAAGCAGATCACGCTTCTCGGACAAAACGTCAATTCATACCGATTCGACAACTGGGATTTTACACGATTGATCACGGCCGTCGCGGATGTGCCCGGTATTGAGCGAGTGCGGTTCACGTCCCCACACCCCAAAGATTTTCCGATTTCGTTGCTAGAGGCCATCGTGGCGCATCCCCGTATCTGCAAACAAATTCATTTACCGCTTCAATCCGGCAGCGACCGCATACTCGGGTTGATGAACCGTACCTATACCAATGGCGAGTATCGTGCCTTGGTCGACCGTATCCGCACCCTGCAGTCTGACATCGTCCTCAGCACCGATATCATTGGTGGATTCTGTGGGGAAAGCGATGCGGAGTTTGCCGAGACGTACCGGCTTGTCGAAGACATACGGTTTCACTCGGCGTTTATCTTCAAATATTCCGAGCGAAAGAACACCATCGCCGCACGGAAGTTTTCTGACGATGTGTCGGAAGAGGTCAAGACCCAACGGGTGACAAGGCTCTTCGACCTTCAACGGAACATCTCGTACGAACGGAACCGGGAATACCTCAAGAGCACCCTCCCTATCTTGGTCGAAGGGGATGCCAAACGATCGGCTGCACAAGGCATGGGCAAATCAGATGGAAACATCACCGTCATATGGGATAAAGGCGCGGTCCCCTCTCAACCAGGAGACATGCTCTCCCTTGCCATCTATGATGCGTCGTCCACAACCTTATACGCAGAACGTCCGCCAGTAAATTGAATCGTTCCTGTCCTCTCTTTTTCCTCAAAGGCCATTCCTGCAAGATACGACTCCAAAAACGAACACTGCTGTACGAGATCTGTCTACACAGCATGCCATGTGCCTTCTTTATTAAGAAGGCACATTCTGCCTACTCGCTCCCCATTTCTCCGCAGGAAAATAGACCATTCGTTCTCTTGAAAACGCATGGCATTGCAATGCGTTAATTTTTATTTATTTAATATATTCATTATATTACGCGCTAAATTTCAAGTATATAGTTGTCTATTTACTCAAATGGAACACGGAGCATCAACCCCGCCTTCCACCCCCTAGACCCCCCACACCTCTTACATCAGCCTCCTCGCACTATAAAGGCACAGCCTTTGCTATAGAAAGAATCACTTATACGCATTTCCCACACTCACTCCCTGGAGACGAGCCATGATCGAGGATCAAAATCACAGCATGAAGGAAAAAGCGGATGCCTCCATGAGCCTGGAGACCGTCATTGCAATGGGGCTTTTCGGATGGATTGCCCTCAGCATGACAATGATGGGATTGGGAATCTGGTAATCACTCAGACTCACGCCTCATCCATCTCACGACTGATCAGGACACCTGTCCGTCTTGAAAAAAGGAGCGCCCCGATGAAGAGCGATTTGATGCCCACGAACTTGCCGCGTTCGATCATGCACGGCCTTCTCGGGATTGCCGCACTGACCCTCGTCATCACCGGGTGCGCCAGCGGGACGAGGCTGGCGCATAATGCAAAAAGCAGCGTCTACCTGGAGGAAGTGACCGACTGGTCGTTTGAAGCCAGCCATCCAGCCGTGATCGATCAACAGACCATTACTAAGATCGTAAGAGGGTTGTACGGCAATGACAGCATGAATGGATCTTCGAGAATGTCCGCTGGTGGCAGCAAACCGATGAGAATTTTCAGCGATGAGGATGCAGAGTTTCTCTCTCCCCTGCTCGCACAAGGCTTATCAAAAGCGAAACCTGAACAGCTTGTTGGGTTCCGTATATTCTCATCGGCAGGGTCAGGCTCTGAACCCACCACGGGCAGCATATACGTCTCAAAGGGATCGATTTACGTCACCGTTGGAAAGGGCACCAAGCAGACGGCGTTCATGCCAGATTCTGTCGCACGTACCGAACCAGCTCCGGCTTATGCCGCTGGCGGCGCAGTCGGTGCCATGTCGATGATCATCGACTACCATGCACTGGCCAAGACGCCGATGCCTGCGACCCTGCCGATCGCAAAAGCCACGCAGATCACCCCGAGTGCGCCCGTCATGGCGACTGCTCAGGTGAACGCTCAGACGGTTGCCAATATGGGCGAGAACGAACTGACGGCTCAACAACTCGGTGAATTGGGGAAGGCAAAAGAAGCGCTTGCCAAGAAGAATACCGAGATCATCATGCTGCGCAAGGAATCGGAATGGATGAAGCGCGAACTACGGGAACGCGCTGAAGAAATGAAAGCGATCAAGTCGACTAAAGTATCGGCGAAACCGACACCGAAGAAGAAAGCGGCTGAGGCAACCCAGACTCGCTAACGTTTCTCACCCAACATTCAGTAATTCCGGTTGGAGTAAGACCACTTCGCTGGACAGGGGCTGCCGGAAATTCATCCGGCAATAACAGGCATACGTCACATACGTATCCTGCAGACAGTACCGAGCTAACTCGAGCCCCTGTCCCTTCTCCCACATCTCAGCCACCTGCGACCCGCTTCCAGATTTTGTTTCGACGTTCAGCGCTCTTGCCAGCACGTCGAGTTTCACCCACCCTCGCGTATCCCAGTTGCTCCAGACTGCCATCGTGTCGTAGACAGGCTCCGTCCTGAACTTGGCGAGATTGACCTCTACGCTTGGCCTGACTTGATGGATCATCGATCGCTTCCGAATAAACGGCAGGTCGAAGCCCAGGCCGTTATGGGTGATGAAGAGCGACGGGCGATTCTGCGCCAATCGGCCCCAGAATTGCCGCAAGAGCTCCTGCTCATCCCCTCCAAACCAAGCCACCGCTCCACGAGGCTCGAGTTGGTCTGAAAATTCCAACAGACCGATACAGACGATCTGACTGAACGTGCCATCGAAAGCCGACTTTGCATATTGCTCATCGTCAATGCGCCGTCGTTCATCAGCAGCCCCCGCCGTGAACAAATCGTAGCCCTGGTCTGCCGGCTCGGACTCACTCTCTGCCGGAAGTTTCCCAGCCAACCTGGCCCATTCTTCCCGAGGTGCTTGAATGGTCTCAATGTCCAGAACGACTTTCATCAATCCTGCCTCATAGTCTGCCTCTGTAAGGCCTCAATGACCGGACGGTCTGCCGGGGGAAACTCGAAGCCTCCCAATTCGTGAGGCCAGACCCATCGGATCTCCGCACAGTCCATCGCCGTGGCATTCCCGCTCTCGATCAGGCAACGGAAAAAATGCAGCTCCACAGTTTTCTCCGCATACTCATGCCGAACGATCTGAAAGGGGACCGGTACATCGATATGAATATTCAGTTCCTCGAACAACTCCCGCTGCAGACAGGCTTCCAATGTTTCGTCCAGCTCGCGCTTCCCGCCTGGAAATTCCCAAAAACCAGCCAAATGTACGCCCGGTTTCCGCCGGGCAATCAAGTAGCGGCCCTCACGATAAATAAGCCCGGCAGCGACTTCAACGACCTTCATAGCGAGCCGACATCCCTGGCTACTTCTGATTGAAGGGGTACGTCTTACAGAATGATTTCATCGGACACTCCCGACAGGATGGATTCCTTGCGGAGCAACAGGTCGCCCCGAAGTCCATGATCGCCTGATTGAAGCCATAGCCTTTCCCACGCGGAATCAGTGCCTCAGACAATTCCCAGAGCTTCGGCTTCTGCGTCTTGGGATCGCCTTTCGCAACGAACACCCGATGTAACACCCGAATCACATTCGTATCCAGGATCGGCGCATCCTCGTTGAACGCGAACGACCGGATGGCGCCGGCCGTGTACCGTCCAATTCCTTTGAACGACAGCAACTCCTCCGCATCGCGCGGAAGCCGCCCCCCATATCGCTCCACCGTCTCACAGGCAATGCTATGCAACCGTTCAGGCCGAATATTATAGCCCAGCGGATACCACGTCTTCTTCACATCCGCGACTGGTGCATCAGCCAACTCTTCAAAACTTGGGTAGCGGTCTAGAAACTCATGGTACTTCGGGATCACCCGATCGACCTGGGTCTGCTGCAACATCACTTCAGAGACCAGAATGTGATAGGGGTCAGAGGTCTTTCGCCAAGGGAGATCACGGCCATGCTTCGCATACCACTTCAGCAGCCTAGTCTGAAACCGGCGTTTGTGCGAAGGGTCGAGGCCGAGAGACTTCTTGGGAGCCTTCTTCTTGCGTTGAGACGTTGTTCGAGGGCGAGAGCTGGTGAGCATCACAGCGTCAATCCAAAAACGGCATTTTAGAAGCGCACCCACCGAAAATCAAATGCAGTCGGGTAGCACAGATGCGATGGTCGATGACCAAGGAACCCTCATTCCAGCGATTACTTCTCTGGCTGCACTGGAAGCTGCCCCGCAGCAATTACCAGAATGGTCACGTCAAAGTGTAAGGTCTTCCCTGCGAGTGGATGATTGAAGTCGAGCACGACCGTTTCCTCTTTTATTTCTTTCACAATGGGGAACCCCGTCGGTCCATCAGCAGACTGACCTTGAAGTTGGGCACCCACTTTCTGCGCCGCAGCCGGGATGAGTGCCTTCTTTACCTCTCGAAAGGCTTGAGGGTCAATCGGTCCATAACCATCAGCGGGAGCCACGATCACATGCTTGCGCTCCCCTTTCTTCATACCTTCCATGGCCATTTCTAATCCGGGAACAATCTCGTGCGCGCCCTGCGTATAGGTCATGGGCTCCTTGCCGACGTTGGATTCGAGCACGGATTGGTCGTCGAGCGTCAACGTATATTCCAACGAAACAGCATGCCCAGCGGAAACAGTCATCTCGGCATCAGACTTGGGAGACTCCGCCCAGGCCAGGGAACCCATGAAGCCTAAAGAGAGTACACAAGCAGAACAGACTCCTCGTAGGAATACCAATCGTGCCATCGCTCCAATCCTCCATGTGGTTCGCTTGAAAGTAGGAACAGCCCAAAACTACTGCGAAATGAACGGTCCTGTCTGTCGCCCGGCTTCAACCATCAATAGCGACAAGGACTTTTATCACAGCCCACTCCCTCTTACCACTCAGCGCCAGTCCGTCACGATCAAAGCGCTGTATGTCGGATCTTTACACCCTCCAGTGGGTCATTCTGTGGTCCGATCCTGCATGAACGTCTTGTCTGAGGCGGCGTTCCGGGCGTTCTCCCCCGCTTGAAACTGGTGCAGATTCTGACGCAGCGTCACCGCATGCACCCCCCCACATCAAGTCGTGCCCTCTGCTCGCTGCCGGGCTTCGTCGCCGCCTCCCGGCTCCTCGGCGTCTTTGGGGACCGCTCCGCCAGGGTGCTGGTGTTGCCGCGCCGAAAAAAAACGGCGATCTGCTCGCCGTGTGGCCACCGGTGCCGCGGTCGCGACGACACACGCACCTGCCGTGCCCGCGACCTCTCGGCCGGCGGGTTCCGCATCGACCTCCAGTTCGAGCGGTTTCGGGTCCACGGCCCGCGGTGCCGTCGCGTGTTCGCCGCGCGCTTCGACTGGCTGGCGCCGAACCCGCGTTTCACCCAGCGCTTTGCGATGCATGTGGGCGCACTCGGCCGCGAGAGGACGAACACCGCGGTGGCCAAGGCGGAGCGCCTCCACGACCGCACGGTCACGGACCTCGACACGATCTACCGGCTGCAGCAGGTTGCCCTCGCCGGCCGGCCGGCCCGCGCCGCGGGCGATCGGCGTGGACGAGATCGCCATCCAGAAGGGACACGACTCCCGCATCGGCGTCAGCGACCTCGACCGCCGGCGGCCGATCTGGGTCGGCGGCACGGGCCGCACCGAGGCCGACAGGGACCTCGTCTTTGCCGCGCGGGGCGCGAACAAAACGGCGCACATCCCGCTCGCCCCGCGAGACAGATAGAAGCCCTGCCACACCTCGCTCACGCATCAGGTGCCACCGGCACGCGTCATCTGCGATCCGTGCCACCTCGTGCGCCATCTCGGCGACGCGCTCGATGCGGTCCGCCGTCGTGAGTACCTCTCCCGCGACGGCCGCCGCTCCCTTGCCAACCGGCTCAAGGCCAACACGCGGCTCAACACCGCCTCCCTGCGCACAGAGTCTTTGGGCCAGCTCGGGGGCTGCCAGCCCGAGGGCGAGCCCGCGCCTTCGTCCAGCGATGGAAACAGCGGCGCACGTCCTACGAAACGTGCGCGGCGAGGATCGACCGCCACGGGAACGGCATCGCCTCGTACGGTCACCCGGAGAGCACCGTCAGCCTCGGCCTCGTGGAGGGGCGCAACCACAAGATCCGTGTTCTCCAGCGGCGGGCCTACGGCTACCGTGATGCGGCCTACCTCAACCTCACAATCGTCGCGGCCGTCCGGCCTCCGTGAACCGGAGTGCCGAAAAAGACCCACTGTGACCCGCAGAGAACCAGATTTCTTTACAATCCCCCTCTTCTCTGCGTAGCAAGTCCAGAGGGGAAGGCACGGGTGCCTGACGGCATCGGCTTGACGGAGCAGCGGCGCCCCCTCGCTATCCGGTGGGATTCCCTGCTACATTTCTAGGCGATCATCGCCTATAGGAGCCAACTCAGAGCACCGTTATGGTCACAAGAAAGCATCCCAGGTTTCCCGTGTCGCTCTCCAGCACCTTAGTGCACCAGAACCACTTCCGCCATACAGGGTCAGTCCGAGACCTTTCGGTCAAGGGATGTCGCGTCGAAAGTCTGATCAGCCCCTTTACCGGCATGCAGATGGCCATCCAGTTACACATTCCAGGCGAACCTCAACCGATCTTAATCGACAATGCCGCCGTACGCTGGTCCGGATCCGCCGGTATCGGGGTTGAGTTTCTGACCATAGCCGCCCCACAGCAAGACCGCTTGAGCCTCATGATAAAGCAGCTCCAACCCAAAGACGGCCTTCAGTAGATCACCCCCCCTCCCTAGTTGCATTTTAGGCATTCGCCTCCGTATCCTCCGTCTCTATGGACCACGCCCAACTTTCCCCGACACAATTCAAAGAACTCGTACGCGGGATTGTCGACGATCGCGTGCGTGAATTGCTGGGCGATCCTGACCTCGGACTCCAGCTGGGCGAGGCGCTTCGTGCCCGCCTGAAAGAGTCCCTCTCCAGCACGGAAAGACTCTCCGGCGAAGACCTCGCGGATCAGCTCGGCCTCCGCTGGTAAGAACATCATGGCCTGGTACCGACTCGCCTATCGACCAGCGGTTCTCCAAGATCTTACGAACCTTGATCCGGCCATGGCACAGCGACTCCTGGACAAGACCAAATGGATTGCCTCCAATATCGATAACTTGAGGCACGAACCAATCACGCCGGACCTGCCAGGCCTTTCCAAATATGCGGTCGAGGAGTGGCGAATTTTTTACTCCATCGATCGGGACGATCACCTGGTTGACATTCACCGCATCGTTCGCCAGAGGGAGCTTCGTGCATGATTGCCATCACGGTTGCCGCCATCGCAAAGCTGAAATCGATCCAAGTCAACCATCCAGAGGATCCGATCGTCCGAGTTTCCGTACGAGACCTGGACGAGTCACGCTTAAGCTTCAATATTACGCTGGAAGCAACGGCCCAGCCTGACGACGACGTTCAGCACATTGATGGCCTGACGATTGCCGTTGATCGGCAGAGTGCACCACGGATGGAAGGCGTGACGGTAAACTACACAGAAGGCGACGGGTTTCGTTTTCTACACGATGGAGAGAAACGCAGCCTCCCTCTCCTCACAATTCCCACACTCAATTGATGGAGAATTCTAGTTGGTTGCGGAATACCGATTGAGGCACGCATGCGACCACATCATACGAATACGACCCCGCAGGGAGCTCAAAAAGGACGTCCAGCAAGACCTTCAGGAAGTAAAGGACCGACACGTACCCTTGGGATACATGGAGGGTCTGAATGAAACGAGAACGAAGCTGTCGGGCTTTTTCAGATCCCTGCCGTCGTTAGGTAGGTCGGTCAGAGAGGGTGGACACATGCACCTGGAATGTGCCCCGCGTGACATCGTCGACATATCGACGGAGGGCATCCTTGACCACGGGGAAGGCGATCTCGTCCCAGGGAATGGCAGAGAGTGAGAACAGTTGCACCTCAAGGCTTTCCTCACCTACCCCGAAATCTGGCGAACGCATCGGCCCGCGGAATACCAGGTAGGCTTGGCCGATGTGTGGGAGACTCAGGACCGCAAAAAGCGAGATCTGTTCCACCTGAGTCTGCGCTTCCTCGAAGGTCTCACGAGCGGCCGCCTGTTCGGTGCTCTCGCCGATCTCCATGAAGCCAGCAGGAAAGGTCCAGAGACCGGTCTTGGGCTCGATCGCACGCCGACAGAGAAGAATTTGGCCGTCCCATTCCGGAATGCAGCCAGCGACGATTTTTGGATTATGGTAATGAATAGTCTGGCATGAGTCGCAGACGAACCGCAGACGATTGTCGCCGGCGGGAATTTTTCTGGTGACAGGCGTGCCGCAGCCGCTGCAGTAATTCATGATAAGGACATATCTCGTGACGCGCATATCGTGAAGTGAGAGACGCTTCACGAACGACGAGGCAATATGTATGGATAGCACAAAACTACGGTTCTTTGCACCCTGCCCGAGTGGGCTGGAGGGCGTCCTCGAACAGGAACTCCACGACCTTGGCGTACCGATGACCACGAAAACGGACGGAGGCATCGCGTTCCTGGCTCCTTGGGCCACGATGTATTGGGTCAATCTCAAGAGTCACATTGCCAGCCGCGTGCTCTGGGAAGTCGGACAGGCCCCCTATCTCTCGGAAGACGATGTCTACCGCGCCGCCTATAGTCTTGCCTGGCCGGACTGGTTCACGTCGTCACACACCATCAAGGTGAAAGTGAGTGCGCGCCGTTGTCCACTCACCAGCCTGGACTTCATCACACTGCGTATCAAAGACGCCGTCTGCGATAAGTTCATGGCGGTGCGGCACAAGAGACCGAATGTCGACACCCATAACCCGAACCTCCGGATTGACGCGTTTCTCGATGAATCAACGGTGACATTCTATCTGGACACCTCCGGTGACCCGCTCTTTAAACGAGGCCATCGAGTGGTGTCCGTCGAGGCCCCGTTGCGAGAGAACTTAGCGGCGGGCTTGCTGCGACTCGCTGGGTGGACGCCCAAGGAGGTGTTGCTTGACCCCATGTGCGGCGGCGGAACGATCCCGCTCGAAGCGGCGATGATGGCACGCCGGATCGCACCGGGGCAGTCGCGGACATTCTCGTTTGAGCGCTTGATTGTCCACGACCCCAAACGGTGGGGCCATCTGCGCGAAGCCTCACGGGTGAGACAACTGGCAGAAGTACCGGCGGCCATCTATGCATCCGACCAGGATCCTGCCGCGGTCAAGATCGCCCAACGGACATTTCAGGGGGCGGGAGTCGCGTTCGATATTCGACTGCGACAAAGCGACGTGCTCAACCTCGAGGCTCCAGCTGAACAGGGCGTCATATTGATCAATCCTCCCTATGGCGTCCGACTCAGCCGGCCGGAGGAACTCGATGCCTTCTATCCGCAACTCGGCGACTGGTTGAAACAGCGCTTCAATGGATGGCGCGCCTATATCTTTACAGGCGATTTGCGAGTCCCTAAATTAATAGGTCTCGCACCATCGAAACGCATTCCGCTCTTCAATGGTCCGCTGGAATGTCGCCTCTATGAGTTTCAGATCGTGTCTGGATCGATGCGCAAAACGAGCCCATTATCTGGTCATCAAGAATGATCCCTCTCCCCTGCTGGAGACAGAAACGATGACACGATGCCTGCGGCTGCTCATGAGTCTGCCCCTCCTCCTATGGCTGCCTGGTTGCAGCGCGGTGCAAGGATTCTTCGGGTTGCTAGGACCTCCCGCATCCACGCCCACTCGCCACATGCGAGACTCGGCACTCGATCGACTGTCTCCGACCGTACGCAAGGACTTCGAGCAACTAACGGGATCCCGTCACAGCGACCTGATCGCCGCACATAAAGCAGTCGAAAAGATCCCGGCGCAGTTCAAACGTCGTCTGGTGCTCAAGGCGTTGCAACAACCCTGGGACGGTCTAACCGATTTGGAACATCAAGGGCTCTTATTAGCGGAAATGGCTGAAGGCGGGTCCGTCAATCTTCCAGCCCTCCTCGACCTGTTAGAAGCCGGCATGGACCGTACCTCCACGTTCTACAAGCCTGTCCCTCTGCCGACAAGCTCCGCACGCCGAGCCCTCCTGGCCTTCATGGTCGAAAGCTTGGAACAAGCCTCACTCCACCGAGACAACGCGCTGACGAATCTCACCGAGACAGAACGGCACTTCCTGTTTCTGCATGCCGCGTCGATGGCGAAACACTTTAGTCCCCAGATCTCAAATCTATCGGAGCAGACGGGCGCTCGGATCAAAGCCGATCTCCGGTTTACCGAACTGCTTGAGGAGCAGGTAGATTATGCCAGTCTCATTGCGGCTGCCCAGGTACTCGCTCGCCTGGCCAATGAGCGCTGGCTGCACCAGGTCGCCGCAGCCTGGACGACGCCCCTCCCCGCGTCCTCCGCTCCCCACGGCGTGACAGGCGATGTACTGTTGATTCAAGAAACATCCTACGGACTGATTGTCATTGGTGGCCCGGGACCGAATACCTATGAGTTGGACAAGGGCATCGGCCTGATTATCGATGTGGGTGGCAACGATCTCTATCGAGGCATGATTGCCGCATCGACAGACGAAGATCAGGGAAATGCCGTCGTCATCGACCTCAATGGAGACGATACCTATGACGGGGCTCCGCTCGGACTGGCCACCGGCAGGCTGGGGGTAGGGCTGTTGATCGATCATGCCGGCGACGATGTCTACCAGCTCGACATGGGATCGGGAGGCGCGGGATTCGGAGGTCTCGGGATCTTGTTCGACGCGAAGGGCAACGATGTCTATATGGGCAATCGACTGACCCAGGGTGCAGCCATTGGGGGACTCGGCCTCTTGCTCGATGCGGCAGGCAATGATCGCTATACCAGCCATGGATTCGCCATCGGGTTTGGTGGCCCCTTGGGTGTCGGCGCCGTCATCGACATCACCGGCGACGACCATTATCAATGCGGCGGCACATATCCCAGCGCCTACAATGCCCAAGACGCACCCACGGGAAAGCCCGGCGATCCCCTCTATCAGTACGACTGCTTCGGACTAGGAGCTGGAGCGGGACAACGGATTCTGACAAAGAAAGTGGAGTGGCAACGGTACAACCTAGCCGGTGGCTGGGGACTCCTGCTGGATATCCAAGGCCACGATCATTACGACAGCGCCAACTTTTCGCAAGGGCAGGGCTACTTTTTCGGCACCGGAATGAAATTGGACTTAGCTGGTCATGACGAACATCAGGCCGCTCGTTATGGGCATGGCGCGTCCGCGCACTTCGGAGTCGGTCTCTTCATCGACCATCATGGAGACGATCGCTATGGCTCCTCCGGCCCCTTCTACAACGGCGGAGTCGCGTGGGATAGCAGCGTGAGCCTGATGATCGATGCCGGCAAGGGCCGCGACACCTATGCCTTCGACCGCTCAACCGGTCTTGGTCGAGGCGACTATGCCTCTTGGGGACTCTTCATCGACGAGGGCGGGACAGACCAGTACCATGCCACATCAGGATTCGGAGGCTCCTCCGAAAAAAGTGTGGCAGGATTCTTCGATCTCGAGGGCACAGACACCTATACTCTACCACCTGATTTCTCGATGCCGGATGACATGCGCCCCAGTGACGGAAGACTCTTTTCCTCTCCCCAAGGTGGCGTCTTTGTCGATCGCTGAAAATGGCCTGCTCCTGGGTCATCCCTGCGATTACAGCTAGTTGCCGCGACTCCTTCCTCTCTCCTCTTGACTTGTGCTCGACGGTACCTATCTAGCCTTCTTGCGACATACATCTCGCGTCTTTTCACCGACCGAGCGAAGGGATGCTTTTATGAATAACGAAACACTGGCCGTAAGACTCCCGGTACTCCCGATTAAGCGCACCGTATTATTCCCTGGGATCATGATGCCCTTAACGGTCGGGCGTGTACGGTCGATCGCTGCCGTAGAGGCGGCGATGAA
>JANOMG010000036.1:0-4679 GCA_031420175.1 Nitrospira sp.
AGATCGCCCGGTCATACTCTGGTGTCATGGAAACGCGGGCAATATCATCAATCGTCTGGAGAATCTGAAGCTCCTCTATCAGTTAGGCCTGTCGGTGTTTCTCTTCGACTATCGCGGCTATGGTCGGAGCCAGGGGCGGCCGTCGGAAGAGGGGCTCTATCAGGATGCACTGGGTGCCTATGACTATTTGACCCGCACCAGAATGATCCGTCCCGAACGCATCATCATCTTCGGGCGCTCGCTTGGCGCGGCTGTGGCTGGCGAACTCGCCGTGCAGAAGCCTGCAGCGGGGCTAATCCTTGAATCGGCGTTTCCGTCCATCGAAGCGGTGGCCAAGTTTCATTACGGCGGGTTGCCGGTCCATTGGTTGCTCGGCGCAGACTTCAAACTGATCGATCGCCTTCCGCACCTTTCGCTGCCGAAGCTGATTATTCACGGCGACAAAGACGACATCATCCCGCTTGAATTAGGCAAGCAGGTCTTTGAGGCAGCGAGGCCACCCAAATTCTTCTATCTTATCGAGGGCGCCGATCATAACGACACCTATCAGGTCGGTGGCGCAGCCTATTTTCGGCGGTGGGCTGAGTTTGTTCAATCCGCCATCCGATCCTAGTCTGGACTCATGCGAGATGGGCGAGACAGGCGGGAAAGGCGTGATACGAAGCTCAGAAAATCTAGAACTTCGTACCACGAATCCTCGCTGGTCTTGCTATTCCAGCCCGTCTCGCCTGTCTCGCGCGTCACGCGCGTCCCGCCGGATTTCTTGAAGATTTGATTGGAGATCGCGCCAGCATTTGGTAGAGTGCCGTCGGCTGACCAGAAGGTCTGCTCAGCGGAGCAGGGGGGTGGCGGCCGAAAGAGACTTGTTCATGCAATGTGGGTGAAGGAGGCCGGGGTGATGAGTGCTTTTCGTGTGCTGACGTTCAGTCTGCTGGGTGTTGGGATGCTACTGGCGACTGGCTGTGCAGGGAAATCCGGCACAGTACAGACCCAGGGGGCGAGCGACGCGAGGCCGGCCATTGAGCAGACTCCTCCGTTGGTTCTTACGGCACAGCAAGATACGGCTCCGGACGAACCCCTCGATCCATTTGCCAGAGCCGACGAAGCAACCGGCGAGGAGTACGATCCCTGGGAATCGTTCAACGGCAATATCTTCGAGTTCAACCGTCAGGTCGACCGATTTGTGCTCAAGCCGGCCGCGAAGGGGTATAACTTCCTCTTGCCGGACTGGGTGCAGCTTAGTATCAGCAACTTCTATTATCACCTCCGTTTTCCACCGCGCCTCTTGAACAATATCTTTCAGGGCAAGTTCAAGGGGGCCGGCATCGAGGTCGGACGGTTCTTGGTGAACAGCACGATCGGCGGGGCGGGACTCATCGACGTGGCCAAAGACATGGGCTTAGAGACGCCCGAAGAAGATATGGGCCAAACACTCGGGCATTACGGCATGAAGCCGGGCCCGTATTTGGTGTTGCCGCTGCTGCCTCCCTTTACCGTCAGGGACTTCACTGGCTACGTTGGCGACATTTTCTTGAACCCGATCAATTGGCTGGTTGCCCCGCTCATCGAGGTCAACAACGTCCCCTCACTCATCGCCCACAAGAATCGGACGACGTCCAGCATGCTCCAATTCGGCGCCCGCGTAGAAGAGATCGTGAATGAGCGCTCGCGAAATCTCGAAAAATATCAGGGAGTCGAGGAGGCGACGCTCGATCTCTATACCGCTGTCCGCAATGCCTATCTGCAGAAGCGGGCGAAGGCAGTCCGAGAATGAGGCAAGGGGCTAGAGGGAGAACGTGGATACTAAGGCATCTTCACCCTTTGCCTCGTGCCCATCGCCTCTCGCCTGCATCATGGAATGATGCCCAGTTCCCGTCCAACTGTGGCAAAGGCGGTGCTGGCTCGTTCTAGTTGTTCTCTGGTATGGGCTGCCGACATCTGGACTCGAATCCGCGCTTGCCCTTCCGGTACAACCGGATAACTAAACCCCACGACATAGATCCCTTCTTCCAACAGCCGCTCTGCCATTCTGGTGGCGAGTGAGGCATCGCCCAACATAATCGGGATGATGGGATGCTCGCCGGGGATGAGCCGGAATCCGAGGGCGGTGAGTTGCGCGCGGAAGAAGGCGGCGTTCTCGCGCAGCCTGGTTCACAATTGGTCGCCTTGGGCTACGAGGATGACGGCCCGTCGAGCCGCTGCCGCGATGACAGGAGGAAGTGAATTCGAAAACAAGTAGGGTCGCGACCGTTGGCGCAACAGCTCGACGATTTCTTTTCGTCCGGACGTAAACCCGCCTGCCGCGCCACCCAATGTCTTGCCCAACGTGCTAGTGATGATCTCGATTCGGTCCGCGACGCCGAAATGGTCCGGCGTGCCGCGCCCGTTGCGTCCGAGCACACCGGTCGCATGACTATCGTCGACGATCACGGCTGCATCGTACCGCTCCGCCAGCTCGACGATCCGATCGAGCTTCGCGAGATCGCCATCCATGGAGAAGACCCCGTCCGTCGCAATCAGGCGAAGGCGACAGGCTGTCGCGTCATGCAGCTTGGCTTCCAGGTCCGCCATATCGGAATGCGCATAGCGAAGCTTGGTGGCCTTGCAGAGACGGATGCCATCGATCAGGCTGGCATGGTTCAAGGCATCGCTGATGACGACGTCTTGCTCGCCGAGGAGCACCTCGAAGAGTCCGCCATTGGCATCGAAGCAGGAACTATAGAGGATGGTGTCTTCGGTACCCAGGAAGGTGCTGATCGCCTGTTCGAGTTGTAGGTGGAGATCCTGCGTGCCGCAGATGAACCGGACGGAGGCCATGCCATAGCCATGCTGTTGCAGCCCCTCCACGGCGGCCTGTCTGATGTCAGGGTGGTTAGCGAGTCCCAGATAATTGTTGGCGCAGAGATTGAGGACCTCACCTTGCGCCACGCGAATCTCGGCCCCCTGCGGACTGAGGATCTGCCGCTCGGATTTGTAGAGGCCTGCCGCGCGGATGTCAGCGAGTCGCTCCGAAACAGTCTTTTTGAGTGAGTGGTAGGTCATAACGTTGTTTAGGTGAGAGGCGAGGGGTGAGCGGCTAGAGGGTTCCCTTTCGAACCTCTTGCCCTTAGCCTCTGGCCTCTAGCCTTTCACGGAATCAGCACCACTTTTCCGCATTGTCCTGAGTTGATCAACTCGAACCCCCGCGCGAAGTCTTTCATGGGAAACGTATGGGTGATGACCGGCTTGATATTGAGTCCCGCCTGGAAGAGACCGGTCAAGCGATACCAGGTTTTGAAGAGTTGGCGGCCTGTAATGCCGTAGACGCGAATCCCCTTAAAAATAATTTCATTCGCGAGATCGCAATTGATCGGACCGGTTGGAATGCCGAAAAGTGTCACGCGTCCGCCGTTCTTTACGGCACTGAAGGCTTGATGCAATGCCGTCGGGTTCCCCGACATTTCAAGCGAGGCGTCGACGCCCTCGCCTGCGGTGATCTCGCGAATGGCGGCGGCGATGCGTTCCGGTGTCTCAGCCTTGGCGTTGAGCAGGTGATCGACGCCGACCTGTTTGGCAAGGTCCAGGCGGTACGCACTGACATCCGTGGCGATAATTATGGCGGCGCCGGCCGTTCGTGCGACGGCGGCTGCGAACAGTCCGGTCGGACCACAGCCGGTGATCAACACCGTCTGTCCCGTGAGATCTTCGGTCAAGGCGGCATCGACGGCGTTGCCGAGCGGTTCTTGCACGCAGGCGAGTGCCGGTGGAATCGTGGGCGAGGTCTTCCAGAGCACGGCCTCCGGCAAGACGACGTACTCCGCAAACGATCCGTCGAGATCGACGCCGAGGATGCGATAGTTCTTGCACACATGCGCCTGGCCGGTACGACATTGGAAACAGTGGCCACATGTGATGTGCGACTCGGCTGCAACATAGTCCCCTATCTTGACCAAGGTGACCTCGGACCCGACTTCTACGACCTCGCCGCACATTTCATGACCGATGATCCGTGGCGGGTGGATGCGGCTATGGGCCCAAGGGTCCCAATTGTAAATATGGGCATCGGTCCCGCAGAGCGAAGTGGCGGTGACGCGGATGACCGCATCGGTGCGGCCCGGCTGTGGATCAGGGCAGGTGCTGAGGGTCAATCCCGGTTGAGCCGATGTTTTGACAAGAGCCCGCATGGGTCCATTGTATACCAGCGGTTGGACCCCGCCTACCCCTACTGGGAAAACCGAGTTGCACAGGTGCGGCGAGATCGGTAGGATGCGGCCTATGAAGGCGCTGTACCACCGAAGCCTAGTGATAGTGGTAGGGATCTGTTGTGTCGTATTCTTGACTCCCGGCTCTCCTTCACCCGCGCATTCTGCATCATCCCCACAGACGGCTCCCTCGTCGGGTCCCACGAAGCGCTGGGCGCAGTTCGAGTTAAGCCAAGCGGAGTCGATGGGCGATCCGCAAACCGGCAAGCCCGTCACGCTGACGATCGTGCTTGGGGGTGTCACCTCCGGGATGACTCCGGTGGTGGCAATCTGTGAATCGATGGTGTTTCACGCCCAAACGGTCACGCTTGAGCCAGACGCAGAGTCGATGGCGTTGAAAGGGACGGTGACGCTCGAGCCGATCCCGATGAGTCGGACCTCCGTGCCACCCAGGGCGGCGCGAGTCCAAGTGACGTTTGCTCGATCCCGCCAGGACAA
>JANOMG010000037.1:0-4265 GCA_031420175.1 Nitrospira sp.
TAGAGAGAAACGATCAGTGCACTTACTTCATTGCTACAGAGCGGACCTGCCGATATGTTGTCACGCCCTGGAGTACCTTCTGAATGCCGTCCTGAACCAAGGTGGTCATGCCTTCCCTCATCGCCACGCTCAGCATCTCGACAGTGCGGGCTTTGGACTGGATACGGCTCTTCATCTCTTCCGAGCCAATCAAGAGTTCGTGGAGGGGAACACGGCCTTTGAATCCAGTCCTGTTGCACAGGTCACACCCTCTTCCACGATACAACGTCATCGACATGGCATCCGCGATGCCCCGTTGCTCCCACTCGCGCAGCCCATACCCCTGCACCAGGTCGTCGTACTCCAGTCGACTCGGATGATAGGCCTCCTTGCACTGGATGCAGATCCGTTTGCACAGGCGCTGGGCGAGCACTCCCAACATAGCGTCGGCAAAGTTGAACGAGTCACATCCGAGATCCAACAAACGGATGACCGTTTCGACGGCACTATTCGTATGGAGGGTACTGAGCACCAAGTGGCCGGTGAGCGAGGCCTCGATGGCGATGTCGGCTGTTTCTTTGTCCCGCATCTCACCGATCATGATGACGTCGGGGTCGGCACGCAGAAACGCCCGCATCGCGGTCGCAAAGGTGAGACCGATCTTCGGATGGACCTGGACTTGGCGGAGACCGTCCTGGGTAATTTCAATGGGGTCTTCGGCCGTCCAAATCTTTCGCTCGTCGGTGTTGATGTGCTTGAGAATCGCGTGCAAGGTCGTCGTTTTGCCGGACCCAGTCGGGCCGACACACAGGATGATCCCGTGCGGTTTCTCCGCGATGGCTTGAATGGCCTGCAAGATGGCGGGGGCAAATTCCATCGCGTCGAGCGGCATCGGTTGCTTGGCAGTCAGGAGACGCAGCACGACGTCTTCGTCCTGTCCGGAGGTGGGCAGGGTCGCGACGCGTAATTCGATCTCTCGATCCTTCGCCAACCGGTACCGGATCTTGCCGTCTTGGGGTCTGCGTCGTTCCGAGATGTCGAGATTGGCCATGACCTTGATGCGTGACACGACCGCGCGCCGATAGGCCGCGGGAATCCTCATGTAGGTGAAGCAGGTGCCGTCGATGCGCAGGCGCACCGCCATGTCTTTACGATCCGCATATGGTTCGATGTGAATGTCCGACGCGCCGAGGCGGTCGGCTTCGGCGATCACTTGATTGGTCAGCCGCACAATGGCCGAGTCGTTCTCGTCGATCCCGCCGGATACGCGATCGATGGCAGCCTCAAGATGGATTTCATTGACCAACTCACCAAGGATGGCGCCGATGGAGCCGCTGGTTCCCTGGCCCTTCGCCAGATGGAGCAATTGCTCGATGTCCCGACGCAGGCCTACGGCATAGCGAATGGTCATTCCAGGAAATGTGCGCCGCACGTCCCAGCCCTTGTCAAAATCGTGCGGATCGCTGGTGAGCACGTCTATTAACGAGCCGCGACGCGCGATCGGTAGCCAGAGGTTCTTCTTGAGATAGTCAAGATTGAGTGTTTTCAGCAAGTCGGCATCGATGACTGTTCGTTCGTCATACGGCAGATAGGGACATTGATAGAAATCACTCAAGGCGGACCCCAGTGCCTCTTTCGGAACCGCGTAGCGGTCCAAGAGCAGCGCTTCGAGATCAATCACACTGCCAACCGATTCATCGACGGCAGCCGTCATGTTGGAAAGGCTGATAATCCCTCGATAGACCAAGCTATCAAGCACGTTTTGTTCGATCGTGCAGCGTGCGGGTATCAACGCGCGGCTGCCCTTCTTCCCTCCGGTTCCACCAGCCACGACGTCCGTCTCGACCGTCATATGCGATGCCTTTCGTTCTCGCCTTCCTGCTAGTAGAGGCGTGAAAAACGAGTACAGACCCCTGGCGAAATATAGAGATGGAATATGCCACGCACAGCGCCAACGCACTCGCAGGCTGTTCACAAGGGCCGTCCAGCAAGGCTGCAGCGAGCAAGAGGCGAGGCGTACGCTTCAGTACGTTGAGCCTCTGGGCGACGCGAAAACGCCGCTGACGGACTTTTCAACAGCCTGCTAGTATTTTGCCAACCACGTGCCGGGTGCCCGGTAAACCACGGGTACCCCTCGAAACAGTCCGCGCGCCAAATCTGCGTTGTACCAGACCTCGATACCGGTCCCGGTTTCAATCGACGTCACGCTCTGTCCTGCCATCACTGCTCCATACAGGCGGGCGGATCGCTCAATCCTAATCGCACCCGCCGCAAACAGCAGCCCGTTGAGGTGGATGCCGGACAATTGCACCGGCACCCTACTTCCGAGCGACTGTGTCCCCGGCGGAGACGGACTAAGGACTGGAACAGATCTCCCTCCTGCACGAGGCCTGAACACCACATGACCCTGCACGACCAGCAGACCTTCGACGTAGTCCGTATCCAGCACCAGCGTTCCCATATTATCGACCAGTGGCGGTTGCCCATCGATCGTATCGATAAACACCAATCCACGGTAATCTCCGATGGCCTGAGATTCCAGCGCGTCTGCAGCCGTGATTCCCTGATCCGAGTCCGAGGCCCCCTGCGGATGGAGCTGCCCGGCACGATCGAGTCGATAATAGGTCCCCCACCGCAACGCGATCTTCTTGAGCGAGTCGTAGTCCCACCGATCGAGCCTCACCCCGGGTGTCGGGTATTGGCGCACGTGCACATTCTCGGGAAGCGGAGGATTCGCACCTTGGCCGGGTGGAGGTGCGATAACCGAGACGGTCCCTCCGACCCAATATTCTGTCCAACGATCCTGTACAGAGATCATCTGGTCATACGGCTGACCCGTCACTGACGCGCTGTTGCTCTTGAGAACCAGATCCTCGACTCGCTGCACGGCAAGATCGCCCAATACCCGTTGATCGCCCCAATGGACCATGACGGGAGAGGCACCGCCTGGTTGCATGGCGCCAAGCGCTTGTCCTACTTGCACTGCCGCGCGGACAGCGGGAATCGACACAGCCCCAAGCTGAAGCTGCACCGTTCGTGTGACTGGGCGGCGATCGACGGTTGTGGCCGTGACCTCAACCGTGCTCAGCAAACCAGGCTGCAGAGGGCCATACACTTTCACCGTAAGAATACGGCCGAGTCCGTGCAGCGCATTGTAGAGGCCGTTGGGCGAATCATTGAGCGTCTGATTGTCCGCTTGGTTCGCCGCATCAAGCATGATGTCTGGGCGATCCACGGTCCCGACAAACTGTGAACGCCCGGCCTCGCCGAAGAACGACGGCCCGCTCGCAAGGTCGCCTTGACGCTTGGTGAGCAATCCGGCAATGCCTGTTGGAGTGACTGAGGGATCGTGAAACCAACTCATCACCACATCCGCGGCACCGTCAGCCAGCTGTTGCGCGACGTTGTCCTCTCGCATGGCGCTCACGCCAGGTCCATCCTGACCCGCCAGGTACAGAGAGGTCATCCCGGCGATTCCAAGCAGAAAGATCAGCATGAGCGCCGCAAGAAGCACATGACCCTTGTCGCTCAGGTTCATGAATTGTGCTGCACACCGTTCTTCCATCCCCATATCGTCACTCCCATTCTTATTGGAGGTGCGCCATTAAGACCTAAGGCTCATTTCTCGAACCTCGCGTGCCCCTTGATCGGACATCATCACTTCAACCACGACCCGCCTGACAAGCGCTGGTTGTGTCACTACCTGCCCACTTGCATCCCAGTAGGAGAATCGCGCTTCCCTGATATCTCTGACCAAGACATTCGCACCACCATCGACCTGTCTCAGCAACCTCAGCACACCCAGGTCATCGCGGCGGCTGTAGTAGCGGACACGATTCAGGAGAATGACATAGGCTCCAGATGGAATCGCCGTGGTCATCGGCTGCGTCACCGTGAGCACACGCCGTTGTCCAGCACGAGCCAGGGCCAGCGTCTCGCAGCGCTCAGCCCAACAAACCACAATGGTTTTCCGATCATCCCACCCTCGCCCGTCTTCGACCGACAGCGCCGTTTGGCCGATCGCCGCCGCGGCCGTGATCGTCGTTGAGAGTCCTTGCAGATTCGCCGAAAACTCCACTGAGTCCGAAGCCGCCATGGTGAGAGAACCGGACCCTGCGAGCCGCAATTCCTGCTCAAGCACTTCCAACCCAAGGCGAAGATCTTGCTGTTGCGCGACCTCACGTTGTTGCCTCATAAACTGTTGTTGGAAATAGGACAGGGCCTGGAGCGTGGCGCCCAAGACGACCAGCCCAGCCGCCATGGCAAACATCAGCTCGATCAGACTA
>JANOMG010000038.1:0-11146 GCA_031420175.1 Nitrospira sp.
GTATAATAGGCGCCCAACTCTGAGTCACGATAAGGATGGCGATGTCTGAACGATTTCATAAGCTGGTCAACTTGATGGCCGAGTTGCGCGCGCCGAACGGATGCCCCTGGGACCGCAAGCAGACACATGAGTCGCTGAAACCCTATCTCCTCGAAGAAACCTACGAAGTATTAGAAATTCTGGACCGGCAGGACCGGACTAAGCTGCCGGAGGAACTCGGCGATGTGCTCCTACAAGTGCTCTTCCACAGTCAGATCGCTTCAGAGGCCGGCAGCTTTACCATCGAGGACGTGCTTGAGCAGCTGGCCGATAAACTGACTCGACGACACCCCCACGTGTTTGGAAATGGGGCTGCAACCACGACTCCGATGAACGCCGACCAGGTGGTCGCGCGATGGGAAGATATCAAACGCACGGAACGGCAAGCATCCGGACGACCTGACTCGGTCCTCGACGGCGTGCCGCAGATGCTGCCGGCCCTCCTGAGAGCCTACCAGGTTCAAGCACGCGCCTCGCGCGTCGGCTTCGACTGGACCCACGATGCAAAGGGCTTTGATCAGGTCCTCGGTAAAATCGAAGAAGAAATCCAAGAACTCCGCGTCGCCATCCGCCCCCTGGCATCGAATCAGACAGAGCCCGACGCCAGAGCGGCGACAGCACGGCAAGAGCAGATCGTCGCGGAGTTCGGCGACGTGCTGTTTTCGCTCGTGAATCTCGCCCGCTTTATCAAAGTGAACCCTGAGGATGCCTTGCGCCAAGCCGTCAACCGATTCGTCGAACGATTTCAATTCATCGAAGCCCACGCGACCGCGTCGAGCCGAACGGTTGGAGACCTCTCGTTTGAAGAGATGGATCGACTGTGGAACGAAGCCAAACGACAGAAGTCCGCTACCGATACTGAGGAACGCCGCCATGAGTGATGAACCGAGTCCCTACGAAGAAGGTAAACGTGCAGGAATCCACCCCCTGATCGTCATCTTCGGCATTTTGTTCGGGCTCTGGCTCTTTGTAGCCCTGATCGTGCCTAGCTCAAAAAACAAACAAGCCGCCGGGACAGAAGGACCAGCCGGACCGATCATCGAAGATCCCGAAGCGGCGCCGGTGCTTTTCAAAGTCCACACCACCGTCTCGGATATGAATGCAATCAGTCTCACTGTCCCCCCGGAAGCGACCGACAGCCAAGTGGCCGGGCTCTTAAAGCGGTTTAAACAGGACCGGCTCGCCGGCACCTTGACAGAACTCCTCCCCGCGACAACAGCCGGCCACAAACACGGGGACCATGCCGTCGCCGACATCTACATTGTCTCCGATGCCCAATATGCGAAGGCCGACGTGATCCGCACCCTGACCAGAGGTGCGCATGCCCCGGGCGACCTCTATCCCCAAGCCGTTCCGTTTGAAGTGGCGATGGAACAAATCCGCGGGCATTATCGAATCGACCTCAACAACACCAGTAATCCCGACAGCGCCTCCCTCGGCTTTGCCGACGAGTCGGGGGTGCATTCGAAGCAGTATCGAAAAATCTTCTAGCAGGATGCTGAAAGGAATATGTGGGCACGGCAGAAGGCTATTCCCGCAGGATGCTCAAAAAGGCCATCCAGCAAGGCCGCTGGCGGAATTTTTCAGCATCCTGCTAGGCCTGACTACAGTCCAACCAGCGTTTTAATCTCTGCCCGCAACGTCTCTCGTTGCTCAGCCGCCCAGGCATCGAGCCGTGGGAACAAGTAGGCCAGTGGCCCGGTGAAGGGAGCCACGACGGTATCGCGACGTTCGGACAACATGCCATCCGCCTCGGCAATGCGGATTTTTTCGTCTGCGATACGCCGCGATAAACATTTCGAGATCATGAGTTGCTGCCCCGGTGTCCCGACGACATCCCCCAAAATCTTACCCCGAACGACATCCAGCTCTTCAGGAATGGCGACTTTCACACGGATCGCCTGGGCGGTCGGCCAAGAGGCGCGCTGGATTGAATAGTCGTACGAAAACACCTGCTCTCGCGGCTCTCGGTAGGGTCCAGTGACATTTGCGATCTGCATCCGGGCATCCATCGTGTTTCCTCGTTTCTTATGACGATCGTTCTCCGGACAGATAGCGCACGACACGTTCGGCCGCAACCGCCCCGTCACGGATACAGTCCGGAATTCCGACGCCTCGATAGCCGGCGCCAGTGAGAACCAGTCCCCCATAGCGACTGAGGGCCCCCTCGATCTGATTGAGCCGATCGAGATGTCCCAACGTATACTGCGGCATGGCCTTCATCCAGCGATTCACCTCCACATACCCTGGGTTCGCCGTCACGCCGCACATACTGGCCAACTCTTCCCTGACCCGCGCCACCAACGCCTGGTCGTCCAATTGTAAAATAGCCTCTCGCCCGACGCCGCCGACGTAACAGCGGACCAGCAGCTGATCTGTGGGAGCGCGGTGTGGCCACTTGAGCGAGGTCCAGGTCGCCGCAATGAGGTCACGCCCTTCCGCCCGCGGCACGACAAAGCCGAACCCTTCGGCCGCGCCGGAGACCGCCGCACGCGGGAAGACCATCGCGATCGTCGCCGTGGACGCATAGGGGATCATCTCCAGCAGCCCGCCGGCAATAGGCGTCAGCGGACGCACTAGCTCCGCGGACACATAGGCCGGAGTGGCCAGGACAAGACTGTCCACGGACAAGGCTGAGCCGTCATGAAGGATGACATCATACATCCAACGTCCGAGCTGATGGGAGCGTACGCGAAGTGCCTCGACGCCGCAGCCGCCCTTCAGCGTCACGCCCTGTTCCGTCAGTCGAGCAACCAGGGCCGTGACCAAATCGGACAACCCGTTCTTGAGGCTCACGAACATCGTGCGCTTCGGACCGGCAGGCGTGGCCGAGGAACCGGCCTTCCGTGCCGTCATCATCCCGCGAATCACACTGCCATACTGCTGCTCCAACTCGACAAAACGCGGGAACGTCGCCTGCACACTCATCTGCTCCGCATCGCCGGCATAGATACCGGCCATCAAGGGCTCGAGCATCCGCTCGAAGGCCTGTCGGCCCATGCGCCGCCGGAAGAACGATGCCAGCGATTCATCATCCGGTGAGCGCTTCACCGGCATGGCCAGATCCAGTCCCATCCTCGCGAGCCCAGACCAACTCAGCAGGCCACTTCGAAGAAAGGGCCCCAATTGATTGGGCGAGATCACCACCAATCCCTCCGGGAGTTCGCGCAGACGACCCTGCGAAAACACACAGGCCCGCTTGCTGGTCTCATTGGTGTTGATGAGCTGATCCGTCAGACCGAGTTTGGCACAGAGCTCGAGGCCGGCTGGCTTCTGAGATAAGAAGGAATCGGGTCCCGCCTCCGTCACGAGATCGCCGACCCGATGGGTGACAATCTTGCCTCCCCAGTCGGGGGCGGCATCGACTACCGTACAACGGATCGGGATACCGGCGGCCGCCGCCCGTTCCTGAAGGGCATAGGCCGTCGAAAGGCCTGAGATCCCTCCACCGATGACTGCCACTGTACGAGGAGTGCTCACGAGATGCTGCAGTGGGATGATTCGTGTGCCTTGAGCACCGAGGCGAGGGTGTCGATGAGTGTGGGCGAATCGTTCAGCATGGCGATGCGCTCAAGTTGGAGACCACGACCAGCCGCATACTGTTTCAGTTCAATGTCGATATCGTAGAGCGTTTCCACATGGTCGCAGAGAAAGCCGATCGGCGCGACCAATACCTGTCGGTGCCCCTCATGTGCCAGCTCGTCCACAGCCGACTCCACCGTCGGCCCCAGCCATGGTTCGCTTGATCGCCCCTGGCTTTGATACGCAAAACGCGTCGGCTGGTTTCCTAGCAGCGCGGTGACCGAGGCAACCGTGCCTTTGACCTCGTCGGGATAGGGATCCTTCATCGCGACGATACGCTCAGGAAGGCTGTGGGCTGTAAAGAGCACCGGCACCGTCGCTCGCACATCGGCGGGAAACTTCAGCAGCCCCTGCCGGATGTTCTCGACGATCCCTGCAATCAGCCCGGGATGCCGATGCCAACTACCGACGTAACTGACAGGGCAGGCACTCTTCAGAGTAGCCTCTGCCTCTTCGACTTTTTCTCGATAGGCGCCGGTGCTCAGCGAGGACTGTTGTGGCGCCAGACAAAGCCCGATGATCTGTTGCGGCCCATCGCCTAGCAGGTCGGCATAGGTCTCCTTGATAAAGGGATGCCAATGCCGCAACCCGACGTAGACGCGATATCGCTCGCCACCGGCCTCGTTCAATCGCTGTTCGAGCTTCTTGGCCACATCCTTGGAGATTCCAACCGCCGGGGACTTCCCGCCCGTGGCTCGATACCGCTCTCGAATCTCTTCGACCAGTTCGGGTGGCGTGGGACGACCGCCTCGCACATCCAACAGGAACGGCTCCACATTCTCCAAGCTATCCGGCCCACCCATGGCCATCAAGAGCACGGCAACGGGTCGTTGTGATGCTGACATCTTCAAACCCTCGTCATTCGTCAACCGTCGATCGAACGCTAGCAGCGCATTCCCCCACGTTTGACGGATGACGCTTGCATTGACGCGCGCTAGCGTTGGCTGAGCTTGTGCACCATGTCGATGGTGGCGGCCACATGCTCGATCGGAGTCGTCGGCAAGATTCCATGGCCCAAATTAAAGATATGGCCGGGACGGCCACCAGCTCTGCGCAGAATATCGGCCACGCGGCGTTCGATTTCAGGCAACGGTGCATAGAGCGCTACGGGGTCGAGGTTTCCCTGCACCGCGACATCGTGTCCCACCATTGCCCAGGCCTCATCGAGAGGGATGCGCCAGTCGACCCCGATCACATCCCCGCCCGCTTTCCGCATCTGACGAAGCATCGCCGAGGTGCCCGTGCCGAAATGAATCATCGGCACGCCTTCCCGCTTCAGCCCTTCAAAAATCAATTGAACATGCGGCATCACATATTCTTCATAGTCACCGATGGAGAGACAACCCACCCAACTGTCGAACAGCTGAATCACCTGCGCGCCGGCCTTGATTTGCCGACGCAGATAACCGGTAATCACCCGCGCGAACTTGTCCATGAGCTGATGCCAGATCTTGGGCTCGCTATACATCATCTGTTTGGTGAGGAGATAGTTCCGCGAACTCCCGCCCTCAATGGCATAACTCGCGAGCGTGAACGGAGCGCCGGCAAATCCGATCAATGGCACTCGCCCGTTCAACGCGCGCCGTGACTGACGGATGGCTTCAGCCACATACTCCAGCTCACCACCATCAATAACCTTGAGCCGCTCGACATCCGCCTGGTTTCGCACCGGATTGTGGATGACCGGTCCCTCGCCCTCCGCGAATTCTAAATGAAGGCCCATCGGTTCAAGCGGCAACAGGATGTCGGCAAAAATAATGGCCGCATCAAGCGGAAACCGATCGATCGGCTGAAGCGTGACCTGCGCCGCCAACTCCGGCGTCTTGCAGAGTTCGAGCATCGAGTGCTTTGCGCGAAGCGCACGATATTCCGCCATATACCGGCCAGCCTGGCGCATGAACCAAACCGGCGTACAATCAACCGGTTCGCGCCGACACGCTTTGAGGAAACGATCATTCGTCATTTTGGCATTCTAGAGACGAGGGACAGAGGGTGTCAATTCACAATGGGGCCGATGCCTCGCCGATGTGCATGACTGAATAGCGTCAGCGTAATCAGTGGACAGCCCTTCCGATTCCGGTAGAATACAAAGCGGAGGTTCAGGCTACCGTGGACGCCCTGTTTCACTTTTCGAACGGTTTTGTGTATACTATCTCGTTCGTGCACCGCTGGAGTACTGAAGCATTAGTCTTTGCACTCCAGTATCTGCGGCCTGCCTGACGAGTAATTTTCCAAGCGCCGCGATCTCACACAGCCTTACCGGGGCACCTGTGCCGTGCACCACGTCCCCGTAAAGCGACGCCCCTTGACTGGAGGTAAGCGAATGCCCGACGTAACCGCCCTACAGACAACCACAGCCCAGAGCCTCAAGCTCACCGTACTCCGCTGGTTCGATTCCTGGGCTGGAATTGAAAACATGAAGGTCGAAGGACCTCCAAAAATGGACTGGATCCGTTGCATCCCGCTCATCGCCGTCCACGCCATGTGTCTCGGAATCATCTGGGTGGGATGGAGCTGGACCGCGGTCGCCGTCGCGACGGCTTTTTACTTTGTGCGGATGTTCGCCATCACCGGCTGGTACCACCGTTACTTCTCGCACCGGACCTTCAAGACATCCCGCGCGTGCCAGTTTGCCTTTGCGGTGCTGGGAGGCTCCTGCGCCCAGCGTGGTCCGCTCTGGTGGGCCGGGCACCATCGCCATCATCACATCGCATCGGACACACCGGATGACGTGCATTCCCCTCTTCACGGAGGATTTCTCTGGTCACACATGGGCTGGTTCACGTCGCAAACACACTTTGCTCCTCGGTTGAAGAACATTGCAGACTTCGCGAAGTTCCCTGAACTCCGCTTCCTGGATCGATTTGACATCCTCGTCCCCACCCTCGCCGGGTTCGGGATGTTCGGGCTGGGAAAGTTGCTCGAAGCCTATGCGCCGGGTCTGGGCACCAATGGTCCGCAGATGTTGATCTGGGGCTTCTTTGTGTCAACGGTTGTTCTCATCCACGGCACCTGCACCATCAACTCCCTCTCCCATGTCTACGGCTCCCAGCGGTATGAAACCGGGGACACCAGCCGCAACAATTTCATTCTTGCGCTGATTACCATGGGAGAAGGCTGGCATAACAACCACCACTACTACCCCGCGTCCACCCGCCAAGGCTTCTATTGGTGGGAAGTCGATATGACCTACTACTGCCTCAAGCTGATGGAAGGACTGGGGCTGGTGTGGGACATCAAGGATGTGCCGATTTACGTACGTGAGGGAAAGAGCAAGCAGGACGCCATCGCGGTTTAGTACGAAGCCTGACCAGGCGCGAGAAACGGAATAAGGGTCTCGCGCCTCGGTCGCCTGCATAAGTAGCCTGCAGACCTATCCATCATCTCGCTATACCCATTCCGTCGGTTCCTGCGGCGGTCGTTCGATCACACGCCCGGCAAGCGCTTCGCGAATCATTCGACTCATCTGATCGATCTCTCCAAGGTCCGGTGCGGCAACGATCCAGGCCTCTGCCGGTTCGAGCTCAATCCGGTAATGGTTCTTCCTCGCCGAAAACCATTCGATGTACGGATGCGGCACAAGGTTCGGATGGGGGTCGAACGAGATCAAGTTCACAGTCCCGATTTGTGGATTTTCCATATCTCCAATGATCTGCCCGGCGAGATCCTCGTCCTCAAACCGGCGATTACGAAACTGAATGACCTGCCCCACGATATCGGGTTTGAAATTTCCCCGTAAATACACATCGACCGGACCGATCACCGCAAACACAATCCGCCCCACGATCGTGCCTTCGACGCGATTATCCAGAAACCCTTCCTGCACCCAGCGCCCATTGCCGAACTTTTGTGCCATCTGACTCCTCCGATGAACTAGACCGGCTGGACCGAGGCGGCGACGGGCGATGGCGCTTGCGGAGCGCTGCCAGTCGAGCCCACCACCACCGCCACCAAAATGAGACCACTGCCGATCCACCCCTGAAGATCCACTGTTTCTCCCAGAAAATACCAGGAAAGCCAGGCCGCGTAGGCCGGCTCCGATGCAAAGATCAATGCCACCTGTTGCGCGGGCACAATGCGCTGCACCCACATTTGAACGGCAAAGGCCCCGGTCGCAAGCCCTCCGGTCACCCCAAGCCCGACCAGCAAGAGTGCCGTCGGGGCAAAGGCCTGAGCGGGCGCCTGCTCCATCAGCATGGTGGGAAGCAACAGGACGACCATGGCCATCATCTGCCAGGCGAATAGGGACGGCGCATCAACCTCTCGGGTAAACCGCTCGAGACAGGCGATATGCGCAGCAAAGGCGAATGCACAGCCAAGCGTCATGAGATCGCCAAGATTTCCGGATGCGCTGGGCTTCACCAGCAGCCAGAGCCCCACCGTAGCGACCCCGGTGGCCAATAATACGCGCCCGTCGAACCGGCGAAGAATCAAGGGAACAATCACGACATACAGCGCCGTAATGAAGGCAGAATTCGATGAAGTGGTGTAGTGGATCCCGACCGTTTGGAGGACATAGCCGAGAAAGAGCCAGCCGGTGGCGATCGCACCAGCCCGCAACACCGCCGGGTCGCGGTGCAGGCGAAGTCTCCATAGCAGAAACCCACCCCCGACCAACAGCGCTCCAAAAAGAAAACGTAGAAACAGAAACGAAAGCGGGGGAATTTGCTCCAGGGCCGCTTTGGTCGCGGGAAAAGTCGCACCCCAGATCAACGTTGTCAGCAGGAGTGCGAATCGTGGCATGAAATCGTGTGATGCGTGATGGGTTGTTCGGATTCGGGTATCTGAGCCAGTCCATCCTCGCCCATCGTCACGGTTTCGCAGGATGCTCGAAAAGGCGGTCAGCAAGACCGTAGCGAGTGAAGGGCCGAGGCGAACCCTTAGGGGTACGTTGAGGGTCTGAGCGATGCGAGAACGACGCTGGCGGACTTTTTCAACATCCTGCTACGCTTTGCACATGGCGCAACGTCGCTGATCCGTCGTCCCAGCCTGCTCCATCGCCGCGAGCGCTCGCTCCTTGTCTGGATAGTCGAACCAGCCGCCCTCCCAAAAATCGCTGGAAGAGCCGATCGTCGACGATGGCACCTCGGCACAACGATCCTTATGGAGCGTAACCCGATCGATTGAACGGGCGATATGAATCCAGTAGGTCATAGGAACAGCCCTTCACAGACAGACCGAGACACGGCCCTTGGCTCACAACTCAGGGCTCGTCCGCGCTCACGACCTGCGATCCGATTCCAATTCGATCTGCGATGGAGTTTCGTTGACGATTGAGACAACTTACGGCAGGAGTTGCCACTCATCCTTCTCAATGAACACCCTCACACCGGTCTCAAGCTTCTTAATATCATCCTTGTCGAAGAGCCTCATGTAGCGCGCGATCCGATCCTCATCGTCAATCCGCTCTTCCTGCATCATTCCACTGACACTCTTGTACTTCCGAATCAACAGGGGCATCGAAATCCTCCTCTTAAACCACTAGAACTCATATCCACAAGATGTGTACAATAAGGCAACGCTCAACGGCTGGTCAAGAGCGCATTCGCGCCCTGTCCGGCTTTTATTCCGTGTGAAGGATGCGAACGATGCCGATCTACGAATATCGTTGTGGGAAATGCGAGAAGCAGTTCGATGCGACCCAATCCGTCCATGCCAGACCGGAAGACACGGTGTGCCCTCACTGTCAGGCTCAGGACGCGACGCGCTTAATGTCCGCCTGCACGACGCAAGTGAAGGGGACCCACAAAACCGGCTTCGCTGAACAAAAAGCCTACAACATGTTGGACGAGCGGATGGACAAGTTCGCCAAGCTTCCACCGCTGATGGGGAGGCGTGCCGCTCCCGAAGAAGCCCCCTCTTCCAATCCTGCTCCAGGCGGCATCACGGAGAGCTGAACCGGACCGTGGGCTGGCATGTGAACGCACAGCATCCGCGTCCCAATATCCACCCCAACCCCACGGAGATCCCATGATCGCGAGACTTGTCCTCTCGCTAGGCCTCAGCCTACTGTTCAGCTGGGGCATGGCTCTCCTCGCCCTTGCAGAGGTTGCCGGCAATCTGATCATCGCCGGCAACGGTCCGGAGTTAACGACACTGGAACCCCTCGCCCGCGCATTTGAAAAAGCCAACCCGCGAGCCTATCTCGATGTCGTCTGGGACGGCAATTCAAAACCCGTTGAGATGGTCAAGTCAGGTCAGGCTCACATCGCCGTGACCGGAACTGAAGCGCCAGACCTCTCGGCAACGCCCATCGCGTGGGATGGAATCGGCATCCTTGTCCACCTCTCCAACCTCACGAAAGAACTCACCAAGCAGCAAACCGCTGATATTTTCTCCGGCAAAGTCACGATGTGGTCAGAGCTGGGTGGTCTCGACACGAAAATATTGGTCATCGACCGGCCTCGCAACCAGAATATCCGCGAGGCGTTTGAATCGCAGCTCGGCATGACCGGCAAGATCACCGGTGCCGCCAAGGTGATTGGCCCCGATGAACAGGTCGTCAAGACCGTCGTGGGAACATTGCCCCCTCTGTCTGCGATCGCCTACCTGTCTTTGAGCCATGGCTTGTCTGTCGTCTCAAGCGGCGTCGCCGTCAGACTCTTGCCCATCGACAAGGTCGAGCCGGAGGTCCCCACCGTCAAAGACGGCCGTTATCCCTTCCGACGCCCCGTCCTACTCGTGTCCAAGAAGGAGCCCAATCCCCTGGCTGAGGCATTCACCCAGTTCGTGCTGTCCCAAGCCGGTCAAGACCTCATGGCCGAAACGTACATTCCGCTCAAAGAGAAATAGTCGTGAGCCGTTGTTCATTGAAGGAGGTACCTATGCACACGTGGCGATCATCGGTCTTCATGTTACTGGGGCTCATCGGATGTATCGCGTCACCGCTCTCTCTCTCCTCCGCGGAAGAGCCAGGCGCGATGGTTGATGGCGCAGGATTCACCCTCTTCGGTACCGAATCGATCAAGGGGTTCGATGCCGCGAAAGTCGAACGGGACCCCGTGTGCGACCGAAGCAAGCGGCCAAAGATCTTCAAGGTCGAGCCGGATGAAGCCAAGCCTGGCCAGAAAGTAACCATCAAAGGCGAGAATTTTGGATCCAAAGAATGCTTCCACGGAGTGGCGTTTAGCGCGGCGGGGCCATCCAAAATCGAATACACGTTCGTCAACGAAACCACCATAGAAGCCACAGTTCCTGACGTGCGGGCAGGCATGTCGTTCATTGATGTGGTCGCCGGCGGTGGCAACGCCCGATCGAAGGGCTTCTTAGTCCAAGCCAGGTAACCGGAATCTGACGATCTCCACCCGAGGAGCGGCCCAGTGCCGCCCTTCGGGTGCCCTCAATACACACCCGTTTCAACCTCCGCTCCCAGTATATTCCAATCCAGAAATGAGTCTGAACGACGGTCGGCGAATTGGAGTCGCTGCCCGCTGGTCGGATTCGGTCGGGTGCATCCATGCACGGGCAGCCGTGCCGGTTTCGGTCATGCCTGCTTCCTGTTTGTCGCCGCGATGGTCTGGACCCG
>JANOMG010000039.1:0-12388 GCA_031420175.1 Nitrospira sp.
CATCCAGGGCCACGTAGACCCAGAGCTCTGAGCGGATGCCGCGCTCCGTATGCTCGAAGACGCTATAGCCGAAGCCGTGCCGGCTGACGTACGGTGTCATCCCGCGGCTGGGCAGCGGCGTGGGGGACCAGAAGTGGCCCCTCTCTTCGTCACGGAGGTAGAACGCTTCTCCGCTCGCATCGCTCACCGGGTCGTTGTGCCACGGAGTGAGGCGGAATTCGTGGGCGTTCTCATACCACGTATAGGCCTGGCCGCTTTCCGAGATGACGGTGCCGAAATGCGGATTCGCCAGAACGTTCACCCACGGTGCCGGGGTGACATGTCCGTGCGCGGTCGTGACGACATACTCGCGGCCATCGAGTGTGAACCCTCCCAGCCCGTTGAAGAACGTGAGATCGTGGCGCGGCAACGCCGCGGATGGCAAGGGTTCGGTTCGGCGGGTTCGGGTTGGTGTCAGGCGCGGCACCGTGACGTCCGTATGGCTGCGACGCATGACCTGGTCCGCCAGCGATCCCCGATTGTCGGTGAGAATGGCACGGGCGACCGATTGCAGGAGAATGCGGTCTTCGTTCGAGATCTGGTCAATAGGACGGACGAAGATGCCGCCCGGTCGATCCATCACGTGTGCTTCGAGGCCCGAGGCAATCAGCCCCATGATTTGTTCGTGAAGGACTTGCCGGTACCCGGTGTGATCTTCATTCCAGATCACCAGGTCCACGGCCAACCCCTTGGAGCGCCAATAGGCATGGGCCTGTACGAGCTGGCGCACCAGATCGATATTGGCCGGATCTCCGATCTGCAGCAGCACGATCGGCAAATCGCCTGAAATCGCATAGCCCCAGAGCCCGGATTGCCCGCGGCGGTTTTTGATCAGATCGCTCGGGTCGGCCCGCAGAGAGGAATTGGCGTAGAGGACAGAGTTGGCCAGGCAGCCATAGAGTTGGGCGTCGGCCTCGGTGGCATTCAACTGCCGCATGACCACCTGGTTATGGGTCCAGGCCAGATCGAAGACGCGATCGGCAAGACGCCGATCGTGGTATTTCTCGACTAGGCCCAGGCAGACGTCGCGGGTGTCGCCGATGCCGGTCACCAGATCGATCGTGGCGGATTCTTCCGGATCGAGCGTGATCCGGCACCGGATGGCGACAATCGGATCGAGCACGGAGCCCTCGCTGCCGGACAACGCCGCTGCCCCGTGCGCCCCTTGTCGCGTGCCGGAGCCGCTCATGGCTTGCGGATCGGCGGTGGTGTGGCCACGGCCGATGAACTGGAGGCGGTCCGTCTCGTAGGACATCGTTTCGATGTTTGCTCCATGCACGGCCATGAGATGACACATCCATGGCGCGTGTTCGTCGAGGGAGCGGGGCCGGCGCGTACAGAGGATCGCTTGTCGTTCGCGAATGATCTCGGTCTGCACAAAGAGATTGCTGAACGCCGGATGCAGCGCGTCTGCCGCAGGTAAGGCGAGCACGACTTCTGCGTAACTCGTGATCTCGATCGTTCGGCGGGTCCTTGAGCCGTTGGTGATGCGGGTTCGACGTAATTCGATGTCGTCTTCCGGAGACACTACGATTTCGGTATACGTCTCGACATCGTGGTCACGCCGGCGAAACTCAGCCCGTCCCTCGGAAAAGATGACTTCGTAGGACTTCGGTAGCGTGAGTGTCGGCTGATAGGCCGTGGACCAGAACTCCCCGCTCGTCACGTCGCGGATGTAACAGAACGTCCCCCAGTTGTCGCAGGTACTGTCTTCGCGCCAGCGTGTCACGGCGAGGTCCCTCCAACGGCTATAGCCGCCACCCGCATTCGTGATCATCGCGTGATATCGGCCGTTCGACAATAAGTGGACTTCTGGGATCGGCGTGTGTGGACTGCTGAATCGGCGCACCGGCGTCTCCCATCCACTGGCAGCCGTCTGGACGTCGGACAGCTCGACAGTCGGCGCATAGAATGCCGTGGTCTTTGGAATCCGCTCCTGGAGCAACAGCGTGGTCGCCTGGAACAACGGATCCGACTCGAATCGTTTCTGCATCGGACGGTCCAGGAGCAGGTAGGCCAAGGAAAGCAAGCTCATGCCTTCGTGATGGGCCATGTACGATCGAACCACGGCACTCGATTGCCCGCGCGGGAGCCGGGAAGGCGTATAGTCGATCGCTTCATACATACCGAATGGTCCTTCAATCCCTTCAGCCGCGAGTCGCTGCAGATTCAGGCATGCCTCCTCGGGCGCCACCATCAGCGCGAGCGCCGAGGCATAGGGTGCAATGACGACATCATCGGCAAGCCCACGTTTGAGTCCCAGCCCGGGCACGCCGAACGCGCGGTATTGGTAGTTGAGATGCACATCGATCATGTTGTAGCCGGATTCCGAAATGCCCCACGGGACGCTGCGCTGCCTGCCATACTCGATCTGTCTCTCCACCGCCGCCTGGCAGGTTTGGTCGAGCAGAGTGTTCTCGTAGGTCGGCATCACCAACAGCGGCATGAGGTACTCGAACATCGACCCGCTCCACGAGATCAGTACCGGCCCGCCACCGGCGGTCGTGAGGAGACGCCCGAGCGCAAACCAGCTTTCTTGCGGCAGTTGTCCCTGTGCAATCGCCACGAAACTGCACAATCTTGCTTCCGACGCCAGCAGGTCGTAGTAACCCGAGTCCCGCCTGCGCTCGCCGACGTTGTAGCCGATCGCGAGCAAATGACAGCCCTTGTCGAAGAGGAAATCGTATTCCACATTCGCGAAGTGACCGGCTTGACGTGCCAGTGCTTCGACCGCCGCGATTCGTTCTCTGGCGCGCTGGCTAGCCTTCGCAATGAGTGCATGCAGACGATCAACCCATACGTTCTCCTCATGCGTCGGCTCCAAGCCCATTCGCTGTTCGATGGCCGGTAGACACACCTCGTCAAGTCTTGCCAATTCACGCAGCGTGGGGATCTCGTCGATGTCGCCACATTCGCTGAGTCTATTCTGTGAGGCCGACAGCAAGGCCCACGGAGCGAGAAACATGAGCTCGGCGAGGGCGTCCTGGCATTGCCGGGCGAGTGCGCGCGCCCACCAGGTCGCCGGGCTCTCAGGTGCAGTCTTCAGGCTCGCGAGCCCCTCCTCGGCGGCTGTCGCCAGCCGGTCAAGGCAGAGCCGCGCTGCCGTGAGCGTGGTCGGCCGGGATTCGCAGGCCGCATCCAGATGCTTCTGGAAGTGAGCGAATTGGGCCTGAGTGGTTTCCGCTAGAGTATCTTCGAGGATCCTGAGTGTGTCGCTGAGCCCGTCAAAGAATCGCGCTCCCAGGATCTTCTGATCGGGGAGTGCGAGCAGCCCCGGACGCAGTGTCAGCAGATGGCCCGCAAGATTTCCGCTGTCCACCGTCGACACATAGGTTGGCAGCAACGGTTTCAGAGACTGCGTGTCATACCAGTTATAGAAGTGACCGCGATGCCGCTCCAAGGTTTTCATCGTGTGCAGCGCATGTGTCGTGCGTTCGATGAGCTGTCCGGCCGACAGGTAGCCGAAGTCGTACGCCGACAAATTCGCGAGCAGCGCCAGTCCCATATTCGTCGGCGACGTGCGATGCGCGACGACGGCCACGGGATGCTCCTGATAGTTATCCGGCGGCAGCCAATGATCGTCCGGACCGACGAACTTCTCGAAGAACGCCCAGGTCTTTCGGGCAAGCTTCCGGAGAAAGATGGTCTGGTCGGCCGTCAGGTACGCGTCGCGCCGGGTGATCGGTTGGCTGATCAGCCAACCGATCGCAGGGGAGGTAAACCAGAGAATTAGAATGGGCATTGCGACATCTAAGGCGCCCGGCTCCGACAGCGTCAGATAGACCACCGCGGCCGTGGCAAGAACGGGTCCGATCCACATTGTCCGACCGTAGGCGACGAGGTCTGTGCGGCGATCGAGATCCGGGAGGCTTGACGGACTCCACTCCAGCAGTCGTGTCTGCGTGACCGCCATTCGCCAGATCGTGCGCACAATCGCATCCACACTGACGAACGCCTCGTAGGGAAGGAATGCGATCGTCAAGACCGTCTGAAGGACGTGGCGGCCGGCCGTGCGTAGCGCGGTGGCGACATGCTGCTCCGGTAACACATCCTCCGGCTTCTGAAACAGATCTAGAATAGCGGCAAGTACAGGAGGAATCAGGAAGATTCCGATCGCCAACAAGGTCCACACCCAGAACGGCGACAAGACCGTCCAGCCGAGCAGCAGCAGAACGGTCAATGCTGACGGGACGAGACTACGCCGCAGGTTATCGAAGAGCTTCCATCGAGATAGTCCGGAGAGCGGATTTTTCTGACGGCGCGCTCCGGGACCTGGAACGCGCGGCAGGAGCCACCCCGCAAGCTGCCAATCCCCACGGATCCAGCGGTGCCGCCGGCGCACATCCACGCTGTAGCAAGAGGGATTCTCCTCGTACAAGTGCACATCGCTCAACAGCCCCGCCCGCACGTAGCATCCTTCCAGCAGATCGTGGCTGAGAATGCGGTTCTCGGGAAAGCGACCCGCGAGTGCGCGTTCGAACGCGTCCACCTCATAGATCCCCTTGCCGATGAACGAGCCTTCACCGAACAGGTCCTGGTACACATCGGAGACGGCGCGGGTATAGGGATCGATGCCTGGCTCACTCCCGTTGAGTCGCGCATAGTGCGACCGGTTCGTGCCTGGCAGGCTCACGGCGACGCGTGGCTGCAGGATGCCGTATCCTTCGCAGACCCGCTGCTGGTGCTCGTCGTACCGCGCACGATTCAGCGGATGCGCCATCGCGCCCACGAACTGCCGCGCCGCATCGCGCGGCAGTTGTGTATCCGTGTCGAGCGTGATCACGTATTGCACGTTCGACAGCACCGCGGTCTCCCCGACGATCAGTGCGAAGCGATCCGGTGAGCCACCGCGAAGCAGCTGGTTTAAGTCGGCAAGTTTTCCTCGTTTCCGCTCATATCCCATCCAGATATGTTCCCCAGGATTCCACCGGCGGGGGCGATGAAACAAGAAGAACGCATCGCCGGATACCTCTCTGTACTTTCCATTCAGCTCTTCGATCCTCTTCTGGGCCAGCCGCAACAGGGGCTCGTCTTCCGGAAGCGTTTCCTCCTGTGCGTCTCGAAAATCGGTCAACAGGCCGAAGTGCAGGTGGCCGTCTCGATTGGCCAGGAACCGAACTTCGAGCGCCTCGGTCAGCTCTTCGATGTTTTCAACGCTGCTCAGCATAGTCGGGACCACGACCAGCGCGCGCGATTCCGGGGGGATGCCCTTGGAAAAGTCCATGCGCGGCAGCGCATGCGGCGTTACCAACACGGTCGCAAGCCAGTTCACCAGCGCAACCGCCAGTTGACTTGTACAGATGAGGGACAGGAGAGCGACCAGTGCGAGTAACCAACCCTCCTCATCCTCGGCATACGCCAGTACCAGTAAGCCGCCGGTGAAGACTCCCGTCATCAACACGATCGTGCCGACATAGAGGAGCAACGGAAACCGGCCGCTCGTTCGCTGAAGTGCGTCAGATGTGGAGAGGCGCACCTCCACCGTTCGTTCGAGCTGGGGTACTCCCTTATCGATCAGGTAGAAACCAACATGGGCTTCTCGATCGTCGCCGCCGTTTCTACCCGCACCCTGCTGCGCCAGGTGAATCGCGTGGCGCGCCACTTCGCTTTCGGAGAGCCGGCTGCTCCTCGCCATTTTCTCCACCACATGGCGGTAGCGATCGCGGGTAGCAAAATCCATCTTGCCGTAGGCGGCTGCGGGATCCTCACGCAGCGTCTGCTCGACCACGCTCATCGTCTCAACGAACGTGCGCCAGTCCATCGCGCCCAGAAACCGGAGACTGCCGATGCTGTTGCTGATGGAGACCTGATCGACGGCCTGCTGTTGGTTTTCCGATTGCACCGACTGCTCAATCGTCAGGCCGGACTCGGAGAGCTGCTGCTCGATCCAGGTGAGGGGCAATGCCAATGCGGGGCTCTGTCCCTGCAACCGGCGCGCGAACTCCGCTACAAACGCACTCGCCATTGGCGGGCTCGACCGCGCCATGTCCGCCGTCACCAGAATCATATTTTTGGGATCCTTTTCGGCGATCTCCATCATCTGATCCGCCCAGTAGTCGGCGCGATTGCGGTCGATCCTGTGCGCGGCGATGCGCGTGGCCGCGCGCCGGAGATTCTCGATCAGGGCCAGGCGGAGCATGATCGGGATGGCCCATAATTCGCCTAACGTGAGGCCGGTGATCGTCTGGTAGGCGGCCACAAAACTGCTGAGGCTTCCCGGATCGACTCGGCCATCGCCGTGCGAGATCGTTTCGAGCGCGATGGCATACACGCGCGGAAGCCCAGCCGTTGAGCCATTCAGTATGCGAGGCAGCTCCCGGCTGTACCCCCTGGGCAAGTGTCTCTTGGCCGTGCGAATCTGCTCTTCGATGAGATAGAAATTATCGAGCAGCCATTCCCCCGCCGGCGTAATCCGGCGGTTCGCCTTGACCGCTTCGGCCAACAGATCGCGCACTCCGACCAGGACGTCTTCATTCTCAGCCAGCCTGCTCAGCAACTGGTCCGGAGCCTGTCTCGGACTTAACTGGTGCTGACCCGCCAGAATCTTGCCGTGTTGCTCCATTTGATCGGCGCTGAAGAGCTCCGAACGCAGCGGTGGCTCGCCACCGGCGTATTTTTCTGCCAAGTCGTTTTCAGGAAAGCTTGCCCTCAGATGGAGCAAGCTGCCGAGATTGATTTTGCTGCTTACCTTCATATGTAGGGTCTCTTTCTTCGAGGCGAGGTCTCGCGAACCAGTTCGCACCCAGGGTGGCGGATGTGGATGCCCCTCTTCGGCGCTTCTTACTTACGGCAACGGTCGGTTCGAGACGAATGTCTCAAGGTCAACGTGTGTGTGACGACGTCCCATGCGAAACAGAAGATCGAGCGCTGGCGAGTAGACTGGAGTGCGCAGCGGCTGCACCATTCCCTTAGACAGTTGATCCTGGCGAAACGTGCTCAGCGGAAAATTCAAACCAGACTGTAGGAAGCCAAGAACTCCTCGTTCGCCGCGGCTGGGCATGAGAGGAGGTCTCATGCCAGATACCTGACTGATAGAAGGGCGCGATACAAGGCCGCATTCTATCAGCCCAGTCGCACAAAATCTTTGGTCAATTATATCCATCTCGATGGAAGGCCGTCTGGTCACAATTGCTCAGGCTGAAGAATCCGGATGCCAGGCAACTTCACACTCGCCCTGGTCGGAATCAACGAAGTCTCGTGAGGGGGAGCTACTCGTGGAAGACGATATTGGGAAAGGAGGCCATCCCGCAGGCACAGCACAGACTCACGTCTGTCGGCAGTATCGGATACAATTCCACGCCGGTTACGACTTCTAGGTTGCTGTCACGCCTCCTTCTCGCTAGACAGCCGCTCGCGCTCCCGCTGCATGGCCGTGCGCCCAGCCTCGACCGCCTCGGTCAAGACCGCCTTTTTCTCCTGGACGAACTCGCGTCCCTTGCCCACCGCCTGGTCCAAGACCTGGGTGGCCCTATCGGCCAGCTCATGAGCCTTCTCTTTGGCCTGCCGTGTAGATCCACGCAACTGCTCCCGTGACTCCCGACCGGACTGCGGCGCCAGCAACAGCGCCATCGCGGCCCCCACCAATCCTCCGCCCACAAACGCTAATCCCACCGCTCCGAATGCACACCCTCTCGCATGTGGCATCGCTCGTCCCTCCGTCTCAATGAATATGTGACCTGACGACGTTCGTCGTGGCCCTGAACCTCGCTTTCGTGCTGGCCAGGTGGACCAACGGAAAACGATGGGATGAGCACAGAGTGCTCATCCCGAGGATGCTTCGGCAAAAGCCTACTTGCCGCAGGTAATCTTCATTGATTCAATTTCGTTGGACATATCCAGCTTGGAAAGGTCCGGGATGCGCTGCCCGGATGTGAAGGCGATCTCCGTCCCTCTGAAATCCTTATCCTTGTACGCATGCACCGTCGCGCCTGATCCCACAATGACACTTTGAATATCATTGTTCCAATCCTTGCCATTGAGATTCTTCAGCGACGGATACTCTTTGGGGCCCTGAATTTTGACATGCGGGTCATCGGCATCGTATTTCGTGTCATCGAACACCTCGATCCAGCAATTCTTATCGATGACCTGAAGCTCCATGTCCGCGGCCTCAGCAGACAGTGCTCCGACGGCCAGTAATCCACCCACGAGAAACAATTTGAACAACGACATGGTTGCCTCCTTTGAAATATAATTGGCATTCACCTAAAGCAGAGATTCTCACTTCTATCAAAGCTCGTTATTTGGGAATGTCTACCAGCCATACCATGAAAGAATGCTTGTAGGCACTCTGTTATCTCAGAACGAGACCTTTCTCTAGCGCTCCCGTGATCTCTCCAATTGAATGAGGGTCGGCTCAACGGGCTTCCATTTGGCTGGCCAACGTGGTCAACATATTTTCCGCCGTACGACGGTCAGCGGAGAACAGGAGCGGGTAGTTGCTCTGAGAGAGCCCCTTAAATTCGTCCTGTTCCCCGGCTGGAATCTTCAATAACACGGCCAAAGACGTGAGGTATTCTCCCCTCCCACATGCAATGTCCTGTTCCAGATTCTCAAACGCGACAGCGGTAAACATGCGCGCCTTCTGGCTTTCCACTACGATGCCGTCGGCACTGATCCATTCCCCAGGGCTCGTGCTCGATGTAAACTTGGCGAACGTGTCGACCGTGGCTTTGGACGTGTTACAGGCAGACATCACGAGCCCTGCGCTTATCAGAGCCAATGCCCCCACGAGGCCTTTCAACGTTATGATTCGCATGAGACATTCCTCCTGGTGTTGGAACCCCGCTCATTACGAAGAGGTCAACCCTTCTCGGTACGCATGTAGAGCCAGCCCTCAGGGCTGGCTCTACATGCTCTTTGCCTGATCTACTGCCTCGTATCCCGGAACCTACTTCGTCGGCTGTACGTGTTTAATGGACGTAGCATGGTCCTTGTCCGTGGCCTGCGCCTCAACTTTGTCACCGGCCTTGAAGGCCCCGTCCAGCTTGGAGGTCTTGTCCACGTGTAGACGAATTTCCTTACCGGCCGTATCCTTCACGACATAAAAATCCCCGTCAATTTTCAGCAGGTCCCCTTTGACCACCGCATGGGAGCCCGGCGCGGCCATGTCATCTGCCGCGTATGAGAGGGATGCCATCCCGACACTGATGACCATTGCGAACACGAACAGACTAATGAGCTTCTTCATGACGAAACCTCCTTGTAAATGATTATGTTGGATGCACTGACGCTGACTCAGTTGTGTCGAGCCGAAATGAGCGATGTGTCTCTCAAGGCCCTAGGCCTTCTCTTTCAGCGTGAGATCGTTCTTCACGGACTTCACGCCCGCTATGAGCCAAGCCGTCCAGGACGCGTTGGCACTCGTCATGATGTCCCGAACCTCGCCCGTGAGCGAGACGACCCCCGCATTGGTCTGAACGGCAATATCGGCTTTCTTCAGATGTGCGTCCTTCGCGAAGTGTTCCTTCACGTGTGCCGTAATGATCTCATCCTTATCCTCCACCGCATCGCGTTTGGACGGGGCGACGACCTCAAGGTCGTTCTTCACCGTCTTGACGCCATCGAGCATTTTGGCGATGTCCGATGCCGCCTGCTTGGCCACGTCGGAATCGACTTTGCCGCGGAGCATCACGACGCCCTTCGTGGTTTCGACATCAATCTGCCGTCCTTTGACCCGACCATCGGCAGCAAGGGCGATCTTGGTTTTCGCCGTCAGCCATGTGTCGTTGATCGGTGTCTTCTCTGCAGACTTGTCCGCTGCAGCTACCGATCCGGTGATGAATGCCCCGCCGACCAGCAGAGCCGTGCAGAGTGTCAGGACATAACGTGTATGCATGATGTTCTCCTTAACTGAAAGATAAAATAACTCTATGATCCAGCTCTCTCTTGTTGATTACTTCCCGTCAGTGCGTCTTTACTTTCGTAGCGTCCGGCGCAGGCTTCTGATGCCACTGGTCCGCCCACTTCATGAGTTCGTCTTTTTTATCGCCATACCTCTCCTGAATTTTGCCGACGAACTTGTCGTAGTTGCCTTCGATCTGCGTTAAATCATCATCGGTGAATTTGCCATACTGCTGTTTCAGTTCACCTTTGAACTGCATCCATTTCCCTTTGAGTTGCTCCGCGTTCATGATGTCTCCCTCCCTGTTAAAACGATTTTCAGTGTTCCTATCAGGTATTATGGCTAGAAGACCGGCAACGGTCTGTGCAAAATTGCTCACAGGACAAAATTGGTCCGATAAGAGCTTGACCCTGAGATCTTCGGAAGGACCGCCTTCGCTTGCTTTTCTTTCCAAGGTGAGCCAACAGGACGAGGCGCAAATACGGGGCCCTGTCTCGGTTTGGAGAAGACGATCCGCTTGCCGCTCAAGTCGTTCGACGCTAAATGATTCGGCGGAAAGGGAAAAATGTCAGGCCAGGTTCAGAGTCCTGTGCAGCACAGGTACTCAGGTCGGACCAGCAACCAAGGACTCGCACGTGGCCCGGTATCAACGATTGAGCCCGAAGGAGCGAGAGGAATTAATTCCGATGCCGGAAGCCAGATTGAGTCCGGCACGCGAACTCGCTCGCATGCCGGCACGCTGATCTATCGAGCAGGACCGACACAGGATGAAGAATGTCGATACTTACCGACCTCTTTCATCGACTTGAGCCCGCTGGGAGAACCGAGCACTATCGGGCGTGACCAAGACCTTGAGCCTATCGTCGGTATACCGCGTCAAGGTGGCGTACCCTCGCTGAGAGATATGGCGGCATCCTGCTGGGCTGACTCTTTGTTCCGTACGCCCTGTTGATCGGCAAACACCATTTCAAGATCCAGGAGCAAGATCCCCTCACGAGCCACAGTGCCTCTGATCCAACGATTTGTTTCCATCACGTGCCTGTTGATGTAGTCCAGATGACTTTCCTGTGCGAGAATTTTCCCGATCAGTGGGTCGAACGCTTGCGACCATTCATCTTTGCCTCGGGTGGGAATATCTGTGGCAAGAACAGGGACAATTCACGCTGTGTTCGCCAACTGGATCATCGCCAACATGCTTTCCCTCGTTCGCCTCAACGTGTGGTCGATCCGAGCGCGATCAGATCGAATCACGTCATTATTGAAGCCCCACACCATCACCGCTTCCGGCTTTAGGGCGATGACGTCCCTTTGGAAGCGAGCGAGCATCTCGAAGGATTGTTCACCACTCACGCCCTTGTGTATTATCTGGTAACCGGCAATCGGACGTTCCGGATTCCCGCCTGCGACATACGAGGCTCCGATTACAACCACGGTATGGGCCCCTACCTCGATCTGATCCGTCCCCGTATCGTTTCGAGAGCCGTCCGCTTCAGATTGCGCAATGGATGCCGAGACAAGCAAACCAATAGCCGCTAGCGCAACACATAAAGGTGGCCCCATGTGCTTGCACACACTGTCTTGTTTCATAAGACGAGCCTCCCACCATGGCCTACGCTGTCAGGGGACAGCGCGGGCAAATGTTCGATGTACGCCCCATTGAGGTGTGTGGCCGTTAAGCCCGGGTACGGTCTATATTTTGGTTGTATGGCGTCGGTCAGAATCGCTTGCTACTTACACTGTGCCGCGTAGATGAGTTTCAGACTGGTCACAATTGATCATGTGGCAACAATTTGGTCCGTTTGGCAGCTTAGCGTTACCTACGGACCAATCTGGCAATACGGCAACAATCCTAATTGTGACGGATGCAGATGGGAGGAGCGGCGCACGTGCAACCAGCCGTTGTGATCAATGAAGCCCGGTTTATGGAGGGCGGTTTCAAGTTCCAAGTGCAACGGGTGAATGATGGCGCAATGGCGCATAGACTTCCAAGGGCGTGGCAAAGTCCAGACATTTTCGTGGGCGCGTGTTGAGGCGATGCGCGAGGGCGTTCAGTTCGCGCTGCGTATACCCCGACACGTCGGTGCCCTTCGGCAGATACTGACGCAGCAGCCCATGGGTGTTTTCATTGGTCCCGCGTTGCCAGGGGCTGTACGGATCGGCAAAGAACACTCGGATGTTGAGCCGCGGGGCCCACTGCGCGTGCTCGGCCATTTCGTTCCCCCGATCATACGTCAGGGTTTTCCGCAGCAGGGCGGGCCCAGGCCGGAGTGTTTTGGTAAAGCCCTCGCGGGCACTCGTCGCATCCGTCCCCTCCATCCTGGCCAGGATGACCACACGTGTGGTCCGCTCCACCAGGGTGCCGACGGCCGACCCCTTGCGGGTGCCTTTGATGAGGTCGCCTTCCCAGTGGCCGGGCACCGTGCGAGTACCCACTTCGGCGGGGCGTTCGGCAATCGGCGTCATAGTGGGGATCTGGCCCCGTCGATCCACCCCCCGCGCCCGAGG
>JANOMG010000040.1:0-7230 GCA_031420175.1 Nitrospira sp.
ACGCGCGCCAGCCCGCAGAGATTCTCCGAGGCGATCGGGTTCCGCTTGTGCGGCATCGCCGAAGACCCCTTCTGCCCTGCAGAAAAATACTCTTCTGCTTCCAACACCTCAGTCCGTTGCAGATGGCGAATCTCCGTCGCAAACTTTTCGATGCTGGCCGCCAACAGGGCTAACGCCGAGGCATAGGCCGCATGACGATCGCGCTGCACGATTTGATTGGAGACAGGGTCCGGCGTGAGCCCCAGCTTGGCACAGACGTACGCTTCCACTTCAGGCCCTTGATGCGCAAACGTGCCCATCGCACCGGAGAGCTTACCGACCGCAATCTCCTGCCGAACGTGCATCAGCCGCTCCCGATGCCGGCGGGCTTCTTCGTACCAAATGGCCAGCTTGAAACCGAACGAAATCGGTTCCCCATGGATGCCGTGCGAGCGGCCGACCATGACCGTGTTCTTATATTTCAGCGCCTGCCGCTTCAAGACGGCGATCAGCTCATCAAGATCGTCGAGGATGAGGTCGAGCGCCTCGGTCATCTGCACGGCCAAGGAGGTGTCCACAATATCCGAGGACGTCAGCCCCATGTGGAGAAACCGATGCTCGGGACCGACCGAATCCACAAGTGATTCGAGGAAGGCGATCACATCGTGCTTCGTCACCTTCTCGATCCTGGCGATCCGTTTCACATCGATCGTGGCTTTCTTCGCAATACGAGCCGACGTACCGCGCGGGACCTGTCCGGCCCGTTCGAAGGCCGCACAGGCTGCCAACTCGACCGCGAGCCAGATCTCGTACTTACGTTTCAATTCCCAGATGGCTTTCATCTTGGGACGGGTGTAGCGCTCAATCATCTCCACCTCACGGTGTGGGCTCGTGGCAAGGGGCTATCGGCAAGAGGTGCTTATGAATCGAACAGAAAAAACCGCATGACGTTCCCCCTCTAGCCCCTTGCCCCGTGACTCTCGCCAGCCGCTTTGGCTCGCTTGGCTGCCAGCGTCAATTCTTTGTTCAACACCTGATCGAGCACGCCGTTCACGAACTTCGACGCTTCGTCGTCGCCGAAGCTTTTCGCCAATTCCACGGCTTCATTCACCGTCACCTTGGCTGGCACATCATCCATCCACATGAGTTCATAGACGCCAGCTCGCAGGATATTGCGATCCACGATCGGCATGCGACTGATCTTCCAATTGGTGGCGTATTTCGTGATGAGGGCGTCCAGCTCTGGCTTCTGCGCCAAGACACCGGCCACGAGTCGTTCGGCAAAGGCCCTCGCCTCACCCGAGGCCTCGTTCTCTTTCCAAAATACATCCAGCCACAGACCTGACTTGCCGTGAATATCGTACTGAAACAAAATCTGGAGCGCACGTTCCCGGGCTTGATGGCGTGTTCCCATGGCTAGGCCTTAGGCTTCCGCAGCGCCCGCTTCTTGGCTCGCTGGACTCGCGGGATTGCGACACGAGGCTGCGTCTCCTCGTCCACCTGTAACAGACGCATCACCGTCGCCATCTCAATCGCAGACCTGGCCGCTTCTCCACCACGGTTAAACTTCGTCGGCTCAGCCCGGTCAATCGCCTGCGCGATCGTATGCGTCGTCAACACACCGAAGATCATCGGCACGTCGGCATCCAGCGCCGCCTGCCCGATCCCGCGGCTCGCCTCCGCACTGATGTAGTCAAAATGTGGCGTGTCGCCGCGAATGACCGCCCCGAGACAAATCACCGCATTGAACTGCTTCGTCCGCGCCATCGTCCGTGCCACCAAGGGAATCTCGAACGCCCCCGGCACCCGCACCACCTCGATGTCGTCGGCCTTGACCCCATGCGAGGTCAGCCCCTCGACGCAGGAACTCAGCAGTTTACTCGTGACGAACTTATTGAACTTCGCGACGACAATCCCGAACCGCAACCCCGTCGCATCCTGAGACCCTTTACGAAGTTTCATGTATCGATTCTTTCCATACGGGCTACGATCCAGACAACTGCTACTTCAAAAGTTACTTTTGAGACTTCCTTTGCCGCCTTACTAAACCACGAATACAGGCTGCTCAAAATGGTCATCCAGCGAGGCCGCAGGGGAGAAACGACCGGAGGCGTACCCTCTGGGGTACGTTGAGGATCGTTTCGAGCCGAGAACGAAGCTGGGGGCCATTTTCAGCAGCCGTCACACCTTCTTGAGAATATGCCCCATCTTATTCTTCTTCGTCCGCAGATACTTCTCATTCGCCGCACCAGGCTGAATCTCGATCGATACCCGCTCAACCACTTTCAATCCGTACCCTTCGATGCCGACGATCTTGCGCGGGTTGTTCGTAATGAGCCTGATCTGATGCAGCCCGAGACTGACGAGAATCTGCGCCCCCACGCCGTAATCGCGCAGGTCTGCTTTAAATCCCAACTGCAAATTCGCCTCGACGGTATCGCTGCCCTCATCTTGCAACCCATAGGCCCTGATCTTGTTGAGCAGGCCGATCCCGCGGCCTTCTTGATTCAAGTAGAGCAGGACCCCACGCCCTTCCTTTTGGATGACTTCCATCGCCTTATGGAGCTGGTCTCGACAGTCGCATCGGATGGAACCCAACGCATCGGCTGTTAAACAACCGGAATGCACCCGGACCAATGTCGGCTCCCCGCTATCGACTCGCCCCTTCACCAGGGCAATATGGGTGATGCCGTCCACTTCATTTTCGAACGCCACCGCTTCGAAATCGCCAAACGTCGTCGGCAGCCGCGCACTGGCCATCCGCCGCACAAAGGTCTCGCGCTGCATGCGATATTCAATGAGGGCCTTAATCGTGACCATCTTCAACTTGTGCGCCTTGGCAAACTTCGTCAGCTCCGGCACCCGCGCCATGGTGCCGTCCTCGTTCATGATTTCGCAAATCACACCGGCAGGACTCAGCCCGGCCAACCGCGCCAAATCGACGGAGCCTTCGGTCTGCCCCGCGCGCTTCAACACACCGCCTTGCTGCGCCTTCAAGGGAAAAATATGGCCGGGGCGCGCCAGGTCACTGGGCCTGGACTTCGGATCGATCGCCACATGAATCGTCGTGGCCCGATCCGCCGCAGAGATGCCCGTCGTAATGTCTTTTCGCGCATCGATGGACACGGTGAAGGCCGTGCCGAAGGTAGCGGTGTTCTCCACCGCCTGCTGCGGGAGATGAAGTTCTTCGACGCGCTGGGGAGTCAGGGCGAGACAAATCAACCCACGGGCATGTTTGGCCATGAAGTTGACGGCCTGGGGCGTCACGTGTTGGGCGGCAATGACGAGATCCCCTTCATTCTCGCGATCTTCGTCATCGACGAGGATGATGAACTTCCCCTTCTTAATGTCTCGAATCGCGTCTTCGATGCTGTGAAATGGAGTGGCCATAATTTTGCTGGTCGCTATTCAATGGGGCACGTGGTACGGGAGGATCAATTTATCATTTCACATTGCACATTTGACATGGTTTTTTTGGCCCTCACGGTCAACGGGAAAAACGGCCTGGTGCATCCATGGGCTGGGTCAGTCGCTGTGCCCGTCGTTCTGCCAGCAGTACGGTCCCCCAGGCACAAGCCGCGGCGGCGGCAAAGAGCCACAAGCCGACTCGATAGGAGCCAGTCACCTCTTTCAGCGTTCCCAACCAAAGAAGCACGAGAAACCCTCCCATCCCGCCCGCCGCCCCCACGACACCGGAGGCGAGCCCAATCTGTTTGGGAAACCACTCTGAGGCCAACTGGAGAATCACTCCGTTGCCGACCCCCATGGCTCCCACGGCTGCGACGATCAGCCCGACGGCGACCGTGACATCCGTAACGTGGCCCAGCACCGCGACCAAGCCTGCGACGAAGGGCAACGCCAGCAGGAGCGTTCGCAACCCCCCGATCCGGTCAGCTGCATGACCACCAAGCGGACGGATGAGACTGCCCACCAATCCACACAAGGCAGCAATCGAGCCAGCAGCAATGCCATCCACGTGGTACTGCTCGTGGAAGAAGAGCGGAAGCATGCTACAGAACCCGACAAACCCACCGAACGTCACGGCATACAAGCCGCAAAGCCAATAGGCTTTCGGGTGCAAGATCATCACGGCCACATTGTGCCACCAATGGGTATCGCGCTCGGCCCGCCGGCTCTGTCGATCGTCACGCACGAAGAACACGAATACGGCCAGGCTGAGAACAATCGGCAGCACCATCCATCCAAATACGGCATGCCATCCGCTCGTCGCCGCAATCCGTGGCGCACAAAAGAGAATCAACACGGTGCCGACATTCCCCGACGCCACGATGCCCAGCACCAATCCTTGATGGGCTGGCGGATAGGTCCGGCCCGCCAACGGCAAGGTCACCGCAAAGCTCGCCCCCGCGATACCGAGCAAAAACGCGACACACAGCAGCTCGACATAACTATGAACGCCCAACCACCCCCATACGACGACCGCCAACTCGCCCACCAGAATGAGTGTCCCCGTCGGCTTCGCCCCATACCAATCGCTGCTCCAACCGGCCAACACCCGGAGCAGCGCACCACCCAACATCGGGAGTGCGACAATCACTGCCGTCTGCGTGCCGGTCAGTTGCAGACTGTCCGCGAGCACAATGCTCAGGGCGCCAAGCAGCAGCCACACCATGAAGCTGACCGCGAGATGCAGCCACGATCCAATCAATGTGGGCCAATGGCCCTTCGCCAATGCGGTCAGGATGTCCGTCACCATACCCACGCTCCGATAGAATCCAGCACTATAGGGGACGCTGTTTCGTTCGTGCAAGGGAACGGGGACACAGGCTGAGGTCGAGGTCAAGGTTGAGGAAAATTGACGGTCTTCATCCGACCCTTAGCCTCAGCCTTAACCTAAACCTTCCCCGCAAAGTGGCCGCACTTTTTCAGCACCCCGCCAGAGGCTCTATATGATAATCTCGACCGTTATGAGTCCACGTAACAAGGATCTCGACGAGGAACCGATCGAACCCGAGGTCCTGGACCCGTCCGAGGAGGAGATCGCCGAGATCAGCCCGCCTCCCGAAGCCTCTCACGGTGCAGCCCCGAAGGCCCCTCACGCCACCGATATCACGGACGTGGTGCCGGTTACGGCGCTCCAGCAATACCTGGCCGAAGTCCGGCGCTATCCCTACCTGTCCAAAGAAGAAGAACTGCGCCTGTTCCATGAATACCGGATCAACGGGGACCGCGAGGCCGCCGTGAAGCTGATCATGGCCAACCTGCGGGTCTCTCTCTCCATTGCCGCTGAATATCTCCACACCGGCGCCGACCACATGGACCTCATTCAAGAGGGCGACGTCGGGCTCATGCATGCCATCAAGAAGTTCGACCCGTCGAAGAACGTGCGCTTTTACGCCTATGCCGCCTGGTGGTCTCGAGCCTATATCCTTCGGTATTTGCTGAATACCTACCGACTGGTCAAGATCGGGACGACCCAAGATCAACGGAAGCTGTTCTATAACCTCAAAAAAGAAAAGGCCAAGCTTGAACGGGAAGGCTTTGCCCCGGACACGAAGCTGCTCGCCGACCGCTTGAACGTGCGGGAGCGGGATGTCATCGAGATGGGGCAACGGCTAGGCAACTGGGAACTCTCGCTGGACCAGCCGCTCGGCGAGGACCAGGAAGGCAGCCTCCTCGATGTGCTCCCCTCCCAGCAAGTTCCAGCGGACGAGCAGCTTGCGCACACCCAATTACAAACGCTCTTCCGCACCAAGCTCGCCGAATTCATCAAGACGCTCGATGAGCGGGACGAAGATATCTTGAGAAACCGGATTCTCTCCGAAACCCCTCTCACCCTGGAGGACCTCGGCGGCAAATACTCCATCACGAAAGAGCGCACCAGGCAGTTGGAAGCCCGAATCATCAAACGGCTGCGTGACTATATTAAGAAAGACATCAAAGATTTTGACCGCTTGCGAATCTGACTTCGCCTAATTCCCACCGAAAGAAGGCCTAGAATATCCAATTCTCAATAGGTTATGATGCCCCCGTCCCTGTTCTGAGGGCGTGGAAGAATTTCCCCATTTCTCCCCCTTGACTTGGACGAACCCGAGGCTATCTCTACTTCCGTGTTCGGCAGACCAGGGCTTCTGCTCGTTCGGGAGTACCACGATTGCGCCATCGAGTTCGCACCTGTTCTACATCGTTTATTTTCACTGGTTAACTTTAGGAGGAGGGTATCGTTATGAGCACTGCAGCCAAGGAAAAGACGGAGAAGAAAGACCTGACCAAGGGGTTCCAGCCTCTGGGCGACCGGGTGTTCGTCACCTACACCGAGGAATTGGACCGGACCTCCGGCGGGATTTATGTGCCGGACAGCGCGAAAGAGAAGCCGCAACGGGGCATCATCCAGGGCATCGGCAAGAAGGTGGAGAGCGTCAAAGTCGGCGACCAAGTCCTCTTCGACAAGTACTCAGGCAGCAAGCTCCGCATCGAAGACGAAGAATGTCTCATCCTGAAGGAAGAAGACATCCTCGGCGTCTTCAACAGCTAATCACCACGACACATTACGACGATACTTTTTAAGGGAGGCATACCACAATGGCAAAGCAACTCATGTACGGTGACGCCGCGCGCGCGTCCATCCTCAGAGGGGTGAACCAGCTCGCCGACGCCGTCAAGGCAACACTCGGACCCAAGGGCCGCAACGCGATTCTCGACAAGAAGTTCGGTGCCCCGACGATCACCAAGGACGGCGTGACCGTCGCGAAGGAGATCGAACTCAGGAACCCATACGAGAACATGGGTGCCCAGCTCGTCCGTGAAGTCGCCAGCAAAACCAGCGACATCGCCGGAGACGGGACCACCACCGCCACGGTGCTCGCGCAAGCCATCTATCGTGAAGGCGTGAAGAACATCACCGCCGGTGCGCAGCCGATGGAAATTCAGCGGGGAATCAACAAGGCGGTCGAAGTGGTGATCACTGAACTGAAGAAGCTCAGCAAGCCCTGCCAGAACAAGACCGAGATCTCCCAAGTCGGGACGATTTCGGCCAACAACGACAAGACCATCGGCGACCTCATCGCCGAAGCGATGGAGAAAGTCGGCAAGGATGGCGTGATCACGGTCGAGGAAGCCAAGTCCATGACCACCTCGTTGGACGTGGTCGAAGGCATGCAGTTCGACCGCGGCTACATCTCCCCCTACTTCGTGACCAACGCCGAGCGGATGGAAGCGGTCATGGAAGATCCGCTCATCCTCATTTCCGAGAAGAAGATCAGCAGCATGAAGGACTTGCTCCCGGTCCTC
>JANOMG010000041.1:0-22135 GCA_031420175.1 Nitrospira sp.
TCAACGAGGTCAGTCCGCCGTTGATCGCGCGCCAAGATTGTCCGCTGTCGGGGCTCTTCCAGACGCCGCTTGGCCCTCCGATATAGATTGTCTTCGGCTCGACCGGGTCGATCAAAATACTGCTCACGAAGAGGTCGGGGAGCGTTTGCCCGATCCGTTCCCATTGATCTCCTCGCGTGGCGGAGCGGAACAGGCCCTTCGTCGTTCCCGCATAGACGATGTCCGGGTTGACGACGTCGAAGACCAGGGCATTCACCCCCAGCGCCATGCCCCCCATCAGTTCCTGTTCTGGAATCAGCCCGTTGTTGATCTTCTTCCATTCCATCGCCGCGTTGTCGGACCGGTAAACCCCTCCCGTCGTTCCGGCAAAGAGGATGCGCGGATCGCGGGGGTGAATGGCGATGGAGACCACGATGTGGACCTCCTTCATCCCGGCCATGCGCTCTTCCCATTCTCGTCCGCCGTCTTTCGTGTAAAAGGCGCCGACGGTCGTGGCAGTGTAGATCTGATCGTGGTCGGTCGGGTGAAAGACGAATTCATTGATAAAGGAGACGTGCTCTTTGAGCCCGACGTTATGGGGGAGCCCATGTTGCCCGCCATCGGGACTCTTATAGACGGCGTCGGCCATCGTGCCAGCATAGATCGTGGCCGGAAACTGAGGGTCGATCGCAAGCGTCGTCACCCGCCTGGCGCTGAAACTCGGGAACCGTTCCCACAGCTGCCCCCCGTCCCGCGATTTGTAGACGGCATCGTTCGTGGCCACATAGAGAATGTTCGCATTGGACGGATGAAGCGCGATGGAGACGATCGCCTCGCTATCTTTTTGGCATCCGGTGCCGACCATGCAGAGGAATAGCGCAAGGGCACAGGCGAGTATTCGCTGCTGGATCTGGCTGGCCCGAAGCGTGGTCATCATTGTGAATAGCCTGTTCGAACAAGATCGGCGAGAAACCTAATCACAGCGATTGGAGGCGAGTCAAGGTACGCGGGGGGGCTAGCGGGCCGGAGAAAGCCGCGATCTTATGTGACCTCGAAAGATAGAACGATCGCTTAACGCGGGCAGGCAGAACTGAATTTCAGATCCGTCCGTTCCCAGAACTTGTCGCCGAGCGCCGTTTCGAGTGCCTTCAAGCGTTCGTCCGGGCGAGCATGGTCTTCGAGCATCTTGGCGTAGCGGGGTTCCTTCCGGGACTCACTCGAATGCAGACGGTGCAGCAAGTCTTGGAACCCCATGCGGGTAAAGCTATCTTTGATCGCTTTTGGTGGTGCTCCGGCGGCGAGCACATGCTGCGCACCTAGCAGATCCGCCTGGAATTCCTGATCGCGCTGATACTCTGCCAGTTGGGTTTTGAACGCGGCCTCGCTGTGACGGCTGCCGTCCCGCGCGTAGTCTGGATGCGTACCCTCAACATCTTGGAGCTGCAGCGTATTCTGCAGTTTCTGCCACGGCTCCTCGACGAATCCAAGATTGACATGGTGAAGTTGGATGTGCGCGAGTTCGTGGCCCATGGTGAAAAGAAGTTCATCGTCGAAAGACTTCTGGGTTCGAGATGCCTTTTCGAGTTGGTTGAGATACGCCTTGTCGAAGTAAATGGTAGTTCCTGTCGTAAAAGCGTCTCTTCCAGTCGGCTTATCCAGAATGCGGATAGTGACCGGGACGTCGGTAGCAGTGGAGACGACTTGGACTCGATCCAGCAATGCGCCAAGTCGTTGGTGCAGTACCGGATCGTTGACGAACCCTTGCTCATCCTCGAGTTGTTTCTCGATCACCTCGCTGTTCTCGGAACGAAACTGGGCCAACCAGTCGGCAATGCGTTGTTTGCCGCTTTCAATCAGACCGGGAGACTGGTTCGCGGAGTACACGGGTAGATACTGGATGGCTCGTTCTGTCATGCCGACTTGGAGTGTGGCCAGCCGAAGGCGTTCCTCAGCCTTCGCGAGTGCCTCGCGGTCCTTTTCCAATGCTCGTTCAGTTTTGTCGAGGGCGGGGCGGTGTTTCGGGTTATCCGACAGGGTTTCGCGAAACGCCTGGACATCGTGGAGGTGCGCGTCGACCTTCGTTTTCTCCCTGAGCGCCGCCTCCTTCTCCACCTGTTGGCAGGCAAGCATCCGCTCCAGCTTCGCACGCGGGGTCGGCGCAGAAGCCGGCGCCGGTTCCGCAGCCCAGCTTGCGCTGATGGACAGGAGGCAAGCGAGGACAGGCATAGCCAGGAGGGGCCAACGGCGATGAACAGGACGAGAAATCATGATGGGCTCCTATTTTTTCATTTGCCCCTGCTCAGCTTGAGCGAGGCTCTTCTCGGCCTTGGTGCGTTCCTTCTCGGTTCGGTCGAGGTCGAGTTTGGCCTGTTTGAGGTCCTGCTGCGCTTTGTCTAGATCCTGGGTCGCCTTCTTGTCCAGGTCCGTCGCCTGATTCAAGAGTTTCTCCGCTTCAGCCAGCTTGCCGTCTTCCTCCGGCATCGCGGGTTGTTCCTCTGGAAGCGCCGCGGCCCGCTGCGCGGCCTGCTGTTTGAGTTCAGCCAGTTTTTTCTCTGCCTCTTGCCGGATTCGCTCAGCCAGCTTTTTCTGGTCTTCCAATTGCTGACGTCGCAGGTCAGCCTGGGCATAATCATCAGTTGCCTTAGTGTAGTCAGCCCAGACCTTATCAAATTTCGATTGGTCAATAGGCTTGGCCTCCGGTACGGGAGGCGCATCGGGCATCTTGATAGCGATGTCCCCAGTCCCCTTGCCATCGACCACTACGATACCCGCACCGGGTTGCAACGTTTCGCGGGCGGGCGATTTCCCAAACAGCGCAGATCCGGTTTTCAGTTCCAGTGCACCGGACTCATATGGTTTCATTCCCAACTCGGTGTTGCCGAGGCCGCCCTTCAAGCTTCCGAGTATTTTCTCGTGCCGCACTCGCACTTGTTCCTGGAAAATCTCCCGCTCTCTTTCTTGGCCCCGCGCTATTGCCGCCGCCTCCTCCGCGGCATGAGCCGCTCGCTCGGCTTGGCGCGCCACGTTTTGTCCCTGGTCGCCATTGAAGAGGTCGTTGAGGATCCCCGCTGCCGCCGCTGCTCCTATCCCACCGATAAACTGGTTGGCATTGCCGCTTCCCAACCCTCCCGCTATGTTTTTTATTGCTAGGTCCTGCAGGGAGCCACCAGCAGTTCCCCCGCTGCTGCCCGTACTCCCATCACCCCCTACTACCTCACAGGAATAGCGGGCGCAAGACATATTGTTTCCCCGACGAGCTGCATCCACTCGCGCCATACATTGGGGCTTCGTGGCAAATGGGCCTTCATCGGCCGATGTACGCGGAATGTACTTGCGGGGGCATGCAGAGAAGTCGGCGTGAGCCATATACTCCGCAAACACCGGGCGGACGGTTAGCAGCAGGAAGGCGAAGGCAACAACCAGAAAACCAGACATCAAAAGTGATCGATTCATAACGATCCTTTGCGCTCAATACCAGATAGATAGTAACTCTTACAATTTGCCCTCTCTCAGCCGCTTCCTTTATTTCGCCTTCAACTCCCACTCATAGATTTTATCCTGCGCGGAACGGGCATCAGTTCCGTTGGGCGACAGCTCCAGGTACGCCTGCATTGCCGTAATCGCGTCAGAGAATCGAGATTGTTCCTCGAACAGCAATGCCCGATTGAAATGCCCTTCCGCCCACCACGGCGCAATTCCCAGAGCCTGGCGGTACAGTGACGTGGCCTCGGCATAGAGTTTCTTTTCAGCGAGCACCCCGGCCTGGACCCCGTAGCGTCGTGCCTCCTCGGGGAGGGCGAGCTGACCATTCAATTTCTTAGACACTTGCGCCACGGCCTTGATCATATCCGTCGCTCGCATGTCACTGTTGGCAGCCTGGTAGGCGCGGCCGTACTGACTGAGCGCGGCCCGCAGATCGCCCTTGGTCTCGGCGTCCTGGGCTGGTTTCAAGGCCTTGGCAAACGCGTCGTCGCGCAGTCGCGTGCTTATCTGCACAATTTGAGATTGCGTCATGAAATCCTGGACCGCCAGCGCGATGGCTTCATGAACCATCCAGGCATTGCGATCCTTAATGTTGGCTCTGGTGGTGCGCTCCATCTTTTCCAGTTCTTCTTCTGTTGCCCTGCCCGACACCGTCCCCTGCCACAAGGGTTTGGTACTTCCAGGCTGAGTGACTTGGATTTCAAGGACCGCATCAGCCTGTTCGTCGTGGAAATTGATCGCGGTAATGATTAAAAGTGGCACTAGGCTTGAGAATGTGGTGGAGACGGCCAGTGTTTTTACTCGAACCGACAGGTTCAATACACCTCCCATTTGAGCGGGATCTCGTCCGGACTGGTCACCAAGTGGCAAACCCGCTACGCCAAACTTTTCCTGAAGCACAGATCTAACGATGTCGGTTCGAGGGAGGTCTGAGACATAGCGATAGTCTTTCCCCATGGGGATGAGGGTATACACAAGCCAGCGGTCATAGGTATCTTCTCCCAAGAACTTGGCATCCTGCTTGAACGCTACGTCCGCGATGGCATCCTCCACATGCAACTGCACAGCCGGTCTCTCGACGACCCTCTGAGCACTTGCCGGATAGGATGTGGCAAAATTGGCCTCTTGAGTGAAAGTGGTGCAGCCGGAAGTGGCGAGCCCAGATAGGACAATAATCGTCACAATCAGCCTGACGCCTGGTGCCGCTTTCTCTCTATTCATCTGTCCCCTCCTCATTTTTCGCCCATGTTTCGATGTACCGTCGTCTTGGATCACTGTTCCCCTACCTCGGAAGAGAGGGTCGCGGCGTCTTCAAGACAGTCCTGATCGTGTTTTTCTTTCTTGTCGTAACGGCACTGGGTGTTCCTTCTCTTGGCGCTGCATTGCGCGGCTTAGTATAGAGGCGGGTCATCCAATGCTGGACATTCTTCCCGCGCGTGACACATTGGTAAAATTAGCAGATTGGTTCTGTATGGCAAGCAGTTGATGGTATTGGGCTGGCGGTTCGCGATGGGGAGAGGAGGATGGTCTGAAGCAAGACCGGGAGGATGCCCTAGAGACGTTGCATGAATCGTTCGGCGTAGCCGGTCAGCTCCATGTATCCTTGCCCGTGAATCGGTTGGCCCTGTGTCGTGCCGGTTGCCTTGATAGCCCCTTCCCAAGAGGTCACTTGTGTGCTGCGGGTCGTGTGGTTGAGGATTGTGTCTGTGAGAAGACAGAATCTTTGACGGCTCGTGTTATCTTGCCCTTCCGGCGACTTGTGTTCCGTAACGCAAAGGGTTACAGGTAGTCGCGTGATCCGAGGCTTCAAGCATAAGGGCTTAGGCCGATTCTTCGAGACTGGGAGCAAATCAGGTATCCAGGCCCAACATGCAGAGCGGGTGCGCCTCATCTTAGCCCAATTGAACTCGGCCACCGCGCCACGGGACATGGCGCTCCCAGGGTTGGATCTTCATCCGCTCAAGGGCGACCGCAAAGGTGCCTGGGCTGTCTCGGTCAGCGGGAACTGGCGGCTCACGTTTCGGTTTGTCGGCAAGGACGCAGATGCTGTCGATTACGAGGATTATCACTGACGAGGTCGCTCTATGCGAATGCACAATCCCCCTCACCCCGGGCAAATCATCAAGCGCTTGTGGTTAGATCCGCTCAGTTTGAGTGTCACGCAGGCCGCCCAGGCATTGGGCGTCAGCCGGAAAACCCTCTCTGCCATCCTGAACGGTCGGGCAGGTGTTAGTCCCGAGATGGCGGTTCGCCTGTCGATGGCGTTCGGAACTTCGTCTGAGAGCTGGCTCAATCAGCAAACCCAGTATGACCTGTGGCACGCCGAGCAGCGCCGCAAACAGCTTCGCGTCGCCAAGCTTGCGGTATAGAAGAGATCACTCCCATCTTGCCGTAGCTAACGAGACCGCGCTCGCCATTTCTACCCCCTTACCTTCCGCCCGTTTCTCCAGAAACCGCCGCACAAGTTTCAATGAGGTCGTGACCCGGATTACAGTTTCTGCATGATACGTTCGGCATAGCCGGTCAACTCCATGTATCCCTGTCCGTGAATCGGCTTCCCCTGTGAGATGCCGGTTGCCTTGATGGCGCCTTCCCAATAGGTCACTTGCGTGCTGCGCGTGGTGGAGAGTTCTTGCTCGGCCATGAGCGGAATGAGTTCGAGGGAGAGTTGTTGGGAGGGAATGGTCAGGCGCCAACGCTGCGGATAGCGGGCCTTACTTGTTGGACTGGTCCAATAACTCGTCGGTTCGAGGGTGAAATCTCCGATCGCAAGATGGTGCCCCTGTCCGTCTCGATCAATGAGAGTCCCACTTGAGACAGGATCGGCCGATCCATCGGCCCGGCGGAGCCGGTAGAGCATCAGTTCCTTCTTGTCGTCGAGCTGCAGACTGAACCAATCCCATCCAACCAGATCCTTGCCAAGGTCGGCGGAACCAAATTCATGATCCATCCAGCTCGCGCCGGTCACATCGAACGATTCGTTTCCGATCGTGAGATTGCCGGTTGTGGCCAGTCTGGTGAAGGAATAGTAGTGGGAAGTCTGTCCTGTGGCCGGGCCTTTGCGGCTGATACCGTCGGTGCCATGCACGACGAGTGGTTTGTCCGGCGAGACCGTGAGCTGGAGGGCCAGGTCGCCGTCTGCTGCTTGGAGGGTCTGTGTGCCAGGACTGGCCAATGGTGACTCGGCGCTCCACCGATCGATCCAGACGTGAAGGCGATCGTCTGCAGCACCGGCTTTGCCCAAGCCGGCCCGGCTGATTTTTTCCGCATAGCGAAACTGATTCTTGCTGAGGTCCGTCACGGCGAAATGGGCCAGGTACAGTTGCGAGACGGCCCACCGTGACGGCAAGGTGTTCGTCTGCTCGCGCGGCATGCCACGGCGGAAGAAGGTGAGTTGATAGCCGAATGGCCGGCCGTCCTTCGCCGTGAGCTGGCCGGTGTAGTACCACCATTCGGTGCGAAACGCCTCATGCGCCCCGTGATCGCGCGGGAAGGTATAGCGATAGCCCTCCCGGGCGACCCGGAACTCCTCTGCCGTATCGGCCGCGAGCCCTGGTACGACGACGAGAAGACCGCTCGACAGAAGGAGGAGGTGTCGAAGATGACGCCGTAAGTTGTCCATGAGCGAAGGACCGTCCGTGAGGTGGAGGAACTGCGACCAGCGCTTATAGCATGCTTCGGCAGGTGGCACAAATCCCCTGTATTGATGAGGGTTTTGCTAACTTAACGGGTGAACGATGCCCCGCTCTTTCCGTTGACAACTTTGGCGACCATCAGCTATCGTGAGCCATGCAGACCGATCACGGGCGAGAGCCCCACGGACATGACCGGCGTGACAGCGCGACGCCGTTTCCCATTCCCTCGAGGATCCCGGTGTTCCCGCTTCCGAACGTCGTGCTGTTCCCCAAGACCTATCTGCCCCTGCATATCTTTGAGCCACGCTACCGCACAATGGTCTCGGATGCGGCGATGAGCGGGCAGTGCATCGGTATGGCCCTGCTCAAGGATGGGTGGGAAACAGACTATTACGGCCATCCGCCCGTGTTCTCGATGGGCTGTGTTGGTCGGCTGGTGAGTGTGCAGCCGATGGCCGATGGCCGATCCAATATCATGCTGCAAGGTCTGGAACGGTTTGAGATTGAATGCGAGTGGTCCGCCAAGCCCTATCGTGAGGCCACCATTGCAGTCACGGTTCATGGCGCTGAGGCGTCATTAGATCCTACGGTCCGCCAGCGCCTGTTCACCGTTCTGGAGTCCTATCTCCGGTCCCGGGATGAGGCGCCTACCTGGCAGGAGTTTTTCCGTGAAGAAGTCAGCGATGAGATTTTCGTCAACACCCTATCCACCTACTTGGAGTGTACGCCCTTGGAAAAGCAGTTTCTGTTGGAGGCCGAAAGTCTTCACCAACAAGCCCGCCGTCTCAGTGACCTCATTGAGTTCATGATGCACGATCAATCCGGTGCGAAGGGTTGGGGCTAATGGATCGCGCCATCGCTATCCAGGTGTCGCACCTGACGAAAACCTATGATGAGCAGACGGCCGTCTCCGACCTGTCGTTTCAGGTCTATGCCGGCGAGATTTTCGGTTTGCTCGGTCCGAACGGGGCGGGGAAAAGCACCACGCTCCGGACGCTCATCACGCTGCTGACGCCGACCTCGGGCACGGCGAGCGTGTTGGGCCACGATACGGTGCGCGAGTCGGACGTCGTCCGGCAACTGATCGGATATGTGCCCCAAGAGCGGGCCATCGATCGCTTTCTCACCGGTCGGGAACACCTCGAACTCCTCGGCGCGTTGTATCATTTGTCGAAGGCTGAAGCCACCAAACGCATCGCCGAATTGCTGAAGCTCGTGGAGCTGGAAGAGGCGGCTGATCGCCCGGCAAAAACGTATTCCGGGGGGATGAAGCGGAAGCTCGACATTGCTTGCGGTCTGTTGCCGGATCCCAAGATTCTGTTCCTCGATGAGCCGACGTTGGGTTTGGATGTGCAGAGCCGGCTCAGGATTTGGGACTATGTGCGGATGTTGAAGGCGCGCGGCATGACGATCGTCATGACGACGAATTACTTGGATGAGGCAGACCAGCTCTGCGATCGGTTGGCCATTATCGACGCAGGAAAGATTAAGGCGCTCGGGTCGCCGTCTGAACTAAAAATAGGGCTGGGTGGCGATATCGTGTCGTTGACCTTGAAGGATCTGACGAAGATCCCCGCATTGGTGTCCGCGCTGACGGGACAACCGGCCATGCGAACGGTCAAGGCGACACCCACCGGCCTGGATATCCGGGTCGATTCGCCAGAGAAGGCCCTGCCTGCGATCCTTGAGTCAGCCAATCGATTGGATTGCCGACTGGAGTTTATCGAGTACCACCGGCCGCGGCTGGACGACGTGTTCATCGCCCATACGGGGAGGTCCATGACCGAATCGGTTCAAGACATTCAGACCGTATAAGGAGAGACAGTGGCGCAGTACTGGCAAGAAATTCATGCATTGACGATGCGGTGGGTCCGGCGGCTCAGCCGCGAAAAATTCAGTATGTTGTTCACGCTCGTGCAGCCGATGCTGTTCTGGCTGATCTTCTTCGGCAACCTGTTCCAACGGGCGGCCGATGTGCAGGTGACGCAGGCCCCGAACTACATCAGCTTCCTGACCGCCGGTGTGGTCGTCATGACGGTGCTGAACAATGGACTCGCCGGTGGCGTTGATCTGCTGTTCGACAAGGAGAACGGGTTCCTGGAACGGTTGATGACGACGCCGATCCATCGGAGTTCCGTGATCCTGAGCCGCTTCATTTTTGTGATGACGATTACCTCACTCCAAGTGCTCGTGATCCTCGGCGTCGCCTTTCTGTTCGGCGTTCAACCGGCGACGGGGCTGCTGGGCATTGCCGCGATCCTGATGATCGGGATGCTCTTCGGTGTCGGTCTCACGGCGATCTCCATGGCCATGGCCTTTTCCGTGAAAAGTCACGGCGATTTCTTTTCGGTCCTGGGATTCCTGTCGCTCCCGATGATTTTCTTGAGCTCGGCGTTGGTGCCCTTGGAGGCGATGCCCGGGTGGATGGGATTTCTGGCGCGCTTCAATCCGATGACCTGGGCGATCGACGCGGTGCGGCCGTTGATTCTTTCCGGCTGGGCTGAGGCGCTCCCCCACGTTGCAATGGTGGTGGTCGTCATGATCATATTCGACGCGATCTGTCTCTACGGGAGCGCGAAAGCGTTCCGTCGGGCCATGGGCTAATGGGCGGGCTGTCCGGGAGTCCCACCATGCTGGTCAACGAGAGTCAAATCCGGGCCCTGATCCGGCTGCTGGCCGATGAGGACGAGAAGATCGTCCGGACCATCAGCGGCAAACTCATCGACATCGGCCCCTCAGCCGTTCCCCTCCTTCAGGAAGCGGAAATCGAACAGCCTGAAATGGCCGATCGATTCGTCTCGATCCTTGAGGAAATCCGCGGCGGCAATCTCGAGGATGAACTGACACAGCTGGCGTCGCGGCCCAATGGCTCAATGGATCTTGAGCAGGGCGCCTTTCTGATTGCCCGCTATGCCTATCCCACCCTCACGGTTTCTTCCTATGCCAGACAGCTCGACGAGATGGCGCAGGAAGTCCAGGATCGAATCGGTCCCCGCGCATCGGGCGAGGAAACGATCAAGACGTTGAACCGGTACCTCTTTACGGAGCAGGGCTTCAAAGGCAATACCAAGAATTATTACGAGTTAGAGAATAGTTACCTCAACTGCGTGATCGACCGGCGCACGGGTATTCCGATCAGTCTCTCGACGGTATACCTCCTCGTCGGGAAGCGGCTGGGCCTTCCGATGCATGGGATCGGGATGCCGGGGCATTTCCTCGTGAAGTACGAATCGGACCGCTACAAGGTTTTCGTCGATTGCTTCAACGGGGGGGCGTTGCTGACCGAGAAGAATTGCCAGCGCTTTCTCACGGAAGCCGGCTATGGGGTTGACGAGAAATATCTGCAGCAGAGTCCGGTGTGCGCGATTCTCTCCCGCATGATTAAAAACCTCTTGGCTATCTACTCCAAGCTCGACGACCCTCTCAAGAAAGCCCGTCTGACGAAGTTCATCGAGATCCTGGGTTGCGATAACCGCGAAGGCGGACTCTAAAACATACGCGAGACTCGCGAGAGGTGCGCGAAAAGCGGGATTGGCCGGAAGTTTCATCAACTTCGCAGGCTGCTCAAAAAGGCCGCCCAGCGAGGCCGCAGCGAGCGAAGGGCCGAGGCGTACCCTCTGGGGCGCACGGTGCGACGAATAAGGAGCACCAAGTTTGTGCGCGCCGCCGAGTGGTGAGGCGGCCGGGTCCCCGTTGAGGGTCTGAACGATGCGAGAACGCCGCTGGCGGATTTTTTCAGCAGCCTGCTACAGTTTGATCGACATTAAGTCCTGAGCCACCACAATCTTTCCCCCGTACGCTTCTCCTGCCTGCTCTCGCACATTGTATCGTTCAGTGATTGGATAGAAGTGCGATAAGACGAGTTTGCCAACTCCGGCCTCCCTGGCCACCTGCCCACATTGACCGGCATGCAGATGGACCGGGCTCGGTCGGCTTGCAGGGAATGAACAATCCAGCACCGCCAGATCGACATCCCCACAGAGGCGTACCAGGCTGCCGCAGTATTGTGAATCGCCTGAATAGGCCAGTGCCTTTCCGCCATATTCGATTCGATAGCCCAGGCAATGGAGATTCTGTGTATGGGTCACGGTTCGAGGAATCACCGTCGTCTTTCCAATCGTAAAGGCCCGATCGGCCACTTCTTTGAAATGAACCGCGAACGGCGCATGTGAGAAGCCCGGCATGGTGGTGAAGAGGGCCTGGAAAAATTTCTTGGTTCCGCGCGGGCCGATCACCGTAAGCGGCGGCCGCGTCCCGCCTTGGTATTTCGTAAAAATCATCGCATCGAAGAAATAGGTAATGAAGTCGGAAAAGTGATCGGCGTGGTAGTGAGAGAAGAGGATGTGGGTGATCCGATGCCGGTTCACGCCGGTTTTTAGTAAGTTCACCAACGTACGAGGGCCAAAGTCCAAGAGTATTGTCTGGTCGGTGCGGACGAGATAGCCCGAGGCTGCTCGCGTGGGGTGGAGGTTCGTGCCGGATCCGAGAATCGTCAAGCGCATAGGCAGAAGATGGACGGCGTTAGCTGGATTTCTGTTGAAAACTGTCGCGGAGACGAAGGAGGAGCATGCGCACCGTCTCCGCATCTTTCTGGTTCAGCGCCCGTTCGAAAAACGGTCGTATAAAGGCAATGTGCGCGGCGAAGGTTTTTTGAAACAGGGCGTCGCCCTTGTCGGTCAGCCGTATATGGGTGCGACGGCGGTCTCCCTTGACCTCGTCCCGTCTGATGAGCCCTTTCGCGACGAGGCGGTCGAGCACGCCGGTGAGCGTGCCTTTTGTGACGAGCGTTTTCGAAGACAGCTCAGAACAAGTCATGCCGTCGGTATCCCCTAATGTGGCGATGACGTCGAATTGCGACGGCGTCAGCCGCATCGAACGAATATGCCGACCATCAACGCGCCAAAAGGCCAGGTAGGCCTCGACGAGCGGCCGCAGCACTTTCAGATAGGGGTCGTCTTTGAGATCCGGCAAATCCATGCTCTGAGGATAGTCCGCACTAGAACGAATATTCAAGAGGGGGAGGGGATGGAGGCCGATGATCTTTTGTGCTCGCGCAACGCGCGGCCTGAGAAGGGTGGGGAGGGGAGCCGCCAGACCATCCTTCTTGCTCGCAGAACGCGCACGCTCAGAAGGTGCTCGTCCGATGCGCGCAGTGAAGGACAGTCTGGCGGCTCCCCTCAAGGCGAAGTGGGGGGGGGTTGCTTGGTTGGCAGTAAGCTTGTGAGGAGCATGGGCACGTAGGGGTTCAAGGGGGACCGCTCCTGCCTCCTCGCTGAATGTGCGTATGAAGAGTTGAGTTAAGACCTCGGTTGGACCGTTTCTTCCCTGATATTCACTTTTCATGTCCTTAGCTCTTCCCATTAAGGTGGGGTGCTTTCTCGTGGGGAAAGAGGTACTCTGCGGCTGAAAACCAGGCGTGGAGGGAACCGCTTGGTGATGGGATTCCCTCATCCCAAAACGCCTAAGCCGCCTATGAGTACCACCCCGCAGAAACCCAAACATCCCAAAGCAAGTCTATATCTCCTGCGCAAACTCTTCGACGGCCTCGCACGGTTTACTGACCTCGAACAGCGCATCGTGGACCTTCCTACGCCACAAGAGCGCGGCGACGCGTTCGAAGTGTTCGTCGAAGCCTATTTGTCGACCCAAGCGCTCCATCAGGCGAAAACAGTCTGGCCATTCTCGGCAATCCCCTTGGCGATCAAGGACCGGTTCGCACTGGGGCAGAGCGACGTGGGTGCTGATGGCGTGTTTGAAACGCACCTTGGCGACTACCACGCCTATCAAGCCAAGTTCCGGACGGACCGCCCGTCCCTCACCTGGGACGAACTCTCCACCTTCATGGGCCTCACCGATCAGATCGCTGAGCGGGTGGTCATCACCAACTGCGATGAACTCTCCACGGTCCTGAGCGATCGGCGAGGGTTCTACGCCATACGTGGCACCGATCTCGACCGGCTGCAAGCTGAGGACTTTGAGGCGATCCGCAACTGGCTTGCTGGAGCGATCGTCGCGTACAGACGGAAGACGCCGCTTCCTCGCCAACAAGACGCGTTGGATGCCATCGTGCAAACGCTCTCAGAACACGATCGCGCCACAATCCTTATGCCCTGCGGCACCGGCAAGACGTTGGTGGCGCTGTGGGCTGCGGAGCAACTCGGCAGTAAGAAGATTCTGGTGCTCGTGCCGTCACTCGCCCTCATCAGTCAGACACTCCACGCATGGTTGAAAGAGACGCACTGGCACAATCCATCGTTCCTCTGCGTCTGTTCCGATCCCACCGTCACCAGCCGTGCAGAGGATACGCTGGCCCTGCACCAAGCCGATGTCGATTTTCCCGTCACCACCGACTGCGAGGCAGTCCAAACATTTCTTGAGCGGGAGACCGAAGGGGTCAAGGTGATCTTTTCCACCTACCAGTCAGCGCGCGTGGTCGCCGCTGGCATGGGGGAAACGGAACGCGTTGATTTCGGCATCTTCGACGAGGCGCACAAGACTGCCGGGCGGGAAGAGGCACAGTTTAGCTTTGCTCTTCAGGACGCAAATCTGCCGATTTCAAAGCGGCTGTTTATGACGGCCACCCCCCGCCACTATCGCGTGAGAAAACCGAACAAGGAGGGTGAGGCCAAGCTGGTGTATTCGATGGACGTACCGGATGTCTACGGTCCCGTGGCCTATCGACTATCTTTTGCCCAGGCCGTACAAGAGAAGATGATTTGCGATTATAAGGTGCTGATATCTGTGGTCACTACCACGATGGTGAACAATGAGCTGCTCAGGAGCGGCACGGTCTTTATTGCAGGGGGTGCGATCAAAGCTAGACAAGTTGCAAACCAATTGGCCGTCAAGGACGCCTTGAATAAGTACAAAATCGGGAAAGTGATCAGCTTCCACAAATCGGTAGCTGCTGCTGCATCATTTACTGCAAATGGGCCAGAAGGCATTGGAGAACATGTCCCTGGCCTAGCAGCCTTTCATGTGAATGGAGGTATGTCCGCTGGCAAACGAGAACCTATTTTGCGATCTTTCGCGGCTGGTGATCGGACACTGATCTCCAATGCCCGCTGCCTGACGGAGGGTGTCGATGTGCCAGCTGTGGATATGGTTGCGTTTCTAAGTCCAAAGCGAAGTCGCATTGATATTGTCCAGGCAACAGGCCGAGCCATGAGAAAGAATGACGCGACGCAGAAAATATATGGGTATGTTCTTTTGCCTCTATTTCTTGAGGAACGGACAGGTGAGAGTCTCGAAGAGGCAGTCACCCGCGCAGACTTCGATGAGATTTGGGCCGTCCTCCAGGCGTTACAAGAACATGACGAGGTGTTAGGCGAGACCATTGCCCATATACGGGATGAGCGAGACATTGTCCGCGGATTTGACGATCAGAGCTTTCGTGAAAAGGTCGAGATCCTTGCTCCAGAGGTATCGCTCGACACCCTTCGCCAATCAATCACGACGAAACTCCTAGATGCCCTCATCAGTATGCGCGGTTCCTGGGAATCCATGTTCCAAGCCCTCATCCGCTTCAAGCGGCAGCATGGGCACTGTAACGTCGAATGGCGTCACAATCTTGACTTAGCTTATTGGATCATTGTTCAGCGCGAGTCAAGACTCCGTGGCAGTCTGAACGACGCAATGGTCCAACGCCTTGAGTCCATCGGGTTTCAGTGGGAACCGCAGGATGCCGCGTGGGAGAGGATGTTCGAGGCGCTTCGCCAATTCAGGCAACAACAGGGGCATTGTAACGTCCCACGCAAGTGGCCAAAGAACAGAAATCTCGCTGCGTGGTGCGAGCGCCAGAGCCAGCGCCGCCGCCGCTTAACCACTGACCAGGTTCGACGCCTGAAGGCGATCGGGTTTTCTTGGGACCGACCGGCTGAGATTTCGATTAAGCCTGATCATGAATGGGATAGCATGTTCGAGGCGCTTCGCCAATTCAAGCAACAAGAGGGGCATTGTAACGTCTCGCCCAACTCGCCAGAGAATCGAAAGCTCGCTATATGGTCCGAGCAACAGCGTCAGCACCGCCGCCTTTTAGCCGTGAACCAGGTCCAACGCCTAGAGGCCATCGGGTTTCAGTGGGAACCGCACGATGCCGAGTGGGAGAGGATGTTCGAGGCGCTTCGCCAATTCAGGCAACAACAGGGGCATTGTATCGTCCCGCTGAAGTGGCCGGATAATCCACAGCTCGCCACATGGAGTGAGTGCCAGCGTCGTTCTCATCGACGCGGCAGACTAAGCATGTACAGTATGAAGCGGTTGGAAGAGCTTGGATTTGAGTGGGATTCCTGGGAGGCAATGTTTGCAACACTTCTCCAATTTATACAGCAGCACGGACATTGCAACGTTTCATTAAATAACTGGAAGCACCCCATACTAGGAGTGTGGGTCAACAAACAACGTCAGGATCGACGACGTGGATGCCTGAACGACGAGCGGATACGACGTTTAGACGAAGTCGGGTTTACTTGGACCATGTCCATCCCTCTTCGTGGCGAACCTTCCAGAGCCACCAGTAAAGTGCGCCCGGCTATTGATTGGGAAACCATGTTCGATGCTCTCGTCCATTTCAAACAGCAGTATGGGCACTGTAACATCGAGTGGCACTTTCCAGAAAGAAAGGAGCTCTCTAAGTGGATCGAGAGACAACGTTTGGTGCGTGAGATCGGCAAACTGAGCCAGGAGCGACAACAGCGGTTGGAGGACCTTGGATTTGAATGGAGTCAGCAGGCGACGAAAAAGGCAGGCCCTCATGGCAAAAAGCCTTCGACGTGAGCGGTCGGGTTCAGAATCGAGAGAAGGGCATGATGGTCTTGAGTGAGGCGAGCGCAAAGCAAAGTCTCTGAGTTGGAGAAAGGGTTGCGGGCTGACCCGCAGCCGGTGCCGCCGTGGGAATGGAGGAATCGGAAGTAGGGGCACACCGCCATACAGTGATATGAACGTCGAGGCACCACCTCGTTCGTACAAAGAGAGAAGAAATCTGTATAATGCAAACCCGATATGGCTGAGCAGAAACATCTATCTAAAGCCCCAATCACCGAAGCTCTCATAGACATTCGAGTGATGCTTCCAGCCCACACACGGACGATTGAGCATCTTGCGGCCTTAGATGAAAAGTTTCGAGGCCTGTACCCAGACAAGAAGACGATCAACGAGTTTCAATACAAACTTGAAGCTGGCCCCCCGCACACTGAGCAGACTAGTTCAAAGCAACTTGGTTTCAAATATACCAACGGGGATAACACGCAAGTCATTCAAGCAACAATATCCGGTTTCACCTTCAGTCGGCTCCCTCCCTATGAGGACTGGACAAAGCTCCGAGCTGAAGCGTGGAGAGCGTGGGAGATCTATGCAGACCTTGTTCAGCCGGAGAGCATCATCAGGGTGGCATCGAGATACATTAACAAGCTGGATTTACCAGGCCCGCACATAGACTTTGATCAATATCTCAATTACGTGCCTGTTGTGCCGAAAACACTACCTCAAGCGTTAGCCGGGTTTTTCTCCCGCATAGTGGTGCCTGACATAAAGGGCCAATGCCTGGCTATTATCACTCAAATGTATCAACCGGGGCAGGACCCTTCCGCTATTTCCGTAGTCCTAGATATCGATGTGTTCAGAGAGAAACTATTTGTAAACGAGCAGGAAGCGTGGGCGACAATCGACCAGTTGCGGGATTTCAAAAACCTTGTCTTCTTTGACAGTATCACCGAGAAAAGCGCGGAGCTATACCAATGAGTCAACCAACAGCTTATCCATATCCCGTGTATGATCTTTTTCGCTCCTCCAGTAGAAGCAGCCAGAGAGAGCTCAATAGCAGGGTTGAAAAGGAAGCCCGTCATTGGGAGCAACTTGCCTCCGAGCAGAAGAGACTCGAAGCGATCGACGCTATCGTAAATTTGCCGCAACGGTATAGGGAAAAGAACTGGGATGGCCTCGATGCTGCCCCCATTTCTGACGCCGCGTTTCAAGAGGCCCGTACTTTTTTGCGAAAGCTTCCTCCCTCCATTCCATTGCCGGAAGTAATCGCGGAGCCTGATGGCTACCTCGGTCTTGAGTGGTATGCAAATAAATGGCTTTTGTACGTCGTCAGTTTCAATGGTACCGGGGTGCTCGCCTGTTCTGGCCTCATTGGGTCGGAAAGGATCTACGGGCCACGGTATATGGACGAGGGTATCCCTGCCGAGATTCTCCGTAACATTGCCAAAGTCCTCAAGTAGCCAGTATGTCAGCCCGAGACGTCCACCCCTCAGACTGCGTCGCTAGATACCTCCTGGAGGGAGAAATTAAGAATAGTGACAGAACGATACGGCATCAAGCATTCATGCCACCACCGAGCTTGAAGTATTCTGTTTTTAGAATTTACGATCTCTCGGAGGAGGCCATTTGGGCGCTCGCTGTACTGAAGGTGGAGCCTACCAGGGGCAAAGTAATTGGGCGCGGGGATCTTAGTGTGTCCAGAATCATCGAAAACAGCTTGCTAGTAGAGCCCGATGAGGATCCCGGGTCAAGACATGCCGACATTGTCGGATGGTCGCATGACAGAAATCATAGGGCCACGATTGCGAAGGTGCTCGCCGCGCTCGCCAGCCCTGCCAAGATGCGAGAGATTTCCGTTGAGTAACCCCACCCGCCGGTAGCGTTGGGTAAACGCCAGGGTCGTTGCTTGACCGTACGCCTCACGCCTTTGACCAGGCTGCCCATCCCGCTCCTCCGTTGACGGCGCAACGCCTGCCTCCCTATGATGCAGGTCCTATGCGACGGAACGAATCAGGCCAGGCCAATCTGACTGCCATTGTGGTCGTCGTGGGCCTTGTCATTACTTGCGTTTGGGTGTGGAAGCGTTTGGCGCTGGAGACCCAGGAGTATGTGATCGATCAAGCTATTCCGATGGCGTTCGCAGGGTTGGTGATCGCGGCCGGCCTATGGATGGTGGTCCGATCGATCAACCGACGCAGGGTGAAACGGCGCGATCGGGCGACGCTTTTAGCCTTGTTCGAACAGGCGAAGGGGCGGGAAAAGAAGCTGGAGATCGCCTTTGCCTTGATTGAAGTGAATGAGTATCGCGCCAAAGGCTTGGAGTCCGTCACGCCTGCGTTACGTGACCTCTTTGCGACGACCCTGCAGCGGGCGCTGGGCGAGAAGCAGTACCGGATTCGTGGGATGGCGGCCAGTCACCTGGGCGTGTTGAACGATGCAACCGTCGTTCCCTTACTGTTGAAGGCGCTGGAAGATGACCATGCCTATGTCCGTTCCAGCGCAGCGTTGGGATTGGGCCGGTTGCGTGCGCGTGAGGCGAAGGAGATATTGACGACGGTCATGGAGGAGGATTGGGATCAAACGGTCAGGAGTCGATCGAGGGAGGCGTTGGAGCGGATCAAGCAGTCATGAAATCCTTCGAACGGGCGAGGAAGTCTGAAGACTGAAGTGTTCGGACCTTCGAGTCACAGCCTTCAGCCTTCCGGTTTCGCCTGTTCGTCGGCCCATTCAATACAGGCGATCTCCGGCGTGCAATTCCATCGCAGGGGAAGAAACGACCATCCGAGTCCACGATTCACGTAGAGTCGGCGCCCAGGCGCTCCATGATGTCCCTCGATCCGTCCATTGCATCCAGGCGGGAGCCAGAAGGTCGGAACGCCGGGGATGCGCCATTGACCCCCGTGGCTATGTCCGCAAAGGATCAGATCGACGGCATGGTGGTCTTCCAGTTGATCGAGGATGTTCGGCGCATGGGCCAGCAAGAGCGTGTAGCGGTTCTGTGCGCTCGGTGGCAGACAGCTCAGGTCGGCCCGATGCAATGACGGATCGTCGACGCCGACAATGGCGATCTCGCCACCGTCTATTGGGATGTAGGTGGTCTGATTGATCAAGAGGGTGATCTTGTGGCGATCGGCAAGTTCGGCATAGTGATCGATCGGCACGCCACTGTAGTGGTCATGGTTGCCTAAGGTGATGAAGACGGGGGCAATCTCACGCAAGCCGGCGAGAAATCGAAACACATGCGGCAGTCCCTCCGGCACGTTGAGCAGGTCGCCGGTGACGAAGATCCAGTCTGGTCGGAGTTCGCCGATGGTGGCGACGATGTGGTCGTGTCGTGGCTGATAGCGGTCGAGATGCAGATCGCTCAGATGGACGGCCCGCTTGCCGGCCAAGGGGCCATGCACAAAGGTGAGCCGGGACATGTCATGTGTGGACAGTCCGACTTCCCAGTGGGGAACCAGACGGAAGAGCCGGTAGAGCGGTTCACTCAGCGAATGTCCGATGAAGGCACGGACTCGATCGGGCCAGGACCTTGTGCGTCGTGTCATCCCATTATCCGATCCAGCTCGACGCGATCTGAGGGGGTCACACGATAGCCTCGCCCGTAGAGATCGCTCATGCCTTGCATCAAGGCGTCCATGTTGCGGCTGCGGTACCAGCTGTCGAATCGCTCCGTAAGCGCCGCGACCTGCTTCGAGGTCGGATCCCCTTGACGGTATGGGAGGGAGAGGCAACGGAACAAGTCTTGAAGTTCTGTTGGACCGTAGGTGGCATCGTCATTCCGGTCGGCAACCAGGGCGAACTCGTAGAAGGTCAGGCTGACCGACAGGACTGACTGGGTCTTGGAAAAGTCATCCCGCGCCTCATCCATTCCCCTTGGATAATCGCGAGGGCAATCCACGTCGGGCTGGGATGCTGGCGTCATGTTCCAGCTGATTCCCTGCACGGACGGGGGAGGCACCTTGGTGGCCTTATAAAACCAGGAGACGCAGTTGTTCGCGCGCGCAAAGGCCTGTTTGTCGTGGTGGATTTGTTTGCCGATATGTTGCGTGAACTGTTGAAAGACCGCAGGCTCTTTGCCTGATGAGCTGTCTGGGAAGAGAGGGAACGTCAGAACGGCCAGGAACATGCCTGCCGCGAGTAGGTATGTCCGAGGTTTCCGATAGATCCTGTGGCTGGAGACTGAGTGGAAGAGCATAGGGGAAGTATACCATGCGAGCCGTCTTGCCCCTCATCGGGATTGACGAAGTGGTAAGGGCGACTACGCGCGAATGAAGAAGGGGCCTGTTACACCATGACCATGCCGTTTTTAACTGCTACATTACCGGGCATCGGCGGACAAATGCGGACTCTGCCGGAAGACTTCCAGGTCGAGGAACGTCCGCTCTATCTTCCTTGTGGCGAGGGCGAGCATCTCTACATCACGATCAAGAAACGCCTGCTCTCCACTCCGGATCTCGTGTTGCGACTCTCTTCAGTCTTGGGGGTGAAAGTGCAGGCGATCGGAGTGGCGGGCCTCAAAGATGCCAGGGCCGTGACCACGCAGATGATCTCGCTTCTCGGTGTGACGCCAGACCGGCTGGATCGCCTGAAAGTGGACGAGCAGCTGTTGTCGGTAGAGGTACTGGGTCGACATCGTAATCGCTTACGTCCAGGGCATCATGCCGGCAATCTCTTCCGGTTGGTGATCAGGGATGTCGCCAGCCATGCCCGCGAGACGGTGCCGCTGGTCACGGACATGCTGGCGCGGCGAGGGGTGCCGAACTATTTCGGCCCGCAACGGCAGGGACGGAGTGGACTGAATTACCAGACGGGAGCCGAGTTGCTGGTGGACCCTGTTCGCCGCAACAAGCTGAGCCGGTCCAAGCGCATGTGGTATCTCAATTCCTATCAGTCGCACTTCTTCAATGACATGTTGGCCAGACGGCTGGATCGGATTGATCGTATCCTGGTGGGCGACTGGGCCATGAAAATGGAGAATGGCGCCTGTTTTCTGGTTGAGGATGCCGCGGTGGAACAGCCCAGGGCCGACCAGTTCGAAATCAGTCCTACCGGCATCCTCTTCGGGTCGCGCGTGTCGTGGGCCACGGGAGAGCCTGGCGAGATCGAACGGGCGGTGGTGGTAGAGAGCGGCGCCACGCCGGAGAGTCTCACCGAAGCGGCGAAGGCTTGCGGGTTTCGCGGTGAACGGCGCTCGTTCCGAACGCGCCTTGTCGATTTGGACTGGGCATTAGATGGCACCGTGCTCACTCTTTCTTTCTCGCTCCCGCCCGGCGCCTATGCGACGAATGTTTTACGCGAGCTCATGAAGTCCGAGTAGCAGGCTGCTGAAAATGCCCGCTAGCTTCGTTCTCGGCTTGCAATCATCCTCAACGTACCCCTAGGGTACGCTTCCGGTGCTTGCTGCGCCTCGGGCCTTGCTAACGAAGCATTTTGAGCAGTCTGCGCGAGGATCACCCCAGTTGCTTCTGAGAGGAACTGAAAGCCGTTGGCCCGGTTGATACGCAGAGACTCCCCCTCCTCTCAAGCCTGATCAGTCCCGCAGTTGTTGGAACTGGGTGGTACAATTTGTAGCGAACCTACCTGATTGGAGCCTGCCCGTGATGCAAGACCAAGAAACCGTTCTCATCCAAGGCCACATCATCGATTCGCTGATCCTGGCGAAGGTTCTGGACCGGATCCTGATGATGGGCGGAACGTTCGACCTTCAGGACGTGCAGATTGGCAAGACCCGCGAGGAGCCGTCGCGTGCCAGAATCGTCGTGCAGGCTTCCTCTGCGAAGCTGCTGAGCGACATTCTCCATGCCATTCAACCCCACGGTGCGTCGGTTGAGAATGAACGGGATTGTCGGCTGACTGCGGCACCGGCGGACGGCATCTTTCCCGACGAGTTTTACGCGACGACCCATTTGTCTACCCAGGTGCGCGTGCGTGAGCAGTGGGTGGAGGTGGAGGGGATCGAGATGGACTTGGGGATTCGCGTAGACCCCGTGGGCCTGACTGCCCGTACCCTTCCCATGGGAGAAGTAAAGCGGGGAGATCTGATTGTGACCGGCCGCGAGGGCGTGCGGGTGATTCCGCTCCAACGGCCACGTGACCGCGATGTGTTCAGTTTCATGGAATCGCAGGTGTCGTCCGAGCGTCCCCATGGGCGCGTCATCAGCGACATTGCCAAGCGCCTGGTGCAGTTGCGAACAGGGTTCCGGGAGGGAAAAGTGGGCAGCAGTGTGCTGTTGGCAGGAGGCCCGGCGATTGTTCATGCCGGAGGGCGCGAAGCG
>JANOMG010000042.1:0-2038 GCA_031420175.1 Nitrospira sp.
ATTTTTCCAGGCCGCACCGAGGTGCCCAAGACCCTCATCTTCGCGAAGGACGACGCCCACGCGGAGAATATCGTCGAAATCCTCCGTGAGGAGTTCGGTAAGGGCAACGAATTCGCCCGAAGATCACCTATCGCACCACCGGGGTGAATCCCAAGGACCTCATCAAGACCTTTCGCAACAGTTACCATCCCCGCATCGCCGTCACGGTGGACATGATCGCCACCGGTACCGACATCAAGCCCGTCGAGATCGTGGTCTTCATGCGCGCGGTGAAGTCCCGCACCTTCTTCGAGCAGATGAAGGGCCGGGGCGTCCGCGTCATCAAGCCGGATGATCTCAGGGCCGTCACGCCAGACGCGACGACCAAAGACCACTTCGTCATCGTCGATGCCGTCGGCGTCTGCGAGCAAGACAAGACCGACGCGCGACCGATGGAGAAAAAGCCCAGCGTGGCTTTTGAAAAGCTGCTCCAAGCCGTAGCCCTGGGGAATACCGAAGAAGACGTGCTCACCAGCATCGCCGGACGGTTGGCCCGTATGGAGCACCGGATTACGAAGGAAGATGAACGGGCCATCAGCAAAGCCAGCGGCGGCCTCTCACTCAAGGATCTGAGCCGCAGTCTGGTTGAAGCGGTCAATCCGGATCGGCAGGAAGAGCGAGCGCAGCAGCAATTCGGCACAAGCAAACCGACTGAGCAGCAAATTCAGCAAGTGGCCACGGCGTTGATTCAACAGGCAGCCAAGCCGTTTCACGATCCGAAATTCCGTGACCTCCTCATCGACATCAAAAAGAAGAACGAACTGACCATCGACCACGTCAGCCAGGATCAAGTGATTGAAGCAGGCTTCAGCGCCGACGCCTTGGCCCGTGCCCGCACCATTGTGCAGTCGTTTGAACAATTCATCGCACAGCACAAAGACGAGATCACCGCCCTGCAAGTCCTCTACAGCAAGCCCTACAAACAGCGGCTGAAGTTTGAGGACATTAAGGATCTCGCCAACGCTATCGAAAAGCCGCCCTATCTCTGGAACGAATCCCAACTCTGGCAGGCCTACGCCGCACTGGAGAAGTCAAAGGTCAAAGGTGCAAGCGCGAAGCGCATTCTGACGGACCTCGTCTCCCTCGTCCGCTTCGCCACGCATCAGGACAACGAGTTGGTGCCCTTTCCTGAGCGGGTGAACGCCAACTTCAAGGCTTGGCTTGGGGAGCAGGAGAAAAGAAGGAAGTTCACGGACGAACAACGCCACTGGATGGAAATGATCCGCGACCACGTCGCCGCAAACCTTGTGGTTGAGCCAGACGACTTTGAGTATGCGCCCTTTGCACAAGAAGGTGGGCTTGGGAAAGTGCATCAGCTTTTTGGTAATGAGTTGAACAAGATCATAGAAGAACTGAATGGGACATTGGCAGCTTGAGCAATCAGTCGTGTTGAGGCAGCCGCTCTGATGTTGAGGCAGTTGTCACCTAGAAGAGGAGGTGCGCCGTGGGCAAAGCCTGTGTGCTCAATGTCGATCTCGCGGATGTGTGGGAACAAAGAGGGCGAAAGAAGTTTATCAGAACCATTGCCTGGGGGGACGAAATATCCGTCCTGAATGAGACCAGCACCCACATTGAAATCAGTACCACTGTCTTCCGACAACAACCAGACGGCAGTACGCTACCCGAATTTATCACAGGCTATATCGAGCCCAGTAAGTCCTCCGGGATCAAGGTCGCCGATCTCATGAGGCCGCTAAAGAACAACGAAGTGCTCAAGGTCAATTTCGTCGATGTCCAGCAGGGCGATGGAACCGTCATTGAATCACCAGATGGAAAAGTCATCCTTGTCGATGGCGGAGACAATCAGATGTTCGCTCGCTATTTGGCCGGCCGTTTTCGTGGAACGACAGTCACTAATCCTCAGGAAGTCGAGTGCATCATTGTCACCCATGGAGACGCCGACCATTTCGCCGGTCTCACGGAGATCTTTAAGTCGGAGACCAACAAGGTGAAGCGAAAGAGGCTGTTCATGCAGCCAAAGCGCGTCTACCACAACGGC
>JANOMG010000043.1:0-3028 GCA_031420175.1 Nitrospira sp.
GCAGAAGGGGTCTTCGGCGATGCCGCACAAGCGGAACCCGATCGCCTCGGAGAATCTCTGCGGGCTGGCGCGCGTAGTGCGGGGTAATAGTCTTGCGGCGATGGAGAACGTTGCACTCTGGCATGAGCGCGACATCAGCCACTCGTCCGTTGAACGCGTGATCATGCCGGACAGCACGATACTGATCGATTACATGCTGGCGCGGATCACCGACGTGATCAAGAACCTGGTGGTCTACCCCGACAACATGCAACGCAACCTCGATCTCACCGGGGGGCTGGTTTACTCGCAACGGCTGCTGCTGCTGCTCATCGAAAAGGGTGCGCAGCGGAAGGAATCGTATGAAGCGGTCCAGCGCAACGCCATGGCCTCATGGAAAGGGGCTGGGGGATTACAAGGGTTAGTTGGCAAGGACCCACTCATCGCGAAGTATCTCACGGCACAAGAGATTCAATCCTGTTTCGACCCGAAGTACTATCTGCGCCACCTCGACCAGATTTTCCGGCGCGTATTTGGCCCAGTCACGCGCAAACCAGTGAAAGGAAGAAAACGATGAGTTCTTCTCTCTCTTTCTTTGTGCGTTGTGCGGTGCTGGTAGTCGTCGGTCTGATGGTGGCCCCGGCCGTTGAGGCCGCGGATCGAGACAAGCTGCTCAGCGAGCCGGGCGTTTACGGCACCTTTGCCGCATTCACGTTGGATGAGGACTGGGCCAAAGAGGACCAAGCGACGCGTATCGCGCATCTGACCGTCCTGAGGGGCGTGGTCGAACAGCATCGCGAGAAGATTGCGATCGATCTCTATCTGACGCGCGGCCTGTCGGATCACGCCGACATCATGTTTCGCATGCATGCCATTGAGCTGCGCGAGACGCAAAAGTTTCTGCTCGACCTTCAGAGCAGCCTCTTCGGTAAGCATCTCAAGACGGCCGGCATCATGCACGGCTTGAGCAAGAAGGCGAATTATGTGCCGGGGTTTCCGGACCAGTTGAAGGCCGATCTCAAGCCCGCCAGCGAGCCAGGCCCCAAGCCCTATGCGATCGTCATCCCGATCAGGAAGAGCGCCGACTGGTGGGCACTCGATCAGGACAAGCGGATGGCGATGATGAAGGAACATACGGAAGCCACGCTGCCCTATCTCAAGACAGTCAAACGGAAGCTCTATCATTCCAGCGGACTCGATGACCTCGACTTCATCACGTACTTTGAAACCTCCAAACTGGAGGATTTTCATAGCCTGATTCTCTCGCTGGAAAAGGTGAAAGAGTTTCAGTACACCAGACGGTTCGGGCATCCGACGTTGATCGGGACGGCCATGTCCTTACCGGAGATTATGGAAGCATTGGCGCAGTAGTATTCGTGATAGCGGGGATGAAGGGCATATCATGACCATAGGCAGCATGCTCTACGAAGGCAAGGCGAAGAAGGTATTCGCCACGGACAAGCCGGATCAGGTCGTTCAGTACTTCAAGGACGATGCGACGGCGTTCAATGCGCAGAAGCGCGGGACCATCGTCGGGAAAGGCGTCATCAATAATAAAATATCCGAGCGGCTCTCTCAGTTGCTGGAGCAGGCCGGTGTGCCGACGCATTTTATCGAGCGCCTGAGCGATCGGGAGCTGCTCACGAAGAAGGTGACCATCGTACCGGTCGAAGTGGTGGTCCGCAACGTTGTGGCCGGCAGCTTGGCGAAGCGGCTGGGACTGAAAGAAGGTGATCCCATCGAGCCGGCCATCGTGGAGTGGTATTACAAGAACGATGCGCTGGGCGATCCCCTTATTGCCGATGAACACATCCGATTGATGAAGCTGGCGACACCGGAGCACATGACGGAGATCAAGCGGCTCGCGTTGAAGGTGAACAGCGTATTGCAGCCTTTTTTCCATGAACGACAGATGATCCTTGTCGACTTCAAATTGGAGTTCGGGCTACACAACGGCCAGCTGATCCTGGCCGATGAGATTTCGCCTGACACCTGCCGCTTCTGGGACCAGACGACGAAGGAGTCGATGGACAAGGATCGGTTTCGGAAGGATTTAGGAAAGATTGAAGAAGCGTATCAAGAAGTATTGAGGAGAGTCTGTGGATGAGGGGACGGTGAGGCCGTCGTCCTTGCTCGCGCAACGCGCGGCCTGGGAAGGCCCTCGTTGGACGCGCGCAGTTGAGGACAACCCCACCATCCCCTCATCGGAATCGTTCATTCCTTCCTTTAGGGGAAGGGAGGAAGGGAAGAAGGAAAAAGAGTGAAGGGGTTTCTGCGGTTGTTCATGAATTACGGGTTGGTGGCGTCCATTGTGGTGTGGGCGGCGGTGGTGGGTATGATGGCCTATCGCCTGAACGAATCACCCTGGCGCTGGGCGTTTGTGGCGCTTGTGTTTGGTGGATTCGGGACGATCGCAGGGATTTTTTGGATCAGGAGATACGTGGACAGACAGACCAAAGCATCTGAGCAGGAGAGTCAATTGTGAAAGCCAAAATTCATGTGACGTTGAAGCAGGGAATCTTGGATCCGCAGGGGAAGGCGATTGAGCATGCGCTTGGTTCGCTGGGGTTCAAGAATGCGGGCAATGTGCGAGTCGGAAAGTACATGGAAGTGGATCTCGATGAGAAGGACAAGGTGAAGGCTGAGGCTCAGGTCAAGGCCATGTGCGAAAAGTTGTTGGCGAATACGATCGTGGAAGAGTATCGGTATGAGTTGCAGTGAGACGGCAGGACTTGGTTTCGTGCTCGCGCAACGCGCGGCCTCAGAAGGCCCTCGTTGGACGCGCGCAGTAAAACCAAATCCTGCCATCTCGCTGCAACGAAGTGAGGGTAGGTGAAATGAAAATAGGGGTGGTGGTTTTTCCTGGCAGTAATTGCGATCACGACTGTCAGTATGTCTTCAAGGATGTGCTGGGGCAGTATGTGGAGATGATCTGGCACAAGGAGACTTTACTTGCGGGGCTGGATGCGATTGTGCTCCCGGGCGGGTTTTCCTATGGCGACTATTTGCGGACTGGTGCCATCGCGCGGTTCTCGCCGGTGATGGGAGC
>JANOMG010000044.1:0-17978 GCA_031420175.1 Nitrospira sp.
GGTTGGGACAACGTCGTTGACAATAACAGGGGAAAATCGTTTGAATGGTTGGTAGCCCTTACCCCCCACGAGAAGATCGGCGTGAGTTTCTACGGGTCCTATGGCGCGGAGCAATCAAACGGCCAAGGGGCTGCTCCTTTCACAACCCAGGCCGATCCGACGGCTAAGCGGACGGTGGTGGGGTCGATCATTAGCTTGAAGCCCACCGACAAGGACACCATCATTCTTGAGCCCTACTACGCCAATGAGGGGAATGCTAGCACAGTAAGCCGATCGCAGAATGCCCGATGGAACGGGTTTGCCGGCTATCTGATTCATGATTTCTCCGATCAATGGAGCGCCAGATTCCGGGGAGAGATCTTCGAGGATGCGGGTGGCGCCAGGACCTGTACGGGGTGAATCAGTTTCGCCGGAGGGACTAATACCTGTGCCAGCGGCAGCTCGCCGATTGGCTCTAGTGTCGCGGGAGCGGGAGGGATCGCCCAGACACTCTGGGAGAACACCTTTACGCTCCAATACAAACCCTTTCCCTCGCTGATCACGCGGACCGAGTTTCGGTACGACAAGTCCGATAAGAACGTCTTTCTCTATGGCAGCCGACCGGCAAACAATCAAGAAACTCTGTCATTCCAAGTCATCTATATGTTCTGAGCAGGGGAGGAGAGGAACTCATTATGAACCGATATCTTCGTATCATGACATCGATGCTTCCCGTTCTAGCCTGCGCCATCTTGGTAGGGACGACGGGTCTGTATGCACAAGATGCAGGAACCACGGCTCCAGCGGCCTCGGTTGTGGCCGCTCCAGAAGCGGCAGCTGTTCAGGCCGCTCCAGTACCGCCGAAGATCGACACCGGAGACACCACCTGGGTCTTGGTTTCCACGGCGATGGTGCTCGCGATGACGGCGCCGGGCCTTGCGCTGTTCTATGGAGGCATGGTGCGTTCGAAGAATGCGCTGGGGACGATCATGCAAAGCTTTGTGATTCTTTGTCTGATCAGCATCCAGTGGGTCTTGTGGGGCTACAGTCTGGCTTTTGGACCGGACAAGGGTCACCTGATCGGTGGCCTCGAATGGATCGGGCTCAACGGGGTTGGATTGGAGCCGAACGCCGATTATGCGGCGACGATCCCGCATCAAGCCTTCATGATCTTTCAGATGATGTTCGCGGTCATCACGCCCGCGCTCATCACGGGGGCGGTGGCCGAACGGATGAAGTTCAGCGCCTTTCTGGTGTTTACCCTGCTCTGGGCCACCTTCATCTACGATCCCTTGGCCCATTGGGTCTGGGCGGTCGGGGGCTGGGTCCGCAACCTCGGGGCGTTGGACTTCGCCGGCGGGACGGTCGTCCATATCAGCTCCGGTGCCGCGGCCTTGGCCTGTGCCATCGTGTTGAGGAAGCGGTTGGGCTACGGCAAGGAACATATGGTCCCACACAATTTGCCGATGACGGTCTTGGGGGCCTCCTTGCTCTGGTTCGGGTGGTTCGGGTTTAACTCTGGCAGCGCCGTCGCCTCCGGGGCGCTGGCGGTCAGTGCCTTCGTTGTCACCAATACGGCGGCAGCTACGGCCGCGTTGACCTGGATGATCGTGGAGTGGATGTATCGAGGCAAACCGACGGTCCTGGGCGCTGCGAGCGGCGCGGTCGCTGGGTTGGTGGCCATCACGCCTGCCTCGGGATTCGTCGGCCCGATGGCCTCGATCATCATCGGTCTTGGGGCGGGAATGTTCTGCTATTTGGCGGTGCTGTGGAAGTCTAAATTGGGCTATGATGACGCCCTCGATGTGGTGGGGATTCACGGAGTCGGCGGCATCTGGGGCGCGCTAGCAACAGGCCTCTTCGCGTCGAAGGCGATTAATGCCGCAGGCGCAGATGGTCTGTTTTATGGCAATCCTGCACAGCTCGGTATTCAGGCTATGGCGGTCTTGGTGTCCGTGGTCTTCGCCTTTGTAGGGACCTTCGTGATTCTGAAGCTAGTGGATGGGCTAATGGGTCTGCGTGTGAGTGAAGAAGATGAGCGAAAGGGCTTGGACCTCAGTCAACATGATGAACGGGCCTATTCGTAAGGCAAGGGGTGAGCGAAGACAAGGAGGACGATGGTGATTGACCCTGCACGAATCGACATTCGCAAGCGTAGGCGCCAAGGGGCGTTCAGTGTCATAGGCCTGACTATTGCCGTGATGCTGGGAACCTTGGCGGTCTTCACAGGGTCAGTCGCGGCGCAGGATACAGCGGCCGCATCGGCTCAAGCCGTCGCCGCAACTCCTGTGCTTAAGATCGATACGGGGGACACGGCGTGGGTCCTCACCTCCACGGCGCTGGTGCTGGCGATGACGATGCCGGGATTGGCGCTCTTCTATGGAGGACTTGTCCGGAGCAAAAACGTCCTGGGGACGATCATGCAGAGTATCGTCATTCTCTGCCTGGTCAGCCTCCTCTGGATTCTTGTCGGCTATAGCCTGGCGTTCGGCCCCGACAAGGGCGGTCTCATCGGGGGCCTTGAATGGATAGGGTTGAGCGGGGTGGGAAGTGATCCCCATCCAGTGTACGGCCCCACGATTCCGCACCAAGTGTTCATGTTATTCCAGCTCATGTTTGCCGCGATTACGCCGGCCCTGATTACGGGGGCGGTGGCTGAGCGGATGAAGTTTTCCGCGCTGCTGCTGTTTGCGGCCTTGTGGTCCCTGTTGATTTATACGCCGGTGGCCCATTGGATCTGGGGCGGCGGATGGTTGGGGAAAATGGGCGCGTTAGATTTCGCCGGAGGCGCAGTGGTGCATATCAGTTCCGGTGTGAGTGCCTTGGTCTGTGCCATCGTCTTAGGAAAGCGCAAGGGGCATGGAGCCGATTACATGGCTCCGCATAACCTTCCGTTCACGTTGCTGGGGACCGGTCTTCTGTGGTTTGGCTGGTTCGGATTCAATGCGGGCAGTGCGTTGGGTGCGAATGGACTGGCCGCGAGTACCTTCTTGGCGACCCACGCGGCAGCCGCGACCGGTGCCTTGGTCTGGATGGGGGTCGAGTGGGCGCATCGCGGAAAGCCCACCGTCCTGGGTCTGGCCAGTGGCGCGGTAGCCGGTCTGGCCACGGTGACCCCGGCCTCCGGGTATATCGGACCGTTCTCCGCGATCATAATTGGTGTTTTTGCTGGAGTTCTGTGCTATTTCGCCGTTGTGTGGAAGGGGAGGATGGGCTATGATGACTCGCTTGATGTCGTGGGAATTCACGGTGTGGGCGGCGTCTTCGGCATCCTCGCGACGGGTGTATTCGCCTCCAAGGCCATCAATGCCGCCGGGGCTGACGGGCTCTTGTTCGGGAATGCAGGGCAACTCGGAATTCAGGCGATCATGGTCGCCGCGGTGGGGCTGTTTTCCGTGATCGGTACCTGGATGATCTTGAAGGTCGTTGATGCAGCGGTTGGGCTGCGGGTCGCCCCGGAAGACGAATCGACGGGATTGGACCTCAGTCAGCATAACGAGCGGGCCTATTCATAAACAGATCATGACACTATTGACCATGCAATCATGCCGGCGATCCTCGCGACGATGAATGATCAGCGTCCTCGGGTCAGCCTGGTAAGGAGGCAGCGACATGAAAATGATTGAAGCCATCGTCAAGCCGTTCAAATTGGATGAAGTGAAGGATGCCTTGCTCGAAATGGGTGTGCAGGGCATGACGGTCACGGAAGTCAAAGGGTTCGGTCGCCAGAAGGGGCACAAGGAAACCTACCGTGGTCAGGAATATACGATCGAGTTCGTGCCGAAGGTGAAGATCGAGGTGGCCGTCACGGACGCACAGATGCCGCGCGTCATCGAGACGATTACCCGGGCGGCCAAGACCGGCAGCATTGGGGACGGCAAGATTTTCGTACGCGACTTGGTGGCCGCGGTGCGTATCAGGACGGGTGAAACTGGAGAGACGGCTCTGTGACGATGAGTGCCAAACAAGACGGGGCCGACCTGACAGTGCAGGATGGCGATGCGGCGCAGCTTGGCCTCTTTCTGTCCGAGCAGCGCCGTATCATCGGTCAGCGTGTCATGGGTGGCGCATCGGGCGCGGAGACGCTCGCCGCCATGACCGAGCTTGTCGATGGGTTGATCCTCGGGCGTTATCGCGAGGCGATCCGGCATGGTGGAGACACGTTAGCGAACGCGGGTCTACGCCAATGTTGCGTCATCGCCTTGGGCGGATACGGTCGCCGTGAGCTGGCACCCCATTCAGATGTCGATCTCATGTTTCTGTTCCTCCCCGAGGCGAAGTCACAGGTCGAGACGCTGGTGCGTGCCGTCTTGCATCCCTTGTGGGATTCTGGATTTCAGGTCGGGCATAGCGTGCGGACCATTCACGATTGCATCGAGCTGGCTGAGGCCGATGCGACCGTGAAGACCTCGATGATGGAGTCCAGGTTTCTTGCGGGCAGCCCCGAGCTATTCGAGCAGTTCCACAGCCGGTATATGCGGAAAGTCGTGGTCAAGAACCCGGATACCTATTTGGATCAGAAGCTGGATGAGCGCCGGCGCGAGTACCAGAAGTTCGGCGAGACGGTGTATTTGCTTGAGCCGAATGTGAAGAAAAGCACCGGCGGTCTTCGCGACTTGCACCTGTTGCAGTGGGCCGGCATGGCCCGCTATCAGGCGCCGACGATTCGCGAACTCTCCGATCGCGGCATTCTTTCCAGGGCCGATTCCATCGCCCTCACAGAGGCACGGGATTTCTTGTGGCGGGTCCGGGCGCTCCTCCATGTCCATGCAGGCACAGCCCAGGAGATTTTGTCGTTCGATGAGCAGATCTGGCTGGCCCAACATTTCGGGTTTCAGGACCAGCCGCACTTGCTGGCCGTCGAGCAATTCATGCAGCAGTATTACCGGCACACGATGGGGCTGCATGAACGCTGTATGCGATTTGTCGAGCGTTGCCGGAGCGTGCCGTTTTGGCATCGGATCGCGCGGTTCTTGCCGGCACCCCGCGTCGATGAATACTTCGTCGTACGGGGCGGGGTCCTGACGGTCGCGGATGAACATCGTGCCAAGGTACTGGAAAGCCCGGCGTTGCTCCTTCGCCTGTTCGATGTCGCGCGATCGCAGCGGTTGACGATCGTACCGCCATTACTCGAAGACATCCACCGGCATGTCGATACGGTCTCGGCGGAGGCCTATCGGACGTCGGAGGTCAATCGCACCTTTCTTGCGATACTCTCGGGACCTGGCACCGCCAAGACGCTGGAGGCCATGCATCGGGCCTCTGTGCTGGAGAAATTGGTTCCCGCGATGAAACGAGTGCGTGGCCTCATGCAGTTCAATCAGTATCACAAGTACACGGTCGACGAACATAGTTTGCTTGCAGTGACGCGGGCGGAAGACCTTGCTCAGGATCAGGGGGTGATGGGGGACGTGTATCGCAGCATTAAGCGAAAAGACCTCCTGCACCTCGCCGTGCTGTTGCATGATTTGGGAAAGGGCCATGAGGAAGATCATAGCGACGTGGGGAAGCGCTTGGCTGAAGAGGCCGCGGTTTGGCTCGGGCTCGACGAACAGGATATGCGCACGCTCGCATTTCTGGTGCATCGGCATCTGCTGATGGCCCACACGGCGTTTCGACGAGACCCGAACGACGTGAAGGTGGTGCTGCCCTTTGCCCGTGAAGTCGGAACGCCGGAAGTCTTGAAGAAACTGTTGGTGCTCACGGCTGCCGATATCGCTGCGGTCGGTCCCGGGGTCTTGACCAAGTGGAAAGAATCGCTCCTGATCGAGCTCTACCAGCGCACGATGTCCGAGGTGTCCGGAGAACGGAACGGCGTCGGGGCACCCGAACGAGTCCGCCAGATTGCCGAGGAGGTGAGCCGGCATCCGCTCATGGTTGGACCATCCGATGGAACATTGGCCTGGGTCGAACAGCAACTGAGCCAATTCCCCGAGCGTTATATCTATGGCACGGTATCATCCCGTATGGCGGCGCATTTGGCGGCCGTGCGGCGATTGCATGTCGGTGAAGTGCTGGTGGAGACGGAGTTCAACGGGGAACTGGGGACCTGCGAATATACCGTCGTGGCCCATAATGACGTGACGCCGGGCATGTTCTCGAAGATCGCCGGTGTCATGGCGGGCAGCGGGGTGCAGATTCTCGATGCGCAGATTCTTACCAGAGCCGACGGGATTGTGGTCGATACGTTCCAGGTGATGGATCCGGACTATCAGGGCGCACCTCCGGCCGAGCGGCTCCGGACGGTGGGCGATCGGATCGCGTCGGTCCTTAAGGGGTGGGAGCATGTCGACGATGTGCTGCGCCGGGGCGCGCGGTTGAAGCTGACGAGATCGCTGCCGAAAGCCCGTGAAGCGACGGAGGTGCGGGTGGACAATGAAACGTCGGACGCCTATACGATCATCGATGTATTTGCCGATGACCGCCAGGGTCTGTTGTATGTGATCACGAACACCATTTTTCAGCTTGGTTTATCTATCCATGCCGCGCGCATCTCGACGCGCCTGGATCAGGTGGCCGATGTGTTCTACGTCGCCGATCAGCACGGGAAGAAGCTGGAGGACCACGGGCAATTAGAGCGGTTACGAACGGGAGTCGAAACGGCCATCGAGAATTTTCTCGAGGCGAAAGCGGCCTAGCAGAGGCGGCACAGTCTCATTCAGGGTCATGTGAAAGGAGAAGGGGATGAACGTACGTGAAGTGTTGGAGTATGTGAAGAAACATAAAGTCCAGATCGTCGACTTGAAGTTTGTCGATCTCATCGGGACGTGGCAGCATTTCAGTATTCCGACGAATGAATTGACGGAAGACCTCTTCAAGGACGGGTCAGGACTGGACGGCTCCTCCATCCGCGGCTGGAAGGCCATCAACAACAGCGACATGTTGGTCGTGCCGGATCCGTCGACGGCCTGTCTCGATCCGTTCTGTGCGGTCCCGACGCTGAGCCTCATCGGCAACGTCGTCGATCCGATCACGCGCGAGACCTACGATCGCGATCCGCGCTATGTGGCGCAGAAGGCGGAGAAATACCTCCAGAGCACGAAGATCGGCGATACCTCCTATTGGGGTCCCGAAGCCGAGTTCTTCATTTTCGATCAAGCCCGGTACGATCAGAATGGCCACAGCGGCTACTACTTCATCGACTCCGAAGAAGGCGTGTGGAACATGGGACAGGAAGGCCACAACCTGGGCGGCAAGATCCGCCAGAAGGAAGGCTATTTCCCTGTCGCCCCGACCGATACGCAACAGGACATCCGCAGCGAGATGATTCTGGAGATGGAGAAAGCCGGTATCCAGATCGAGAAGCATCACCACGAAGTCGCCACGGCCGGTCAGGCGGAAATCGATATCCGCTTCGACTCGCTGGTCAGGACGGCAGACAAAATGATGATGTACAAGTACATCGTCAAGAACGTCGCCCGTCGCCATGGCAAGACCGCGACCTTCATGCCGAAGCCGATCTTTGGAGACAACGGGTCCGGCATGCATAGCCACCAGAGCATCTGGAAGGACGGCAAGCCCCTGTTCGCCGGGAAGGAATATGCGGGCGTGTCGCAGATGTGCCTGCACTACATCGGCGGGATTCTGAAACATGCGCCGGCGCTGGCCGCCTTTACCAATCCCACGACGAACTCCTACAAGCGCTTGACGCCAGGGTTCGAAGCCCCGGTGTTGTTGGCCTATTCCAGCCGGAACCGGTCGGCCGGCATCCGGATTCCCATGTATTCACCGAGCCCCAAGGCGAAGCGGATCGAGGTGCGGTTCCCGGACCCGGCCGCGAATCCCTATCTCGCCTTCTCTGCCATGCTCATGGCCGGGTTGGACGGCATCCAGAATAAGATCAACCCCGGTGAACCGGCTGAGCAGGATCTCTACGATCTCGAGGCGAAGGAAGCGGCGAAGATCCGCACCATGCCTGGCAGCCTCGACGAAGCGTTGAACAACCTTGAAAAGGACCATGAGTTCCTGCTCAAGGGCGGGGTCTTCAGCAAGGACCTGATCGAAGCCTGGATCGGCTACAAGCGGACCAAGGAAGTCGATACCATGCGGTTGCGGCCGCATCCGTATGAGTTCTACCTCTATTACGACGTCTAGAGCACACATGCCCATCTGAAGTATGGGTTGACGTGGTAGGGGAGGCATGGTACATATCTCCCGTATGAGTGGAGTCGAGGCAACGGCGCCTCGGTAAAGCTCTCGACATACGGTACACGGACAACGGCGTCCGTCATTCTGAAAATGAGTGGCGGACGCCGTTATGTTTTTCGGCACGGGTCGTCGGAGATCGGTGTCAACGTACACAGTGGATAGGCCGGTGCCGACCTATCAATGCGGACAATGGCGTCCGTCTCTCGCGAGTGAGAGACGGACGCTTTTGTGTTTCGCGCCTGTGCAGTCGGGCGGACTTAGGCACTTCAGGCAGGGATGGACACAGCAATACCTATAAGGAGGTGGTCATGAGCGAAGGAGATGGGGACAGCAAGCTGGCGATGACAGCGAACGCGATAGTTGGCGTGACGAAAGTCGAATCCTACGAGGAGCATTTTGAGCGCACCGTTGAGCGAGCCGTGTCGGCGGCGGTGCTACAAGCCGCCGACCCGTCGCGCCGGCGGTTCCTGGCAGCCATGGGCACGGCTGCCTTGACGGCCCTTGTCGCTGAATGGCTCCCTCTGAAAGAGTTCGCCGCATTCGCGGCCGATCCGGTTGGGAAGCCGGAAAAGACAGACCTCACCATCGGCTTTATTCCCATCACCTGCGCCACGCCGATCATCATGGCGGAGCCGTTGGGGTTTTATAGCAAGCATGGCCTGAATGCCAAGGTCAAACGTGCAGCCGGCTGGGCCATGGTGCGAGATTGGGCCATTAATAAAGATGTCGACGCGGCCCATATGTTGTCGCCGATGCCGCTGGCAATCACGCTAGGCGCCGGTTCTGTCCCGGTGCCGTTTTACATGCCGGCGATTGAAAATATTAATGGGCAAGCGATCACGCTGCATAACAAACACAAGGGCGTGAAAACCGCCGCCGACATGAAGGGATTTCGATTCTGTGTGCCGTTCGATTACTCGATGCACAACTATCTCCTGCGCTATTTTCTCGCAGAGGGTGGCGTGCACCCGGACAAAGACGTGCAAATCCGTGTCGTGCCGCCACCGGAGATGGTGGCAAATCTTAAGGCCGGTAACGTCGATGGATATCTGGCCCCCGATCCCTTCAACCAACGGGCCGTCTACGAAAACGCGGGGTTCATCTTCAAGCTCTCCAAGGAGATTTGGGATGGGCATCCCTGTTGCGGCTTCGCGATCTCCAAGGAATTTGCCACGCAGTATCCGAATACGTTCCTGGCGCTGTTCCGGTCCATCGTGGATGCCACGCACTATGCGTCCAACCCGGCCCATAGGAAAGAGATTGCCGAGGCGATTGCGCCGACGAATTACCTGAATCAGCCGGTGACGGTCTTAGAACAGGTGTTGACGGGGACCTATGCAGACGGATTGGGCGCGATCAAAAAGGACCCGAGCCGTATCGATTTCGATCCGTACCCCTGGCACTCGATGGCGATCTGGATCATGACCCAGATGAAACGGTGGGGCCACCTGAAGGGTGAGGTCAATTACAAAGCCGTGGCGGAGCAAGTGTATCGAGCGGCCGACTGCGACCGGATCGCCAAGGAGCTTGGATATCCGACGCATCAAGGGACGATGGCCAAACATACGATCATGGGCCGGGAGTTCGACGCGAGCCAACCGGACGCCTATGTCCGCAGTTTCACTATCCACAGCATGGCGTAATAGTCGAAGAGGACGGGAACGATGAAAACAATTGGAAACGGCAATCCGTGGCTGATCTCGGGGTTTATCCTCGTGGTCTTTCTCGGCGGGTGGCATCTGCTCACGCTGCGGGCGCCCTTCGAGGCGAAGGGTAAGACGGGCGAACAACTGCAGATGATGGAGTTCAACGGAGACATCGTTCGAACGGCCGAGAGAGGCTACGCCTGGAATCCTGAGAAGATGAAGGGGGTGCCGGGTCCCCTCGCGGTGGTGGAGAAGGCGAGGGTTGAATTGGGCGAGGCGTTCGTCATCAAGGGGACCAACGACCACGGTATCGCCTACCTGGTCCTGTACACCGTCTCGAGATTTGCTGCGGGATTCCTCGCGGCTTCGGTCGTGGCGATCCTTTTCGGCATCCTCCTGGGGCTGAACCGCGTGCTCTTCCGAGCTGTCAACCCGTTCATTCAGATCTTGAAACCGATCTCGCCGTTGGCGTGGATGCCTTTGCTGCTGTACACGGTCAAGGATCCCAAATGGACAGCCATCCTGGTCGTATTCATGGCAGCCGTCTGGCCGACCCTGGCGACGACGGCGTTCGGAGTGAGTTCACTCAAAAAAGAATACCTGCACGTCGCGGCCATTCTGCAGCTCTCATGGTTCAAACGGCTTTACCGGGTGATTTTGCCTGGAGCAGCCCCGACGATTGTGAACGGTCTGAGAATCTCGTTCGGGAGCGCGCTGGTTGCCGTGGTGCCGGCAGAGATGTTGTTGGGTGAGTTAGGCGTCGGCTACCTGAGTTGGATCGAGTGGAACAACCTCGACATCGCCGGGGTCATCTTCGCCATCCTGGTGGTTGGGGTCGTGGGCGTGATTCTGGATTCAGGATTCAACAAACTCGCCGGTCTTGTGACGTATCAGGAGTAACCCATGTCATTTCTCATCGTCGATCATGTGAGCAAGTTTTTCCCCGGTCATGCCGGAGGCGGAGAGGTCTGTATTTTCAAAGACGTGACGCTGAAAGTCGACAAGGGTGAGTTCGTCACCGTGATCGGCCACTCGGGATGCGGCAAGAGCACACTGCTCAACATCATCGCCGGGTTGGAAACCCTGTCGGAGGGCGGCGTGATCTTGAATGGACGTGAGGTGTCCGGTCCTGGATTGGACCGGATGGTCGTCTTCCAAAATTTTGCCCTCATGCCCTGGATGACGGTGTTCGAGAACATCGCCCTGGCTGTCCGGTCAGCCTATCCAAGCTGGACGCATGAGCAGATGGTCGCGCACGTGCACAAGTACATTGCGTTAGTTGGCCTCAAGGGGGCTGAGGATAAGCGGCCGATCGCCTTATCGGGGGGCATGAAGCAGCGAGTCGGTCTCGCCAGGGCCTTTTCAATCGAGCCCAAGGTGTTGCTGCTGGATGAGCCCTTCGCCCAGATCGATGCACTGACCAGAGGAGTCATTCAAGAGGAGTTGGTCCAGATGTGGAACGCGACGCGCAATACGGTATTTATGGTTACCCACGATGTGGACGAGGCGATTCTCTTGTCCGACCGCATCATGCTCATGACGAACGGGCCTTCATCGCGCGTCGCGGAGATTGTGGATGTGACGATCCCTCGCCCCAGGTCGAGAGATACGGTCATTGAGCATCCCCACTACTACAAGATGAGGAACCATGTGATTCATTTTCTCGTCCGTCATGCCGCGCACGGAGTGGCGGGTGAGAGGGGTACGCAGGGGGAGTCGCCAGCGGCTGCGCCGCTCGTCGTGAGGTTCTGAAGTCGAAATGGCAGGTCTGTGCGAAGACGTATTAACAAAGGAGGAGCATGCGATGGACGCGAAGAAGGTGAAAGACGTGATTAAAGCAAAGCGCTTGGAGAAGAAGGTGACGATTGCAGAGGTGGCTAAAGCGGTAGGGAGAAATCCTACATTCGTCGCAGCGGTGCTGCAGGGGACGCACAAGCTGCCGGCTGATGACGCGAAGAAAGTCGGCGATCTGCTGGGGCTGGATGCAGAGCTCACCTCGTCGTTGAGCAAGTTCCCGGTTCGGACAGATTTCCCGAATACGACCGATCCCTTCAAGTATCGCTTGTTGGAGATCATCGGGGTGTATGGAGACTCGATGCGCGACCAGGCCAACGAGATGTTCGGCGACGGCATCATGAGCGCGATCGACTTCACGCTCGACATGGAAAAGGTGACCGGCAGCGAGGGCGAAGCCCGCTGCAAAATTACGCTGAATGGGAAGTGGCTCGAGTATAAGACGTTTTAGTGACCATCTGAGAGTGGGTCGGGTGCGGGAACAAAGGCGTTTCCGCCGTGTCACAACAGAGAGCGATGTCACGCGGACAACGGCGTCCGTCTCCTATTCGGGAAGACGGACGCCGTTTGTTTATTTAATGACGGACAAGGAGACCGAGATGTACACCACGGATCACGAGCGGATCGCATCGTTGGCTGCGAAGAAACATCGGTTCATGGAGGTCTCGCTGTCACGCTACCTCATACTTTCGGCCCTGGCGGGCGTCTATGTGGGATTCGGCATCGCGTTGATTTTCAGTATCGGCGGGCCACTGGCCGCAGTCGGATCGCCGATGCTGAAGCTGGTGATGGGTGTGTCGTTCGGGATCGCCCTCACGTTGGTGATCTTCGCCGGATCGGAACTGTTTACCGGCAACAACATGACCGGAGTCATCGGCGGGCTGTCGCGCAGCCTCACCTGGACCCAAGTGGTGCAGCTCAACGTCTGGTCCTGGGTCGGCAATCTCATTGGTTCGCTGGCACTGGCCTGGCTGGTCGTCCAATCGGGCGTCCTGTCCAAGGGGCCGCAGGCCGACCTGATCGGAAACGTGGCGGCCATGAAAATGTCGTTGCCGGCGTGGGAGCTGTTCTTTCGGGGTCTTCTGTGTAATTGGCTCGTCTGCCTGGCGGTATGGACCTCCGGGCGGACGACGAACGATGCGGCCAAGATCATGCTGATCTTCTGGTGCCTGTTCGCATTCATCGGCAGCGGGTTCGAGCATAGCGTCGCCAATCAATCGTTTCTCGGCATGGCGTTGTTTCTCCCCCATGGGGACGCAGTCAGCTGGGCAGGCTACTGGTACAACCAGTTCTATGTCGTATTGGGAAACATCGTCGGCGGTGGCCTATTCGTCGGAGGTCTCTACTGGCTGGCGAGTCCCTATACCGTCAACTGTACTGAGCCAAGGGAATTGCCGCATGTCATTCCGGCACGGGAGGCCTGCTGACCCAAATACGAATCGGAAGGAGGGAACCATGGCGACTACAATTGATCGTGCCGTGATGTCGAACGAGGATTGTGTAGTACAACGGCTGCGTGAATGCGGCGCGAGTTCGCTCGAAGACCTGTCCCGGTTGCCGGGGCTGGACTGGGTCACAGTCTTTTCAATCGTCGACCGCCTCAATCGCGCCGGCTTCGTGGTGCTCGAACGAACCGGGGCCGACTATCGTGTGTCATTGGAGAAAGGAACATGAACAAAATCGAGGCCATCAAGACGGAGCGCGACGGGTTGGCGGTGAAGGAGATGATCGCGCACTACGCCAAAGCGGGATGGGAATCGATCCCGGAGGACGATGTCCAGCGCCTCAAATGGTATGGCCTCTTTCTGCGGAATCCCACGCCGGGCTTTTTCATGATTCGCGTGCGGATACCGGGCGGCAAGAGCAGCTCGTATCAACTGCGGGCTCTGGCCAACATTGCCGGGACGTATGGCAACGGCGTCTTAGACCTCACGACGCGGCAACAAATACAGCTCCGGCACATCCGGATCGAAGACGTGCCGACGGTCTTTGCCAAGATGGACGAGGTCGGGCTGACCTCCCTCCAAACCGGCATGGACAATGTGCGAGGCGTGATGACCTGCCCGGTTGCCGGGCTGAGTCCTGAGGAACTGTCGGATGCGACGCCCATCGTGCGCGCCATCAACGAAGAGATCCTGGGCAATCCGGCCTATTCGAACTTGCCGCGGAAGTTCAACGTGGCGGTGACAGGCTGTCCGGATAACTGTGTGCACATGGAAACGCAAGACCTGGCCCTTGTGCCGGCTTATCACGACGGCGTCAATGGCAAAAATCTCGGGTACAACCTCTTGGCCGGCGGTAAGCTCGGGTCCGGCGGGTATCGTATCGCTACGCCGCTCGATCTCTTTGTGACAGAAGGCGAAGCCTTGGCCGTAAGTCGCACGGTCATTGAGATCTTTCGGGAACATGGCTCGAGAGAAAATCGCACACAAGCGAGACTGGCCTTCTTGTTGGAGGAGTGGGGAGAAGACCGGTTCCGGGAGGAAGTCGAAACGCGCATGGGCAAGAAACTGTCGCCGGCCGGCGTCGATGCGCGAAAAGCCGTCGAGAAGAGCCACATCGGCATCTATCGGCAACAACAACCGGGCATGAACTATGTGGGGCTCAAGGTTTTGGTGGGGCGTATCACACACGACGACCTGGCCAAGATCGCAGCGTTGGCAGAGAAATATGGAACGGGGGAGATCCGGATTTCACCGGCGCAAGCCCTGATTGTTCCGAACGTGTCCGATCGCAAGATCGGCGATCTCGACCAAGAGCCGCTGGTGAAGCAATTTGCCTATAACCCCTCACCGATCTACAAGGGGCTGGTGAGCTGTGTGGGGAGCGACTACTGCAATTTGGCGGTCATCGAAACCAAAGGCCGGGCGGTGGAGACAGCGAAGGCGCTGGAGGCTCGCCTGGGGAGCCTGCTCAAGCCGATCACCATGCATTGGTCCGGCTGTCCCGCTGCCTGCGGCAATCATCTCGTGGCGGATATCGGGCTGTTGGGCAAGAAGGCCAAGATCGATGGGAAAGTAGTCGATGCGGTCGATATCTATGTGGGGGGCCGCTCAGGTCCTGATCCTAAGCTGGCGGTCAAGATCATGGAGGATGTACCCTGCGACAGGCTGCCGATGGTGCTTGAAGGACTGGTGCCCTACCATTCGCGGGAGAAGATGCATCGGGTGAGGGGCGTGGCAGTGAAGAAGGCTGCGCTCAGCAAAGAGGTGCCGAGTGCAACGGCGGCGTAGCCGGTGGTCTCGCTCTGCTTGCGGAACGAGATCGCTCAGAATAAGAGGGCGGTCTGTTGATTTTCTGTGCTCGTGCAACGCGTGGTCGCGGACTCCCCTCGTTGGACATGCGCAGTGCGAGACCTTCTAGCCTGCCCTCTAGGGAGACGATGGAGGCGTGTGGCAGTTTGACGGCTGGAGTCGAAGGATTCCTGAACCCTTGCTTGGTTGGGCGATAAACGCCGCGCGGTGCGAATTGATTATCTGGCAGACGGCTTAGCTCTTCTTGCGAATCTTGGCGGTGAGATCTTCATAGATAGATTGGCGATGGCCGACGCCTATGAGGCGAATCACATGTGCCTTGCGGTCGATGGCGTAGACGATTCGAAAGCGGCGGACGCGATACTTCCACAAGTCGCTGAGTTCACGCTTGAGCGGCTCCCCGCATTCGGGGTCGGTCGCAATGCCACGAACAGCCGCTTTGATGGACCGTTTCAGGTCGGGATGGAGAGAGCGGATCACCTCAGCCACATGCGGAGGGATATCAGGACGGTAGGGACTCACGCAGTGCGACGCTTCTTGACGGGGGTGAATGGCTCACCGAACACGTCCTCAAAGGAGAGACCCTTCTTCCCGGTTTTATAGAATGTTTGGCTCTTGCCGATCTGCTTCATCAGGACAGGGTCGCTCAACACGTCTAGCGTCTCTTTCAGGCGGGTATACTCATCGACGTTGATCAGGATTGCAGCCGGACGGCCGTTCTTCGTGACTACGACCTCCTCCTCGCGCTCCTGCACACCCGCCACCAGCTCAGGCAACCGCGTTTTCACTTCTGATAAAGACAACGTTTTCGCCACGACTCACCTCACAATTATGACCACAATTCTGGTCATCAGAGTATCTCATGAGACTGGAGGCCGTCAATCAGCGGGGGAAAGCCGACGCCGTACGCTGCTAGGGCTTGCCGCAGGCGATCGTGAGGAGCGCAGCGGTCGCAGATCCCGGCATGACCGGCGTCAATTGGTCGTCGTTCCCGTTGGAACCCACCACGGTACCGGCTCCCATCTGACAGGAAAACCAGGTCGTCTTGAGCGCCTGGATTTTTTGATTCTGGCAATCGTATCCGCGATCGGTTGTCTTGGAGAGGGCGGGAGTCCCATCGCCTTCGGTTCTTGCCGTCTTGTAGTCGAATAAATCAGACATCGTGACGGTTTCGTCAGAAAGTCCCCGTTTCCCCCTCCCTGCCTGGAATCAACGCGCGGCCAGGGCCGGATAGTCGCTGTAGCCGTCGGGTCCACCCCCATACAGCCGATCGTAGTTGACCTCGTTGAGCGGGGTCTGTTTCGCGAAGCGTTCGACCAGGTCCGGGTTGGCGATGTACGGCCGTCCGTACACGATCGCATCGGCCGCTCCGCGTGCCACCGTCGATTCGCCGCTTTCCCGCGTGTAATTCCCGTTGCTCATCAGTGCACCCTGGAAATGTCGGCGGGCGATCGTCAGGATGGCTTGCTCCTCAGGCAATGCGTGGCTCTCGTGCCGTATTTCGAGGAACGCGATCGTTCGTCGGCTCAATTCCTGCGCCACATAAGTCACCAGCGCTTCGGGCTGGCTGTCGACCATGTCATTGAACGGAACCAGGGGCGAGATCCGTACCCCGACGCGACCGGCGCCCCAGACGCCGATGGCGGCATCGGTCACCTCCAGTAGAAACCGAGCACGGTTGGGAACAGAGCCCCCATAGGCATCCGTGCGTGCGTTGGCGCCGTCGCGTAGAAAGTTATCGACCAAATAGCCGTGAGCGCCGTGGATTTGCACCCCATCGAAGCCAGCCTGTTGGGCGTTCTGCGCGGCGAGCCTGAACATGTCCACATACCGCGGAATTTCCTCGGTGCGGAGCGCGCGCGGGACTTCGTAGGGTGTGGCGCCTTCGGGGGTATGGGTCACGTCATTGCGAATCGCTGTGGTGCTGCTGGAGACCGGTTGCTCGCCCTCGTTCAACACCGAGTGCGCGGCACGACCGGGATGCCAGATCTGCATGAAGATGCGGCCACCCTTGGCATGCACAGCGTCCGTGACTCGTGTCCAGCCGGCCACGTGCGCGGGGCTGTAAATTCCGCCTTCACCGACGAAGGCGCAGGCGTGGGCATCGACCATGGTGCATTCCGTCATGATGAGTCCGCTCGATGCCCGTTGGGAGTAATAGTCCACCATCATGTCGTTGGGAATGTGTGTGGAGCCAGCTCTCGCTCGGGTGAGGGCCGACATGACGATGCGGTTGGGTAAGTGGATGTTCCCGGCCTGTAGCGGGGTAAACAGCGTGATCATTGGGCGTTCCTTTACAGTAACAGGTGAACCGTAGGTAAGAGAACTTATAGGCGAGATGGTGAGGGAGTCAAGGCAACAGATTGAGCCGCATGGGCAGATAGGGGAGAGGCAACGTATCTAGGGGGAGGTTCATTTCTTGCCAGGAAGTAGCTTATAAGCTACAGTTGAAACCTATGGCGGCGACGCCAAAATAACTCCAGATCTATGTGACGGAAGATGGCTAGGCGCCATTTAGCGAATGATTCGCCTCGTTGCGCGACATCAAGGCCCGAGCCAAGATTCGAGTGCGGTTGGATCGAGTGGGGCTGGGGAACCTCGGAGACTGTCACGGTGTGGGTGATGGGGTTCAGGAGCTCCGGATCGATTACGGACCAGGCTACCGAGTCTATTTCGGCCAGGTTGGTTCGACGATCGTGTTGTTGCTCTGTGGCGGAGACAAGAGCACGCAGGCTAAAGATATCGAACAAGCGAAGCGCTATTGGAGCGAGTACAGGAGGCGATCATGAGCAAGAGCAAAGCCTATCATGCGGAGCTGATCGAGGGCTTGCGCGATCGCGGCGAGGCGGAAGAGTACCTCAATGCGGCGCTAGAAGACGAGGACCCGGAGCTGTTCTTAGTGGCACTGAGAAACGTGGCCGAGGCTCAAGGGGGAGTCGCGCAACTCGCCGAGAAGACGAAGCTCAACCGCGAAAGTCTCTACAAAATGCTGTCGGAACGTGGAAATCCTGAACTGAAGAGCCTCGATGCGTTATTGCACGCGTTGGGGTTCCGCCTCGCAGTCACAGCGAACAAATAGAGATCGGAGCGGTGAGAGGAAAGGCCGCCGAGCGTAATTCAATCTCTTCGGCTTGGCGAGAGGCTAGCCTGCCTTCTT
>JANOMG010000045.1:0-2307 GCA_031420175.1 Nitrospira sp.
AGACGTTCCGTTTGTTAAGTCGCACGGGCGATATGCTGCCGCAGCGCGATCCCCATACCGATACCTATCGGCCGGCGGCACGCTTGCTCAACTATCGGAGCGAGCCGCATGGGACGAGGCTTGAGCAGCAGGCGCATTTAATCGGATTTTCCGACGAGTCTCAGGGCTATGGTTCCTACACGTTCGGCGACCCGGCCACAACGGTTCCGCGATCCTATCTGGGCGATCCCGCCAAGTACCGCATGATCGGCGGATCCGAGATCGTCCATTCGCACCATCTGCATGGCGGGTCAATCCGTTGGGCGAGACAGCCCGGCACCAGTCAGCTCGATCCGACGCTGAGCAAAAACGGGCCGGTCAAGTTTCCGGCGATGCGCGACACCTCCGACCGGCTGGACGTCCAATCCATCGGGCCTTCTGAGGTTTTCGATGAAGTTATCGAGGGTGGCTCCGGCGGTCTCCAGGCCCTGGCCGGAGAATTTGTGTTTCACTGCCACATCCCGCAGCACTACGTGACCGGCATGTGGGGGTTCTGGCGCGTCTATAACACGCTCCAGACGCCCGGTTCTCAGACGGACGTGATGAAACCCCTGGTTGAATTGCCGGACCGGAAGGGCAAGATCAAGCCGGCTGTGTCCTCCGACAAACTCGTGGGCACGATGGTGGATTGGTATGGAGGGAAAAAGTACGAGATCACGAAAGACAAGACCGATTGGAAGGCCAGCCCGGTGAAGGTGTCCATCAAGGACTGGGTAGAATACATGTTGCCCCCGCAAGGTCTGCCCGGCAAAACGGAAGATCAGACCAAGCAGGCGCAGGCGCACGATGCGACGGTGGTGAATTGGAAATGGGACGGGGCACTGGCGCTCAATGAGCCGGAGACCCCGCACAAGTGGGCCGATTACGCCTCTCCCACGCCGCTGAAGCGGCCGGCGATCACTTTCGATCCACAGACGGGAAAACTGGCATTCCCCTGGTTGCGCCCGCATCTGGGCAAGCGGCCGCCGTTCGCGCCGAACCATGGCGGAGCCCCCTGGCTGGAACCCTTCCATGTCCGGGAAGACGGCACGAAGAGCACAGAGCCGGCCAAGCCGGGTGAGCAGGGGCCCTGGAGCCTCTGTCCAACGGATTCGCCACGCAAGTACTTCAACATCCACGCGATCACGCTACCGATCACGTTGAAGACGGCGACGCCCAAAACACCCGCCATCGTGGACCCGAACGGCATGATCTTTGTCCTCCACGAGGAGGAGGAAGAGGTTCGGAAGAATCCGGTGAAGCAGATTCCGCTGGTGATCCGCGGGAATGTGTATGACTGCGTGGATGTTATCTATAAGAACGAGATTCCGGACGACGAGCGGACGGGCTGGGCGAACAAGGTCAACCTGCACCCGCACTTCTTCCAGTTCGACACGAGCGCGTCGGACGGCCCCACGATCGGGTTCTCCTACGACATGTCCTTGCGGGCCTTCACGATGCTGACGGACCCCGAACCGACCAAGGGGATGCCGCTGCCTGGCAATACTGTCCTGACCGCCGAGGTCAAGGCGGGCGGGCACAGTATCACCCTGGCTGACGCGTCCAAGTTCCATCCGAATACCGAACTGGGCGTCGGCATGGACGATCCCAAGTATTTTGAGATCGCGCGCATCAAGAGCATCAACGGCAAGACCGTTACTTTCGATCGGCCCTTGAAGTACCGTCATAAGAAAGGCGACATCGCCAGCGTGGAGTTCATCCGCGAGCGCTGGTATGTGGATGCCGACTTCGGAACGGTCTACTGGCACGACCACGTGTTCGGCACCGATACCTGGGGCCACGGATTGTTCTCGGCCTTCATCACCGAGCCGCCGCGCTCCACCTATCATGATCCGATGACCGGCAAGGAGATTCGGAGTGGTCCGATCGCCGACATCCATACGCTGGAGCCGGTCTCGGCCCATATTCGTGGAAGTTTCCGTGAAGTCATGATGCACATCATGGACAGTAACGCTCGCTCAGCGGAGCTGATTACCACGGACAATCCGCAAGCCAAGATGGGTGCGGTCACCGTGGATGGTCCTCCCTCGCACAAGTTTCCTGACCGTATCAATACATCGGCGATGTCGTTTTTGAACGGCGGAGAAGCCACGACCGGTAGTGGCTACGGCATGCGGGTTGAGCCACTGAGTGTGCGGCTGATGAACAATCCCGATCCGTCCAAACTGTTCGTCTCGGGTATCCATGGGGATCCGGGTACGCCGCTGCTGCGCGCCTATCTCGGAGATCCGATCGTGGTCCGGGCGCTGGTGGGCTCGGCCAATGAAG
>JANOMG010000046.1:0-2197 GCA_031420175.1 Nitrospira sp.
CAACGCTTCCGGACCCCGAGCTCCGCATGGCGGCACTGGGAGTGCTGGGACAACTGAAACGTCCTTCAAGTCTGTCGGTCCTGAGCCAGGGTGTCTACGATCCCGAGCCATCGGTCCGCGCATTCGCCGCCGGGGCATTGGGAGATTTTGGACAATCTGGTGGGGTCGCACCCTTAACCCATGCGCTAAACGATGACAGCGCCCGCGTGCGCGCAATTGCAGCGACCAGCCTTGGCCGGCTGGGGATTCGCGAAAACCGACCGTTACTACAGGCCCTCACCCGCGATGCCAACATGCAGGTACGAGCCAGTGCCGCAGAAGGGCTGCTTCGATTAGGCGACACATCGGCCATCTTGCTCGCGGCAGACTTGGCGAGACACCCGGATCCCTCTATACGTGCCGCCGCGGCCCACGCATTGGCCGCAACGTCCGATAAGCAAGCCGCCGTTATTTTACAGATGCTCTTGCAAGACCAGCAACCACAGCCGCGTCTCATGGCCGCGAAAGCCCTGGGAAAGAGTACCGCTCCGGTGATGCCGTTGCTCAAGAAAGGATTGCAGGACTCAGACGTCGCCATTCGACTGGCAGCCGCCGGGAGTCTCCTTCAACAACTCCGACGCTCCGCGCCATCCCCTAAAGCCCATTAGTCGAATTAGTCGAAAGGATCTCGTCATGTGGAAATTCGTCGGAGCCCTCGTCCTGGCCGCCACATCATTCGGCCTCGGGTTCTATTTCGGCCAACGCCCGGTCGGCACCTTACAACACACGATCTCAGACCTCCAACGTTCCATCACGGACACGTCGCGTAACATTTACGACACGACGAGAGGGATCGAGCGGGACCTCCGCAGGCGTCAGGCGCTCCTCGACAGTAAATCGAGGGTGGTGCAGGCGAAAGCAGAACTTTTCGAGAAAAATGTTGGAGAAGCCGCGAAGCAGTTAAGTGCGGCAGCCGAGACGTTGGAGAATGCGACCAAAGGGGCCAAGCAAGACGAATCGATGCTCGCCGTGCGAACACTCACCGGCACGATTCAAGAAGTCAGACTGGAATTGTCGATGGGGAAACCGGTATCACTGAAGAAGATCGATGACATTCAACGGGAAGTCGACCGGCAACTGAGTAAATAACCGCTACGCGTTGGCGGGCTGCTTCTTCCACTTCGCCAGGATCCGCTCCACCCGCATCCGGACCACCATGTCCGAATCTTTCATCAACGGCTTAATCGCATCGCGACCTCGGTCATCGCCGATCGCCTCGAGTGCCGCCGCGACCGTCAAACGGGTAAACCAATCTTTATCCGTGAGCATGTTGATGAGGGGGTCGATCGTTTCGGCACTCTTGATCCGGCCCAGGGCCATGATGGCCTGCTTCTGAACCATTTCATCCTTGTCCTTGAGCGCTTTGACCAGGCGAGAGACCGACGGTTCACCAAGCTCGACAAGAGCATTCGTGGCATCGTCCTTAAACTCATCATTTTTCAGCTGCAGCATGAGCGGGTCGAGGACCCGCTCATCCCGAATCTTGCCCAGCGCTGCAATCACATACTTCCTGACATCCCAATCGCGAAGCAACTTGATCAACAGTTCGACGGCGGGAGAACCGATCTGGCCCAACCCCTCGATTGCGACTTCCCTGACTTGCCAGTCGCCGTCACGCAACGCATGACACAGTGGCTCCACGCAACGTTCATCACCCATTTCTCCGAGAGTAATCGCCGCTTCGCGGCGTACCACCCAATCGGAATCCTTGAGCAGATCGATCTGGATCTCGATCTCATCCTTGACCTTCTCTTCTTCAAGGACAACTTCCTCGGTGAGCTCCGCCGTCGGCAGAACCGGGACCGGAAGTTCTGCGGTCAAATCCGCGGCCACCTGATCGGTGAATTCGTCACTCACTGTCTCCGAGACCGTGGGACTGGCTGGTTCTTGCTTGTGCTGTGGTTGTTCCATAGGTACTACCTTAATAATTCACTCGCCCATCACTGGCCCAGGCCGTGGCATTACTTTGCAGGAGCGGCTGTTTTCTTGCTAGCCGAATTCTTCTTGCGTAACGTGGCAGTACGCCGTTTCCGTTGCGTCCGCCGCAGCCGCTTCCTCAACGAACGAAGCGCTTCGTCCTCTTTAGGATTTTCGTGGCCGGTTAATTTCTCCGCCACCTTCTTTTTCAGTCTGGTTTCGTCCGATTCAGTCGCCGTTT
>JANOMG010000047.1:0-1511 GCA_031420175.1 Nitrospira sp.
TCGCGCAGCCGGGACACCGGGATGGAGTAACTGAGGCCGGCTCGCATCATGACCGCGCCCAGCCGCTCCCCTTGCGCCGTCTTGACCGACTCCAAATAGGGCACGGTCTGGACGACCAGCCCCGCGAGCTCCCCGGTCGCGCTGTCCACCAACGGCCCGCCGCTACTCCCGGCGTTCAACTGCCCCACGGTTTGCACGAAGGGGAGCGACCGCCCCGCCGTGCGGGACCGGCCCAGGGCCGCCCCACTAATCGTCATCGGAAAGACCGAGGCGTGCAGCGTCAATCCCATATGCAAGACATCCGACACCCGTGGATAGCCGACCGCAATCGTCGGGGTGCCGTCCTCCGGCACCTCCGCCGCCAACGGCAGGAACGGCACCGGTTGGGCCGTGTGGACGTGGAGCGCGGCGAGATCGAGATCGGGGTCGATCGCGAGCACCTGCGCCGCCGAATCGACGGCTTGATTGCGGATATAGACAAAGAGACGGGTGGCATCTTCCACCACATGCGCATTGGTCAGGACGAGCCCCTGCGCCGAGATGAACACCCCGCTGCCGAAGGAGAGGGCATGGGAGTCATCGTTCACCCCCACGATCAGCACGGTCGCCCCTTTGGCCTGGCGGTAGAGCTCACCCGGAGTCAACGACCACGCCCGGTCGGGAACGGAGAGCAGCAGGAGCAGGGACACCACGACCGACAGGGGGGTGAGACGAGCTAGAGCCCCGCGACGGATCCTCTCGCCTGGGAGCTGAAGCGGTTCCACGGGAGGGGCGTAATGAATCGTAGTGCCATTAATCAAAGCCATAATGAAAGCATCCATGGTTTTCAAGTCGCTGCGTAGCACGAATATATGCACATGCTATGCCTTGCTAGCGTGTGATGAGAGATGAATACAATTGAGGCCTTATGCTGTGAAGCCTTGGCTGAGAGGTGCATGGAGGGACGAAATTCGCCTTGCCAAGACGTGAAATGTCCGGCCAGCATTTGAGAGTGCCCGTTCAGGACGATGTAGGGGAGGGTCCAGTTTTTTTAATAATGATCCAGCGAAAACGGCCAATGTCGATTCTGAAGAGGTCCCATGTACTCGTTGATATCCATGAGCAGGGCTGGCTGGCGCGTTACCTCTCTAGAGGGCAATTGAACGTGCCTCATGCCCTTGGCACAGTCATCACCCGTAATGAGTGTTATCGAATACATCGTGTCAGTGAAATCTCGCGTCGCAACTGTAGCGGTTCGTGAAGTTCGTTAATGAGGATGCGGAGAGATTCGCTGCTCCATTGAAGCGATCGCGAAACTTGGCCATGCCCTGGTGTTCTCGCCGAGATCCAAGCTGCCAGCGAGCCGGTTGATCACGGCCGACTCTCGGAAAAGCATGTTCAGAGCGGTACTGCTGCATGATCTTCGCGATCCTCATGATATTCCTGCAGGGACAGGGTCATGCGGCCTCCCCGCTCACTTCTTCAGAAGTGAGCAGTTGTGAACAGCCATACATTGCATTGCGTGGCACATT